>JBKPUA010000400.1:0-15732 GCA_046735815.1 Pseudomonadota bacterium
CCCGATGCAGGCGCCCAGGCTCGCCGCCGACGAGCTTCGCCACGCCATGCGGACGCTCGGCCTGCGCGGAATGCAGATCGGCTCGAACGTGGCGGGCAAGAACCTCGACGATCCCGAGCTCGAGCCGGTCTGGGCGACGGCGGCGGAGCTCGGCGCCTTCATTCTGCTCCATCCCATCAACGTGGCGGGGATGGATCGATTGGGCTCGTACTATCTCAACAACCTGATCGGCAATCCGCTCGACACCACCATCGCTGCCGCGTGCCTCGTGTTCAGCGGCGTGCTCGAGCGCCATCCGTCACTGAAAATCTGCCTCGCCCATGGCGGCGGCTTCGTTCCCTATCAGGCCGGGCGCTTCCTGCACGGCTGGCACGTGCGCGCAGAGCCCAAGCGCAAGCTGCCCAAGCCGCCGACCGACTCGCTCGCGCGCTTCTATTTCGACACCATCGTGCACTCGAAGGAGGTGCTCGAGTTCCTCGTCGGCCATGTCGGTGCCAGCCGCGTGCTGCTCGGCAGCGACTATCCTTTCGACATGGGAGCGCCGGAGGGCGTGCAGCAGATCCGCGGCTCGTCCATCGCGGCGGCCGAGCAGTCCACCATTCTCGGCGGCCTGGCGCGGCGCTTGCTGCGCGCGGCCGACGACACGGCGGCGGCACGGGCGTTCGCCTGAGCCGGGTAGTCTCGCAAGTCGATAAGCGGAGGAAACAAGCAATGTCGCAGCAAGCTGTCGCCGCGCGCACCCCCGGCGCCACCCGCGCGGGTGAGGGCGAGTACGTATTCGACCTCGCCAAGGTCAATCACATCCTCGGTGGTCCCGACTATTCCACCGCCAACGGCGCCTGCGTCGAGGGCGACCGCATGATCGTGGGGCTGATGCAGATGCCCGCCGGCACCGGCGCCGAGCCGCACTCCCATCCCAACGAGCAATGGATCTACATCCTGCAGGGCACCTTCCGCGGCAAGATCGGCGACAAGGAGATCGAGGCCAAGCCCGGCTCGGTGGTCTATGTTCCCGCCAATGTCGTGCATTACGGGGGAGCAACGCCCGACGCCGACGTCGTGTTCTTCACCTGCAAGGACGCCTCCCACAGCCTGCATGGAATCAAGGCGTAGGGATCGCCGTCGTCTCCGCAAAAGCGGAGCCATATTCCAGGAACCCATGTTTATGGGTCCCCGCCTTCGCGGGGACGACGATGGCTACGGTTCCACAAGAAGCGACAACATCGCGCGGCTGATCGCTGTTTTCGAGCCGCAGGCCTGGGCTACAATTGATGGGAAAGCGCCCACCCGCTTGCGGGCGGCGGGCAAGCAATAAGCAGGGAGGATGCGATGAAAAGAGCCGCTCTGGGCTTGGCGCTGCTGGCGCTCGCATTGGGCACCGTCACGGCCACGGCGCAGGATAAATATCCGGCAAAGCCGGTGAAGATCGTCGTCCCCTACGCCCCCGGCGGCGCGACCGACATCGTGGCGCGCATCCTCGGCGAGCAGCTGCGGCAGATCACTGGGCAATCGTTCGTGGTGGAGAACAAGCCCGGCGCCAACGGCATCGTCGCCATCAACGAAATGGTGAACGCGAGGCCCGACGGCTACACGCTGATGCTCGGCAACGTGACCACCAACACTATCAGCCCCGTGCTCACGCCCGCCAAGGTGCCGAACTACGACAAGAACGTGGTGGCGGTATCGCGCCTCGTCGACATCCCGGAATTCCTGCTGGTGACCACGACGAATTTCAACGTCAAGACCGTTCCCGAGCTCATCGATTACGCCAAGAAGAACCCGGGCAAGCTGCGCTACGGCAGCGTCGGCGCCGGCAGCTATCCCCACTACGACATGGCATTCTTCGCCAAGAAGGCGGGCGATCTCGACATGATCGCCATTCACAACAAGAACGGCGCCTCCGGCGTGATCAACGACATGATCACCGGCGACACCCAGGCCTCCTTCCTCAACGTCGCCTCGAGCGCGGCGCAGATCAAGGCCGGCAAGCTGCGGCCGCTCGCGCTGGTCAACCACCAGCGCCTGCCGGAATATCCCGACATCGCGACCATGCAGGAGATCGGCTATCCCGGCGTCGGTACCATCGCGTGGCAAGGCTTGTTCGCGCCCGCCGGCACGCCGAAAGAGGTGTTGGAGACGATCTTCAAGGCCTCGGTCGAAGCGTTGCAGGCGCCCGCCGTCGTCGATGCCTTCAAGAAGCAGAATTTCAACATCGTCCCGAACAAGTCGCTCGACGACGCCAAGGCCTGGCTCGCCGGCGAGATCAAGACCTGGAAGGACATCACCAGCCAGGTGAAGGTTGAGACCGCGGAGTAAGTCGATCTACGGGCATCGACAGCAAGCCGGCAACGACTTCAGGCATGTGGGAGGATGACATGCGAGGCTTCGTGCGATGTCTGGGCTTCTTGATCGCGCTCTGTCTCGCCCTCGGCGGCGTTGAGGTTCAAGCGCAGGACAAATATCCGTCGAAGCCGGTCAAGGTCGTAGTGCCGTTCGGGCCCGGCAGCGCCACCGACATCGTCATGCGCATCGTCGGCGAGCACATGCGGCCGATCCTCGGCCAGCCGGTGGTGATCGAGAACAAGCCGGGTGCCTTCGGCATCATCGCCATCGAGGACATGGCGCGCTCCAAGCCCGACGGCTACACGCTGCAGATCGGCAATCCCGGCACCAACGCGCTGACCCCCATCATCTACAAGAAGAAATTCAAGATCGACTACGACAAGGAGGTCGTCATGGTGACGCGGCTGAGCGAGGTTCCGCTCGTGCTCGCCGCCACCACCAAGGATTTCGCGCCCAAGACCTATGCCGAGTTCATCGCCTACGCCAAGGCCAATCCCGGCAAGGCGCGCTACGCCAGCGTCGGCACCGGCAGCAACAACCACTACGACACCGAGGCCTTCGCGCAATGGGCGGGTGTCGAGCTCACCCACTTGCCGAACAAGGGCGGCGGCGCCGCCATCACCAACGATCTCGTGACCGGCGACGCACATGTGGCGCTGGTCAATGCCGCGAGCTCGACCGGCGTCATCAAGGCCGGACAGGTGCGCGCGCTGGCGGTCATGTCGGAGCAGCGCCTGCCGGACTATCCCGACGTGCCCACGCTCGCCGAGCTCGGCTACCCTAACAGCAAGGGCCTGTGGTCGGCGCTCTATGCACCCGCCGCGACGCCCCGCGACGTGCTCGAGACCGTGCGCAAGGCGGCCGCGCAGGCGCTCAATTCCGAGCCGGTGGAGACGGCGTTCAAGAAGCAGATGATCAAGGCCACGCCGAGCGGCTCGCTCGAGGACGCGCAGGCGTTCAACCGCGCCGAGATGGCTTATTGGAAGAAGGTGACCGAGCAGGTGAAGGTCGAGCTGCCGGATTGAGCGGCGAGCTGGCTGCAGCAAGCCACTCGAGCGTGGGCGAACGGGGAAGCCAGGAAGAGAGCAGCAATGAAAATGGAGCCGGCTCCCGCGGTGCCTCTCTACGGCATCGCGATCGAGAAGGACGTCGATGTTCCGATGCGCGACGGCGCGCGGCTCAAGGCCGACGTGTTCCGGCCGGATGCCGACGGGCGTTTCCCCGCGATCTTGAATCTCGGCCCCTACCAGAAGGACAAGCTCTGGGTTCCACCCGACACGCTCGAGGAAAAACCGAACCCGCTGATGAACTGGGAGACCGTCAACCCACACTGGTGGGTGCCGCGCGGCTACACCGCCGTGCGCGTCGACGGGCGCGGCAGCGGCAAATCGCCCGGCCAATGCGAGCCGTGGTCGCTCGCGGAATCGATCGACTTCTATGACGCCATCGAATGGGCGGCGTCGCAGCCCTGGTGCAACGGCAATGTCGGGCTCTCCGGCATCTCCTACTTCGCCATCAACCAGTGGTTTGTCGCCAACCACCAGCCGCCGTCGCTGAAGGCAATCATCCCCTGGGAGGGCTTCGCCGATCTCTACCGCGACGCGCTGTTCCACGGCGGACTGCTCAGCCTGTTCATGCCCAACTGGTACGTTGCGCATCTCATGCATCACGTGGTCGGGCGGGCGTCGCGCCACCATCCCAATGCCTGGCAGAGCAACACGCTGCATTTCTGGCTGAGCAACAGCCTCGACAGCGGCGCCTTTCGCGGCGCGCAGGCGCAATGGGAGAAGATCACCGTGCCGATGTTCAGCGTCGGCAACTGGTCCGGCATGGGCTTGCACCTGCGCGGCAATACCGAGGCCTTCATGCGCGCCGCCACGCCGCACAAGAAGCTGCGCATCCAGGCCGGCACCCACGTGCATCCGTTCTATACCGAGGACGGACGGCGCGATCAGCTGCGCTTCTTCGATTATTGGCTCAAGGGCATCGACAACGGCGTCATGGACGAGCCGCCGGTGAAGCTCGCGATCCGCAAGGGCCGCGACGAGGTCGAATGGCGTCACGAGCACGAATGGCCGCTCGCGCGCACGCAATGGACCAAATTCTATTTCGACCTGGCGCCGCCCGCGCCCCCCGCGCCGGGCGCGGCCGCCAATGCCGGCGCTCTCGTTGCGGCCAACCCTGCGACCTGCAACGCGCGCACCTATCCCGCGACCAGTTTAGGCTCGATGGGCTCGACCTCGGCCGCGTCTTCGCAGGTCATGGGTGGCGGCATTCCGCCGGGAATGGGCGTGGCACTCGAAACTCCGCCGCTGCAGTACGACGTCGAGGTCACCGGCCCGCTCGCCGCCGTGCTCTGGGTTTCGAGCTCGACCGAGGACATGGATCTCTTTCTCACGCTGCGCAACATCGACGGCGACGGCAAGGAGGTGCTGGAGACCGGCCAGCAGGGGACGCCGGTTCCGGTCGCCAAAGGCTGGCTGCGCGTTTCTCATCGCGAGCTCGATCCGGAGCTGTCGCTGCCTCATCGCCCCTATCACCGCCACCGCCGCCGTCTCTATCTCACGCCCGGTGAGATCGTCGAGGTGCAGGTCGAGATCTGGCCGACCTCGATGGTGTTCCGAAAGGGTCATCGCATCCGGCTCGACATCCAGCCGCGCGACGGCGTCGGCAGCGCCTCCTACATGCACTATCACGCCGACTACAATGCCGGCACCAACACCATCCATTCCGGCGGCGACAAGCCGTCTTACCTGCTGCTGCCGATCATTCCACCTCAGTCGTAGGATGGGTTGAGCGACGCGAAACCCATCATGGGTCCATGCGAAAACAAGGATGGGTTTCGCTGCGCTCAACCCATCCTACGATCGACGCTACACCCCGGAGTGTGAGACATGACACTCGGTGAACGGCGAGAAGATCCCAGAGCCTCAGCGCTGCACATGCTCGCGCGCAAGGACGTGCTGGCGGGCCTCCTGTTCGTCGGCGTGGCGCTGCTCGGGTTGTGGCTCTCGCGCGACTATCCCATCGGCACCGCGTTGCGCATGGGCACCGGCTACGTGCCGCGGCTGCTGTGCTGGATCCTGCTCGCCCTCGGCGTCGTCGTGTTGGTGCAGGGATTGCGCGAGGGGCAGGGCGCGCGCCTCGTTTCGTCCGAGCAAGGCTCGGCATGGCGGGCGGTGATTTTCGTCACCGCCAGCCTGGTCATCTTCGGCGTGAGCATCGAGCGGCTCGGTCTCGTGCTCTCGATCCTGCTGCTGATCGCCGTCGGCTCGGTGGCGGCGCGCGGCTTGCGGCCGCTCGAAACCGCGGCGGCGGCGCTGGTGCTGATCGTTCTCTCCTGGGGCATCTTCATTCTCGGGCTCGGGCTCACCATCCCGGTCTGGCCGGAGTGGTAGATGGAGCTGCTCGACAATCTCATCGTCGGCTTCGGAGTGGCGCTCACGCCGGCAAACATCTTCTTTGCGCTCGCCGGCGCGCTGATCGGAACCTTGATCGGCGTCCTTCCCGGCATCGGCCCGATCGCCACCATCGCCATGCTGCTGCCGCTCACCTTCCATCTCGAGCCGACCTCGGGCCTGATCATGCTCGCCGGCATCTTCTACGGCGCGCAATACGGCGGCTCGACCACCGCCATCCTGGTGAACCTGCCGGGCGAGACCTCCTCGGTGGTCACCTGCATCGACGGCCATCAGATGGCGCGGCAGGGCCGCGCCGGCGCCGCGCTGGCGGTGGCGGCGCTCGCCTCCTTCTTCGCCGGCTGCGTCTCGACCCTGCTGATCGCCACCTTCGCGCCGCCGCTCGCCAAGGTCGGCCAGTCGTTCGGCGCGCCGGAATATTTCTCGCTGATGGTGCTCGGCCTCATCGCCGCGGTCGTGCTGGCGCACGGCTCGGTGATCAAGGCGATCGCCATGATCATCTTGGGCCTGCTCATTGGTCTCGTCGGCACCGACGGTAATACCGGCGGCACGCGCTTCACCTTCGGCATCAACGAGCTCACCGACGGCATCGACGTCGCGACCTTGGCCATCGGCATCTTCGGCATCGGCGAGATCATCAC
This sequence comes from Pseudomonadota bacterium, assembly GCA_046735815.1. Lineage (GTDB taxonomy): Bacteria > Pseudomonadota > Alphaproteobacteria > Rhizobiales > Xanthobacteraceae > VAZQ01. The sequence goes on from JBKPUA010000400.1 coordinate 6,404, forward strand.
CAACCTGGCGCGGCCGCAGGAGGAGCGCGCACTCGTCTCGCAGAAGATCACCCGGCTGTGGCCGACGCGCGAGGATTTCGCCCGCGCCTGGCCGGCGGTGCTGCGCGGCACCGCGCTCGGCTCGGTGCTGGGCGTGCTCCCCGGCGGCGGCGCCACCTTGAGCGCCTTCGCCGCCTACGCGCTGGAGAAGCGTTCGTCGAAATATTCCGCGCAATTCGGCCGCGGCGCGGTCGAGGGTGTCGCCGGGCCGGAATCCGCCAACAATGCCGGCGCGCAGACCTCGTTCATTCCCATGCTCACCCTCGGCATCCCCGGCAATGCGGTGATGGCGCTGATGATCGGCGCGCTCACCATTCACGGCATCCAGCCCGGCCCGCAGATCATGACCGAACGCCCCGGCATGTTCTGGGGAATGATCGCCAGCATGTGGCTCGGCAACCTGATGCTGGTGATCATCAACCTGCCGCTCATCGGCATGTGGGTGCAGCTGTTGAAGGTGCCGTATCGTTTTCTCTATCTCGCGATCCTGTTGTTCTGCGGCATCGGCGTCTACACCGTGAGCAACAGCCCCGCCGCCGTGCTGCTGGCGGCGTTCTTCGGCGTTGCAGGTTTCGTTTTCACGCGGCTCGAATGCGAGCCGGCGCCGATGATCCTCGGCTTCGTGCTGGGGCCGCTGATGGAGGAAAACTTGCGCCGCGCCATGCGCATCTCGGGCGGCGACCCGATGATCTTCGTCCAGCGCCCGATCAGCCTCGGCCTGCTCATCGCCGCGCTTGCGCTCTGCATCCTGGTGGCGCTGCCCGCCATCCGCAGCAAGCGCGAAGAAGCGTTTCAGGAAAATTGACTCACGCTGGGCACCACCTCGACCGCGAACTCGGCGGCGCGCGCTACCCTGGCATAAGTCGACATCGCGAGCTCGTCGTCGCTCAGCCACACCACCCGCTTGCCAGCTTTGGCGAGCGCGATCGCCAATTCGATCTCGTTCTGCTTGCCATCGCCGACAACCATCTTCCGCGCCTCCCGTCGGGCGAAGTCGAGAATGTCGGGCGCGACGCGATTATCGCACAAGATGACGTCGGCCGACTGCAACGCGCGCACGGCGCGCAGCGTTAGCAGCTCCGGATCGCGGCTCGGCACGCTGATGAGCGTGAGCGCGCCGGCGCCCGCGGCGGTATCGGCCTTGGCGACATTGAGCAACGCATCGAAATCGGATGGCGTGGGCTCGCGCTCAGGTTCGGTGAGTGCCAGCCGCGCGAATGCCTGCCAGAATCGCCGCCGCGCGACGAACGACAGCGGCGAGGATTGCACTCGCGCACGCCAGCGCTGCGCTGCCTGCGCCCAGCGCGCAAAGCCGCGCGGCAGCATGGCTTCGAGCATGGCGCGGATCGCTTGCGCGAATACCGGCGCCGCGCCGTCGGTCGAGATGCCGATGACCAACGGCGAGCGATTGACGATGGCGCCGAAGGCAAAATCGCAATAGGCGGGCCGGTCGATGACGTTGACAATGATGCCGGCCGCGCGCGCGGCGGCAGCGAATTCTTGCGCCTCGTCCTCGTCGTCGAACCCGCCGACGGCCACGGCGCCGCCGCGCAAGTCGTTGGCCTCCCAGGCCCGCTCCCGCAGCGCGATCGCGCCGCGCGGCGGGAGCGCCGCCAGCGCGCGCAGCTCCTCGCACGGGCGCGCGGCAAACACTTCGACCGCGGCGCCCGCGGCCGAGAGGAGCTCCGCCTTCCACGCCACCGCCGCGCTGTCGCCGGCGACGACGGCGCGCTTGCCGTCGAGCGCGAGGAAGATCGGCAGCCGCGCCAGCGCCGCCATGCGCGGCGCACACCCGGGTGCAAAACGAAGGCCGGGCAGCGACATCAATACACGTCCTGCTGATAGCGCCCGGTCTTCTTCAGGTTGGCGACGAACGCAATCGCCTCGTCGGTCGAGCGCGCGCCGTGCTGGGCGACGATCTCGACCAATGCGCCCTCGACGTCCCGCGCCATGTGCTTGGCATCGCCGCAGACATAGACGTGGGCGCCGTCGGCGAGCCATGCCCATAGATCGCGGCCGACCTCGCGCATGCGGTCCTGAACGTAGAATTTTTCCGCGCCGTCGCGCGACCAGGCGAGCGACAGCCGCGTGAGCACGCCCGTGGCCTTCATGGCGGCGAGTTCGTCCTCGTAGAAGAAATCGTGGTCGCGACGCTGATGCCCGAAGAACAGCCAGTTGCGCCCCGGCGCCTTCCCCGCCATCCGCTCGTAGAGAAACGCGCGGAACGGCGCGATGCCGGTGCCGGGGCCGATCATGATGATCGGCTTCCCCGGATCGGCCGGCAGGCCGAAATGCTGCGCCTTCTGCACGTACATCTTGACCTTGTCGCCGCGCTGCACCCGTCCGCCGAGGAAGGTGGAGGCGACGCCGAGCCGCGTGCGGCCGTTGATCGGGTAGCGCACCGCGTCGACGCAGAGCGCGATGCGGTTGCGCTCGATGCGCGGCGAGGACGCGATGGAATAGAGCCGCGGCTGCAGCTCCTCGAGCGCCTCGACGAAGGCTTCCGGATCGGCACGCACGCCGCGGAATTTCGTGAGCGCGGCGAGCACGTCGAGGGTGGCGGCGTCACCGTCCGGATCCTCGCCGGCGGCGAGCGCCTTCGCCTTCTGCCGCCGCTCGCCGCCGGTGATGTAGGAGATGAGCTGGAACAGCGAGTCGGGCGCGGCGCCGAGGGAGACATCGGCGATCAGCACGTCGCGCAGCGCCCGGCCGCCGATGGGGAAATCCGGCGTGGCGCCGAGCGCCGCGATCACCGCGTCGGCGAGCGCGGGATCATTCGCGGGAAATATGCCGAAGGCATCGCCGACGGCGTAATCGATGCCGGTTTCGCTCAGATCGAGCTCAACGTGCCAGGTCTCCTTCGCCGAGCCCGGCTTGTTGAGACGCGTGCGCGCCAGGAACGTCGCCGCGGCCGGGCACTCGCGCGAGCATCCCGGCGCGGCGGCCGGCGCAGCCGTAGCAGCGGCAGGCGTTGGGGTCTGGTTCGGCGGGCTCGCTGGGGATTTGGCGGATGCCGGCGCGTGCCCCAGCTCCTGGTGCAGGGCCTTGAGCATGCGGGTGGTTTCCTTGCCACCGGGCACGCACAGATTCAGCCGCTTTTCTTTTTCGGAAAAGATGGCGTCCGAATAGTCCTGGCAGGTGTATCCGCATTGTCCGCAGTCCTGCTGTCCCATCGCCGCCATCATCCGCCGGTGCAGCGGACGACCTTCGGCGAGCTTCATGCGATCGTTGAGCGCCATCGTCGGGTCGTGCCACGGCGCGCCATCGTCGTCCTCGGCGCTGCCGTCGCCCGGCGCCGCGACCCCTCCTGCGCCCGGCAGCAGCGCGGCCACCTGCTCCGGCGACAGCGGCGTGACGCCGTGCTCGAGCGAGAGCAGCCCCGCGAACAGGCCGTTGAGCCAGGTGCGCTGCTCCGCCGTGAACGGCGCGCTTTCCGGAATGAGCGAGGGGATGCGCTGTGGCTGGCTCATTCAGCCGCCTCGCTGTCGGCGAGCGCGCGCAGCGCCTCGATCTCGTGCCGGCGGGTGAAAGCCTGGAAGCTTTCCTGTGGCGAGGCGCGATGGGCGAGGTAGGCCTTGAGCATGCGCTCGACCACCCGCGGCGCATCCTCGGCTTTGACGTCGTGGTAGATCTCCGGCGCGATCGCCGCGTCGGGGCCGAAGCCGCCGCCGACGTGAACGTGGTAGCCCTCGACCGTGTCGCCGTCGTCGGAGGTCTGCACCTTGCAGGCGAGTAAGCCGACGTCGCCGATATAGTGCTGGGCGCAGGAGTGGTGGCACCCGGTGAGATGGATGTTCACGGGGCCATCGAGCGCGAGGCGGCTTTCGCACCAGCGTGCGATCTCCTCGGCGTGGCGCTTGGTGTCGGAGGCCGCGAACTTGCAGCCCACATTGCCGGTGCAGGCCACGAGCCCCGCGCGGATCGAATTGGTGCTGGTGGAGAGGCCGGCGGCCGCGATCCTCTCCTGCGCCGCTGCGACGTCCCCCGACCGCACGCCGGAGATGATCAGGTTCTGCCAGACCGTGAGGCGGACGTCGCCGTCACCCAGCTCGCGGGCGATGTCGGCAAGCGCGTGCATCTGCGCGGCGGTGAGCTTGCCGACCGGAAGCACGACGCCGATCCAGTGGCGGTCGGCCTCTTTCTCCGCGTGCACGCCGATATGGGCGGTGCGATCGAACGGGGGACGCGGCGTGAGCGCTTCGCGCGGAACGCGGTCGAGCTTGCGGCCGAGCTTGTCCTCGACCAGCGACAGCATCTTGTCGATCCCGAGCCGGTCGATGACGTATTTGAGTCGCGCCTTGTTGCGGTCGGTGCGGTCGCCCTGGTCGATGAACACGCGCACGATGGCGTCGGCCACCTTGGTGGCATCGGCGGCCTTGACCACGACGCCGGTCTCGCGCGCGAAATCGCGGTGGCCGGTGATGCCGCCGATCCCGAGCCGAAACCACACCCCGGCCTCGACGCCGAAGCCGTCCTTCACCTCGACCGCCTGGAAGGCGATGTCGTTGGTGTCCTCCAGCACCGGGATCACGCCGCCGCCGTCGAAGCCGACATTGAACTTGCGCGGCAGCCCGTAGAGCGCGCGCTCGTTGAGGATGTGGAAGTGCCATTCGCGCGCATAGGGTCGCGTGTCGATCAGCTCCTGCGGATCGATGCCCGCCGTGGGCGAGCCGGTGACATTGCGGATATTGTCGGCGCCCGACCCGCGCGAGGCGAGCCCGAGATCCTGCACCGCCTCGATCATGGCGACGGCGTTCTTCGCCTCGATCTCGCGCACCTGCAGGTTGGCGCGAGTGGTGACGTGTGCGTAGCCGCCGCCGTAGCGCTCGGCGAGATCGGCGACCCCCGCGAACTGCCAGTACGTGAGGATGCCGTTCGGCATCCGCAGCCGGCACATGTAGGAATTCTGGTTCGGCGCCACGTAGAACAGGCCGAAGAAGCGCCAGCGGAAATTGTCCGGCGGCTTGGGATATTCGTTCGCCGCCGCCTGCGCCTTGAGCCGCTCGTAGCCGTCGAAGGGATGCAGCTCGCGCTTGAACTTCTCCTGGTCGGAGAGCTTGCCCCCGGCCTTGAGCACACGGTCCTGCGCGCGCAAGTGGTCGGCGTCGGGGCCGGTCGGCTCCGCTGCACCCGTGCCGCCCGCGCTGCCGTTGCCGCCCTCGCGCGCAGCCTTGGCGATCTGCAGGCCGGCCACGAAGCCTTCGAGGTAGCGCTTTTGCTCGGGGTTGAAATCGCCGGACATCGGGGTTGCTCTCGTTCGCTTGTTTTTTGAGCAGCGCGCATGCCGAGGCACCGCGCAAACGGCCGCCGTTGGCCCGGTATGCTGCGAAGCAGCAAAGACCGTGCCAGACCGATTCACTTTGTTTTTGCTAAGGAATCCGGGTTCCCCGCAGGCCCGGCCTGCCGCCCTGCTGGGCAGCCGCGCGGTCGCCAGCCGAAGTTCTATGCAGGCAAGCCCACAGGGCCGTGCTCAGGCCGGGACATGCGGCCCAGCCGCCGGATCACACCGGCAGGCACAAGGCGTTCGGCACCAGCAGGTTGTCGTAGATACAGCGCCGCTCGGCGAGCTTCAGCCCGCCGGAGGTGCGGCGGAATTTGTCGTGATAGGTTCCGACCTGGTGCAACGTCGCGTCGGGGCGATCGAACAGGACCTGCAACACCGCGTAGTTCGCGCGCGCCACGATGGTGCCGTCGCTCTCCGGCGCGTCCACGCGGAGATTGGAGATCATGTGGCGCAAGTAGCGCGGCGCGAACATCGCGGTTTCCTTCAACGCGAAGGCGCGGTCGCGGATCATGCCCTTGTTCTCGCAGTAGATCAGTCCGACCGGCAGGTTGCGTTCGAAATTCTCCCGCGAGGTGACGACGTAGAGCGCGTCGTCCGTGAACATCTCCACCCATTCCATCAGGCGAAGCTCGTCGAGCGTGGCCGCATAGGCCGCGTTGAATGTCTCGATCTCGTGGTGCAACAGCAGGGCCTCGAGACGAGGGTCGGCTGCAGGCATCGCGCCCAGGGGGCGCGCCGTGATCACGTCGCCCATGGTCTAGAGTCCCATCTCGCTGCGCCAATGCTGATACATCGCCCGGATGGCGGATTCCGAGATCAGGGTGTCGGCCGTCCCGGCCTCGACTGCGGGATCGAGCTCGACCAGATGCAGTCCGTTCGGTACGCGCTGCATGCCGTCCTGCACGAACTTGATGGCTTCGTTGTCCTCGAGGCCGAGAAAGCCCGCGGGTCCCATGAGGTTGCCCTGCCGCAACCGGTGGCGCGTCATCTCCTCGTCGTCGCCCTCGAATCCGAACATCGTCCATTTCATGATGAACTCGTGTGGCCCGGTGGGCACGATCTGGCGCACGCCGAGCGTGTTCATCTCGCGCTGGATGATGAGATTCGGCCAGATGGTCGCCATGGTGACCGACCAGGGGCTGTCGAACTCGTCGATGAAGTCCATGAAGCGCGGCTCCGCAAGCTGCATGCCTTCGCGATAGGCGCGCATTTCCTTCTTGGCATCGCTGCTCACGGCCTTGCCGTCGGACTTCGCCGAGGCCATCACCCCGTGGCGCCCGGTCGGGTCCGCCAGCATCAGCGATTTGTTGCCGGCCACCAGCAGGCCGAAGGACACCAGGAACGTATGCAGCAGCGTCGCGTGATAGGGGTCCTTGAGATTCTCGTGGTACAGCTTCCAGTTTCCGGGCAGCGTATGGCGGTAATAGCCGAGCAGCGTCGGCTTGCGACCGTCGAACGTCGCCTCGAACTCGGCGAGAATTTCCGGCCCGAGATAATCCTGCAAGGATTCCATGTCATCGCAATACGACGCGAACACCACCCCGCGGTGGGTCGTCACGTTGAGCTTGCGCAGCCCGTGATCGGCGGTCTTGAAATCCGCCGGCATGCCGCCCTTGCCGCCCACGCCGCGGCGGAACGGAACGCCGGCCAGATTGCCCTTCAGGTCGTATGACCATTGATGGTAGGGGCACACGAACTCTTTGGCATTGCCGCTGAGCTCGCGGCAGAACTCCGCACCGCGGTGCGCACAGCGGTTCTCGAACACCCCGATGCTGCCGTCCTCCGCGCGTGACACCACGACCGGCGTCGGCCCGACATTCGAGCGGATGTAGTCGCCGGGATTCGGGACCTCGCATTCGAGCGCGACATAGTTCCACGTGCGGCCGTGAAAAATTTTCTCGACCTCGCGTTCGTAGATCGTCTGGTCGGTGTAGACCCAGTCCGGTATGCGGCGCAGGCCTTCCTTCGGCCACACGTAACGCCCGCTGATCGGGAGCGGAGGATTCGCGTTCATGGCACTGACCTTCGAATCGTTCGAGTCGCGCAAGTCGTTTCGGCTGTTGTCCGCAACGGTCGTGCGCACCGCCGCCGGCGCGGCATCCAGGCGCGCTTCTTCCTTCGCCTGTTCAATCCCTTGGGCCGGCCGCTGGAGATCGACGAGAACGTCGTCGCCCTCGACCTTGACCGCAAAGGTCTGGATGGGGGCGGTTACCGGCGGGCCGAGCGCCTCGCCGGTGCGGATATCGAACAGCCCCTGATGCAGGGGACATTCGATCTTTCCGTCCTCGACGAAACCCTCGGCCAGCAGCGCCATGGCATGGGTGCAGATGCCGTGGGTCGCATAGATCGTGCCGTCGAGATCATAGAGCGCGAGCGGGACGCCTTCGAGCTCGACGCCGCAGACGCCGCCCTCCGGTATCGACTTCAATGATGCTGCCCGTTGCCATGCCATGGGACGTAACGATCCGGTTGAGCTTATCCCGTTCGTAGCCGCAGTTCGCGATCGCATGTTGCCTTGAGCAGATCGTCAGTATAACCTCGTAATCTTGCTGCACAACCCAGGAAAGAGGACGCCATGGCGCAGGAACCGCTCGCCACCAAGGGACATTTCTTGCACATCTACGACTTCCGCGTGAAGCCCGGCCAGGAGGCGGCGTTCATCGAGTCGTTCGAAAAATTCGACTATTCGGACGGCAACCCCATGCACAAGTCGTCGGCGCAGGTGAAGGACGGCGTTCTTTGCCGCGACACCGAGGATCCGCAGCGCTTCTTCTTGATTGCCGAATGGGCCGACATCGAGGAGCACGCGAGGATCCGCAAAATCCTCGCCGAGCAGATCAAGCCCGAGTTCATCAAATACATCGAGGGCGGCAAGTTCGTCCCGAAATACGTGGAGGTGGTGTCGTCCACCCCGGACGAGATCCTGCAGAAGGCCGCGGGCTGATCGCGGCGCGGCCCTCGCAAGCGCAAGGCTATCGCTTATGGGTCGATACAAATAGTGCGCTTCGCGCTTTTCGCGCTGGGTCCCGGGTCTCGTTCCGCTCGGAAGGGCTCGCTGCACTCGCCCGGGACACGAGATCTCGTGTCCCGGCCGAGCGAAGCGAGAGCCGGGACCCAGGAAATACACAACGATTGGCGCCGCAAGCGGGGGAGGGGACGCTAGAGCCGCGCGTCCGCCACCCGCTCGCAATCAGTTCGGCGTGTAGATCGTCCGGCCGAGGTGGTTGTTGGCCTCGATCAGCCGCAGCAGCGTGCCGATGAAGGCTTGACGTTCCTCGGCAGGGAGCGGCTGCAGCAGCCGGTTCTGCGCGCGCTCCATGGCATCGTACATCTCGGCGGTGATGCGTTGTCCGGACGGCGTCAGCCGGGCAAGCACCATCCGCTTGTCCTCCTTGCTGCGATGGCGTGTCAGCAGCCCGCGGCGGGCGAGGCGGGCCAGCACGTCGGCGACGTTGGTGCGGTCGATGCCAAGCTCCCGGCCGAGCGAGTTCTGGTCGAGGTCCGGATTGAGCGAGAGCGTCGTCAGGAGCCCGTATTGCACCGGCGTGATGTCGAAGCCCGCGCATTCCTCGAAGAACAGCGCGTAGTGAATCTGATGCAGCCGGCGCAGCAGGTAGCCCGGCCGCGCCCACAACGGCATACGCGGCGATTTCGACTTGCCGACGGCGCGCAGCTGCGGAACCGAAAAGCGGTGCTTGGGCCGGGCCGCGCTGCGCTCGGCGACCCTCGGCTTCGTCATGGTGTTGCGGCGTGTCGGCATGAGTCCTTGGTTTCCAGTCCCGTGGCATCGGCGCGCAGTTGCGCGCAGTGTTGTTGCGGCTAGTGTCCCGATTCCCAAGTTCGCAAAGCCCTGCGGCCGCCTCTAATGCGAACTTCGGGTTCGGGGCACTGGAACCTACACGGCATTTGCGCCGCGTGCAGCATCCGCCTTCTTCATTTGACAGCCTTTTCGTCTTTAATCAGTATAACCTCATAATTCGTCCGGTGGTTTCCAGTCGAGTTCGCC
>JBKPUA010000401.1:0-7945 GCA_046735815.1 Pseudomonadota bacterium
TCGGCCGCTGCGCGCGAGCTCGCGGTCTCCCACACCGGCGCGCTCGCGGGCGAGGACGATGTCGCCGACGTGTTTCTCAAGTCGTGCGGCATTGCGCGGGTCGACACTTTCGACGCTCTGCTCGAAGGCCCGCCGCTGCTCGCGCGCGTGCCGGCCGCCGTTCGCGAGCACAAGCGCGTCGGCGTGCTGACGACGACCGCCGGAGGCGCCACCATGGTGGTCGATCCGCTCGCGAGCCGCGGCATCACCATCGAGCCGGCCAGCGCCGCGACCCTGGCGCGGCTCGCCGCTGCCGACATCGAGGTCAAGCCCGCCCGAATGGTCGATCTCACCATTGCCGGCGCGCGCTACGAGACCATGAAAGCCACGCTCGACGTTTTGCTGACCGCGCCGGAATTTGATCTGGCGCTCGCGGTGATCGGCTCGTCCGCGCGCGCACAGCCGGAGGCGACCGTGCGGCCGCTCATCGAGAGCGCGGGCGCGGGCAAGCCCCTCGCGGCCTTCATCGTGCCGGATGCGCCGGCGGCATTGGCGGCGCTGAGCCGCGCTGGCGTGCCCAATTTCCGCACGCCCGAAGCCTGCGCCGATGCGATCGCGGCCGCCTTGTCGCGGACGCCACCGCGGCCAGCGCCTGCGCGTGCATGGATGCAGAGCCCAATCGGCGGGCGCATCCTCGACGAGCTCGCCGCCGGCGCGCTGCTCGAGCGACTCGGCATACGAAGGGTGCCCTCAGCGGTGCTTGAGGCCGATATCGCTCAGGCGCCCTCCCTGCCCTTTTCCTATCCGGTCGCGGCCAAGGTTCTCTCCGCCGACATCGCGCACAAGAGCGACGTTGGCGGTGTCGCACTCGACGTCGCCGACGGTGCGGCGCTTGTCGCCGCAATCAGAAAGATCGCCACCAGCGTGATCGAACGGAAATCGGGCACGCGGGTGAGACGCGTGCTGGTGCAGCCCATGGTCGCGGGCCTAGGCGAAGCGCTCGTCGGCTATCGCGTCGATCGCGACGTCGGCCCGTTGATCATGGTGGCGGCCGGCGGCGTGCTCACCGAGATCGCGCGCGACCGTAGCCTGCGCCTCGCGCCGGTCGATCTCGCCGACGCGCGCGAGATGATCGCCGAGGTGCGCGGCCTCGTCCCGCTCACCGGCTATCGCGGCCGGCCAAAGGGCGATCTCGACGCGCTGGCACACGCGATCGTCGCGTTGTCGCGGCTCGCCGACGATCCCAGCGTCGCCGAGGCCGAAATCAATCCGCTGATGGTGCTGCCCCTTGGCGAAGGCGTCGTCGCCGTCGACGCCCTGGTGAAGCTTGCGGGGAGCGCATAGGCTAGCGCATCGCCACGTAGGTCAAAGAGCGAACGCATGTCTCACGCCGAAGCCTTGCAGACGCTGCATCCCGCCGCCGGCGCGACCGATGCCATTGTCGATTTCGTCAGCGGCCTGCGCTACGACGCGCTGTCCGACGAGGTTCGCCACTATGCGCGGCGTCATCTGCTCGACACCGTCGGCGTCATGATCGCGGGCGCGGGCGGCGAGGTCGCAACCCGCGCCGAGGCTATGCTCGCCGCCGTGCGGCCCGCCGGAAGCGTGCCGGTGCCCGGGCGCGCGCGCCGCGCCGATCTCATCGATGCCGCTTTCCTCGGCGGCACTGCAGCGCACGGCATCGAGCTCGACGACGGCTTCCGGCAAGGGTCGGTACATCCCGGCTGCGTGGTGGTGCCGGCGGTGCTCGCGCTCGGCTACGAGCGCGGCATCGCAGGCTCGGCGCTGATCGAGGCGATCGTTGCCGGCTACGAGGCCGAGATCGCAATCGGCCGCGCCTGCCATCCGGATTTGCGCCAGCGCGGCTTCCATCCGGCCGCCGCGGTCGGCGTGTTCGGCGCGGTCATGGCTGCCGGCAAGCTGCGCGGGCTCACTTCCGGACAGCTCGCGAACGCGCTCGGCATCGCTGCCTCGAGTGCGGCCGGACTGTTCGCCTTCGTCAACGGCGGCGCCGACATCAAGCGCCTGCACGCCGGGCACAGCTCACGCGAGGGCCTGCAAGCCGCGCTGCTGGCGGAGCAGGGCATCGAGGGCCCGCCGAACGTGATCGAGACGCGCGACGGCTTCATGCAGGCCTTCGCGTTCGGTCGCGCTGACCGCATGCGTGCCGTCTCGCTGCCACCCGACGTCCCGTTCGGCATCACCGACTGCTACATCAAGCCCTATCCCTGCTGCCGGCATATCCAGCCCGCGGTCGAGGCGCTCAGCCAACTGGTCGCAGACGAGAAGATTGCGACCGACGAGGTCGAGCGCATCGAGGTCGCGACCTATCGCATCGCCGCCGAGCACGCCGAGACCGGCTGGAACGATTTCGCCAGCGCGCAGCTCAGCTTTCCCTATCTGGTCGGCCTTGCACTGAGATATCGCGCCATCAAGTTCGAGCACTTTGCCGAGCAGGTGCGACGCGATCCCGCCTTCGCCGCCATCGCGCGCAAGCTCACCGTGACTGCCCCGCCCGACGTCGACCGGCTCTATCCGCAGCTGCGCCCGGCGCGGGTGACGGTGACGACCGCGCGCGGCAGCTTCACGCGCCAGGCCGACGAGGCGCTCGGCTCGCGCATCGTGCCGCTTGACGATCGTGGCCTTCAGGCGAAGTTCTCCGACCTCGTCGGACCGGTCCTCGGCACCGCTCGCGCGCAGGAGCTTTTGCAGCGGATCTGGTCGGTGGATCAGATCGATAACGTTGCGCCGCTCGTCGAGGCGATGGCGACGCCAGCGTAGCCAACCAACACCTCACGCATACTTCGGAAATAGCGCCAGCACGTTGGTGCGGTCGATATTTGTGCGCCGCGCGTCGGGAAGGAACCCGGACTCGTAGGTCTTGATCATCTCGGCGATCACTCGCGGATTCGCAAAGGGGAAGTCGGTGCCGAACACGATGCGCTCGGGCGCAGCGACGTGATCGAGCGAGCCGAAGGTTTGCTCGCCGGGAGCGAGCGCGTTGTCGTACCAGAAATGCTTGAGCCCCGCATAGACCTGGGCGCGCGAAAGCTGAGGCAGCCGCTTGTCGATCATCGGCGATACCGACAGCCGCCAGGCGAAATAGGGCGCCAGCCCGCCGGCATGGGGCAGAATGAATTGGATGCGCGGGAAGCGCTCGATCGCGCCGGAGAAGATCAGGTTTACCACCGCGCGCGTGGTGTCGAACAGGTATTCCATCATGAAGGCGGGCCACGGCAAGGCGAGGTCCCTGCTCGAGGGATGCAGCCCTGGATGGACGAACACGACGGTGCCGCGCGCGTTGAGCGCCTCCATCATCGGGTCGAACTTGGGATCGCCCAGGAAATTCTCGCCGTAGCTTGCAAACAAGGAGACGCCGTCGAAATGGAGCTCGTCGAGCGCATGGGCGATCTCATCGAGTGCGCCCTGCGTCGTCGACATCGGCACTGTGGAGAAGGCGCCGAAGCGCCGAGGCCAGCGCGCGATCAGCTCGGCCGCGTAATCGTTGCAGCGCCGGGCCAGCGCCTGCGCGCTCGCCGCGTCGCCGAATCCGACGCCGGGCTGCGCCAGCGAGGTGAGCGCGACCTCGACGCCGCAGGCGTCCATCAACTCGAGCGCGAGTTGCGGCGTCCAGTCCGGATACCGGCCCAGCGCGGGACCGCGACCGGCGGCGTAGACCGCCTCGCTGTAGAACGGCGGTATGAGATGGAAATGCACGTCGATCCGGCGCGGCGATGGCATTGAGGCCTCCAGGCGAGGACGGGCCATGTTGAAGTTTGCGGCCATCCATGTCTTCATGCCGCGCAAAACGCAAGGAGATCGGCCGTGCCTTTCATGGACGCCAACGGCATCAGCATTCATTTCGAGATCGCCGGACAGGGACCGTCGGTAGTGCTGCTGCACGAAATGGGCGGCACGCTCGACAGCTGGGACGGCATCTTTCCCGCGCTGAGCGAGCGCTTCCGCACACTGCGTTACGATCAGCGTGGTTCCGGGCTGTCGGAAAAGGTGCGCCAGCCGATCACCACCGAGATCCTGGTGGAGGACCTCGAAGCCGTGCTGGAAGCAAGCGCGCTGCCGCCGCCCTACCACTTCGTCACCGTCGCCGCCGCCACGATGCAGGCGCTGATCTATATGACCCGCCATGACGAGCGCATTGCAAGCTTCGTATTCTGCAATCCGTTCACCGGCGCCGATCCGAGCCGCATCGCCGCGCTCGAGGAGCGCGCGGCGCTTGCCGAGCGCGAGGGACTGCGCAAGGCCATTCCCGTCACGCTCGACAAGTCCTGGCCGCCCGACATCGGCGATCCCGCCGCCTACGCCGCCTATCGCGGACGCTATCTCGCCCATGACCCGGTCTGCTTCGCGTCGATGAACCGGGCGATCGCGCGCCCCAATGTGACGCATCTCGCCAAGGACATCCGCGTTCACACCATGGTGGTGGCCGGCCGCTTCGACCAGGTGCGTCCGCCCGCCGCCAGCGAGCAGTTCGCAAAAACGATCCCGGGCGCGCGCTTCGAGCTTATCGACGGCGTGCACATGATGCCGGCGCAGGCATCCGGCCCGCTGCTCGCGCTGTTGCAGGAGTTTTTGGGTGCCCAGGTCGCGCCGGCGGCGCGGCGGGCAAAGGGATGAGCGGTGATGAAGACCAAAGCCAACGGAATTTCGATCAACTACCAGGTGGACGGGCCCGAGGGCGCGCCCTGGCTGGTGTTCAGCAACTCACTCGCGACCAACGTGTCGATGTGGGACGATCAGGCGCGCGAGCTCAAGCAGACCTATCGCGTGCTGCGCTACGATCAGCGCGGGCACGGCGGCAGCGACGCGCCGCCCGGCCGCTACACCTTCGAGTTGCTGATCGCCGACGTGATCGCGCTGATGGACGCGCTGGCGATCAAGAAGGCACATTTCGCCGGCCTGTCCATGGGCGGCGCCACCGCGCTCGGATTGGCGGAGCTGCATCCGGACCGGCTCGACCGCGTCGTCGTCTGCGATACGCCTTGCCAGTCGACGCCGGTGAGCGCGCAGCAGTGGGAAGAGCGCATCGCCCTTGCCGAGAAAGAAGGCATTGAGCCGCTGGTCGAGCCGACCGTCGCGCGCTGGTTTCCGCCCGAGGTGCTCGAAGCCAACCCACCGCACGTCGAGAAGGTGCGCGGGATGATCCGCACCACGCCGCTCAAGGGGTTCATCGGTTGCGCCGCCGCGCTCGCCAATCACAACTACGCCGCGGCGGTCGCGAGCGTCACGCGGCCGGTGCTGTTCATGGCGGGCGAGAAGGACGGCGTTACGCCCGTAGCCATGCGCAAGCTGAGCACTGCGCTCCCGGGCTCGCGCTACGTCGAGCTTCCCGGCGCCGGTCACATCTCCAACATGGATCAACCGCGGGCCTTCACCGAGGTGTTGCGCGATTTTCTCAAAACGGCTTAACGCCGGCCGGCAGGCATTGATCTAGGTCAAGGTCGGCGCTTGCAAACTTGCGGGGACAGCTATACGCCGGCCGAAACTAGCAGGCCTAGATAAAATCGCGCCCGATAGGCATAGTTGCCGCGACGAATTTGCCGGATTTGCAGGAGAAACGTCATGGCCGTGACAATGAAGGCCCCAGCGCCCGGCGGGCTCTCGAACAAAGCCCGCGAGCTGATGGAGGAGATCAACGCCGAGGCCGGCAAGCACAACGTCTGGGTCCGCACCCAGGCCAATGCCCCGGCGCAGCGTCCGTGGTTCAGCTCGACGAGTGGCGAAGGCGCGGGCCAGCTGGCCTCCGGGCGCGTCGCCGTCGCTCAGCTCAAGACCCAGCCGCATATGTGGCGCTGGAAGGACTACAGCCCCTACCTGCGCCAGATCTCCGAGATCGCGCACAAGGCCGACGTGTCGCCGATCGAGTTCGCCGACCGGCAGAGCATCCTGCTGCTCAATCCCGGCCTGAACGGCCGGCTGCAAGTCACCAACACCATCCGCTGCGCGATCTCGGTCTACAATCCGGGCGATGTGGCGCCGGTGCACCTGCACTCGCCCAATGCCAGCCGCACCATTCTCTCCGACAAGGGCGGCTACACCGTGGTCGAGGGCGAGCGCTGCACCGCCACCCGCGGTGACCTCATCCTCACGCCGAACGGCACTTGGCACGACCACGGCAACGATTCCGAGGAGCCGGTGATCTGGATCGACACGCTCGACTGGCCGCTGATGGAGTTTCTCGATGCGGCCTGGGTCGATCACGACATGCCGGGCGCGCAGGGCAACTCCAACGTCCAGCCGGTCACCCGGAGCGAAGGCTATTCACGCAAGCTCTACGGCCAGGGCGGCATCAAGCCGGCCTTTGTCGACCATCAGCGCGGCGTCGGCCGTGCGCCGGCGCCGCTGATCCACTATCGCGGCGCCGACGTGCTCGAGATGCTGCATAGCCTGCGCAAGGAGAAGGGTGATCCGTACGAAGGGATCAAGGTGGACTTCGTCAATCCGGTCACCGGCGAGCCCGTGTTCAAGACGCTCAACTACTCGGCGCAACTGCTGCGGCCGGGCGAGGAGACCGAGCTCAAGCGCGAGACCGCCGGCACCTATTATGTCGTGATCGAAGGCAGCGGCGTGACCGAGGTCGGCGGCAAGCGCTTCGAATGGGGACACAACGACCTCTTCGTTGTGCCCAATTTCATGTGGCGGCGCCACATCAATACCGGCAAGACCGACGCGGTGATCTACTCGGTGTCGGACGCGGCGCTGATGCGCAATATCGGCCAGTACTACGCGCAGGGCCGCGCCAAGGACGGCGAGGTCACCGAGCTGGTGCACTGACCATCGCGGCAGCGCGATATATCTACGGCCGGAGCGCCCCGCGCTCCGGCCGTTTTGTTGGCGCTTGCGGATGAATGCGCTTACGCCTCGTCCACCACCTTGTTGCGCAACACCCCGATCTGCGGACACTCGACCTCCACCACGTCGCCGGGCTTGAGCCACACCGCCGGATTGCGGTGAACGCCGGCGCCGGTCGGAGTGCCGGTCCAGATCAGATCGCCGGGCTTGAGCGTCGCGAAAGTGCTGATGTAGTTGATCAGCCAGGCAAAGCCCCAGGTCAGGCGATCGGTCGAGTCCTCCTGCCGCACCTCCCCGTTCACCCGCGTCATCACGCGTAGCGGTTTTGCCGGATCGAGCTCGTCGGTCGTCACCATCCAGGGACCGACGCTGCCCGACTTGTCGAAGTTCTTGCCCTGCGTGACATTGAGTGTGCCGTGCCGTAGCCAGTCGCGCACGCTGCCTTCGTTGCCCAGCGTGAAGCCGCCGATCATCGCGAGCGCGCCTTCGCGCGGAACGTGCCGGCCCTCCTTGCCGATCACGAGCACGATCTCGCCCTCGTAGTCGAACTTGTCCGACACCTTCGGCCGCACGATCGGCTGCTCGCTGCCGACCAGCGAGGTCGGAAAGCGGCAGAACAGATTGGGATATTTCGGCGCGTCGCGGCCGTCCTTGTACTCGGCGTTGCGATCGGGATAGTTGATGCCGACGCAGATGTTCTTGTCGGGCGCCGGGATCGGCGGCAGCATCTCCACGTCTTTCACCTGATAGTCCGGCTGTCCCTGTGCGGCCGCGCGCGCCTCCGGGATCGCCTGCGCCCGCAGCAGGTCGATGAGCGTCGGATATTTCGACAGCTTGCGGCCGAGATCGATGATGCCGCCGTCAGTCACCGCGCCGTAGCTGGCGCGGCCGCTGGCCTTGAAGCTTGCAAGTTTCATGGGCCCCGATCCTTTCCGTCATGGCCGGCTTGTCCCGGCCATCCACGTCTTGATACCGCGTTCGTTATAAAGACGTGGAGGCCCGGTACAAGGCCAGGCCCAACGCCGGCTCAGGCCGCTTTTGGTGCGCCCGGCTGGCGCAGCGGATGCGCGCGCGCGAAGGCATCGTTCTGCATGCAGGCATCGACGATCCGGCGCACGGTGGGGAACGGCGCGAGATCGTATTTGTAGAAATTCGC
>JBKPUA010000402.1:0-9883 GCA_046735815.1 Pseudomonadota bacterium
AGCGCCGCTACGGTATCGATCTCCATCGCAACGATGCGCCCGTCGCCGTCGAAGCCCATGCGCGCGATGGTGTCATGATCGCGCGCTTGGGCATCGGAGAGAAATGTCTCGCTGCGCGTGGCGGTCCATTTGATCGGCCGCCGCAGCAGCGAGGCAGCCCAGACGATGGTCGAAACCTCGACCGCGAAATTGCCTTTCACGCCGAAGCCGCCGCCGACGTCGGGGGAGATCACTCGGATCTTGTGCTCGGGAATGTGCAGCGTATAGACCGAAAGCCAGCGCCGCAGGTAGTGCGGCTGCTGCGTTGTGGCGTAGAGCGTGTAGCGATCGCGCGCGACATCGTAATCGCACAAGTAGGAGCGCGGCTCGATCGGACTGGCCGCCAGACGGTTGTTGTTGAGCTTAAGCTCCACGACCTTCGCCGCGGCGGCCATCGCGCGTTCGATCGCGAGGCGATTTCCACGTTCGATCTCGAACACGAGATTGCTGCCGAACCGCTCGTGCACGAGCGGCGCACCGGGCGCCACCGCGGCGCGCGGCGTGGCAACCGCGGGCAGCGGGGCGTAATCGACCTCCACCGCCTCGGCGGCGTCCTCGGCGGCCCACCTGGTTTCCGCCACGACGGCAGCAACGATGTCGCCGACATGGTGCACTTTGTCGCGCGCGAAGGCTGGGCGCGGCGCGGCGTTCATGGCGCGGCCATCGCCGAAGGGCATGGGATGCACGACCGTGAGCTCGCCGTGCCCCGCCTTGGCCCAATCCTCGGCGGTGAGCGTCAGCAGCACGCCCGGCCGCGACGCTGCCGCCCGCGTCGAGATCGAGCGAATGCGAGCGTGGGCGTGCGGGCTGCGCACGAAGGCGCACCAGGCCAACGCAGGCAGGACAACATCGTCGACGTAAAGTCCCCTCCCCTGGACGAAGCGCGCATCTTCGCGGCGGCGCAGCGGCCTGCCGATGTAGCCCTCTGGTTGCGGTGCCGGGTCCGGCGTCATCGTCAACCTTATCCGCGCCTCAGCCGAAGACGGACGCGGCATCGCCTGTCCCGCCGCGCGCCGCAAGCTTGCGACAGAAATAATGCCAGCAATGCTCCCAATGCGTGGGAGTCATCATCTGACTGTTGCGTTTGGCGCGCATGGCCCGGTCGGGCATCGACGCGCGAAAGCCCGCCGCCTGTCCCGCCAATTGCGCTTTGCACGCCTTCTCCAGAAAGACGCCGACGCAGGTTGCATGGGGGATGGAGGTACCGCAGAACGTGACGCCATGGTTCGCCATGAACACCGCGAACTCCCCGCCCAGCGTTTGCGCGAGCGCGCTCCCCTCCTCCTTGGTGGTGATCAAGGCGACCTGGTCGGCATGACGCGGCACGTCGATGAAGTAGTCGGCGTCGAGGCCGAAGGGCTGCAGCGGATCGAGCGAGGCCGAGAACACGCAGGCGTGGAACGGGTGGGTGTGTGCGACCACCTGCACGTCCGGCCGCATGCGTAGGATCTCCGAGTGGATCGGCCATTCCGAGTGGCGGCCGCCGGAGCCGGCCAGTTGCTGCCCGTCCCAATTGACGAGGACGAAATCGTCGGCACCGCGCACCTCGCCGAGCCCGATGCGGTTGCGCTTGAGCCAGAAGCCGTGGCGCTCGGGATCGCGCAACGACAGGTGGCCGAGCGTCATGTCGCCATGGCCCTCCATCTCGAGAATGCGGCACGCACGCGCGAGTTCGTCCAGCGACTGGCGAAGGTCCCCTTCATGCGCGCTCATTCGTCGTACCTCCGAACGCCCCGCGGCAGCCGGCCCGTTATCAACTCCCATCCCGCTGCCAATAGACTGCGCGGCGCCGCAGCAGAAGCAGGGTCTGATCGAGCACGAGGCCGCAGATTCCGATCACGATGATGGCGGCGTAGACATTGGCGAAGGTGAAGCGCGTGCTCCAGATGGTGATGTAATATCCGAGCCCAATGGAATCGCCGATCATCTCGGTGATGACGACGACGATGATCGCGACCGGCAGCGCGACCCGCAGCCCGGAAAAAATGCCGGGCAGCGCCGCCGGCAGCACGACGCGCCGCAGGACGGTGGCGCGGCCGGCGCCGCAATTCTGCGCGGTCCAGATCAACCGCGTCTGCACGCCGCGAAAGGCGAAATAGCACGCCACCACGATCGGGTAGAGGCATTCCAGGAAAGTGAAGGCGATCTTCGACGGCGTTCCGATGCCGAAGATGTAGGTGAAGACCGGAAACAACGCGATCTTCGGGACCGGGTAGCCGATGAAGAAGATCGGCTCGAACATGTTGCGGATCGGCGCCGAGCGCGCCATCGCCGCCGCGAACGGAATTCCGGCGAGCGCGGCGAGCAGGAAACCGGTCAGCGCCCGCGACATGGTCACTCCGGCGTGGTAGACGAGCGTGCCGTTGCCGACCTCCGTCACCAGCGCGCTCCAAACCCGGCCCGGGCCGGGCAGCAGGCGCGACTCGACAAGGCCGCTTGCGACTGCCACCTGCCACACCAGCAACAAAAGCGGGATCGAGTACCAACGCGCGACCAACGAGCGGGCCTGGGCGAGGCTCTGGGCGATCATCGCACCACCTGCTCTTCCGTCCCGATCATCTGGCCCTTGAGCACGCGCGCGCGCACCGCAAGCAGGATGCGGTCGCTCACGAAGCCGAGCAGCGCGAAGCAGACGATGCCGGCGAACATCAGGTCAAAGCGCACCCACTCCTCGCCGGAGCTGATGATGGTGCCGAGTCCGACCTTGGAGCCGATCAACTCCGCCGCGAACAGCACCACGAAGGCGTGGGCAAGACCGATGCGGACGCCGGAGAACAGTTGCGGCGCCGCCGCCGGAATGATCACGCGTAAAAAGATCGTGCGCTCCGGCGTGCCCATGTTGCGGGCCGCCCAGACCAGAAGCTTGTTGACCGACAGCACCGCGTGCCGCGACGCAATGAAAACCGGAAAGAAGCCGGAAAACGCGATGATCGCGATCTTGGAGGCGTGGCCGAGGCCGAACAGCAGCAGGAACACCGGCAGGAATGCGATCTTTGGGATGGAATAGAGAAAGGAGACCAGTGGATCGAAGAAATGCCTGATCCCGGGCACGATGCCGGCGCCGAGACCGACGATGACGCCGGCGAGGGTGCCGAGCACGAAGCCGACCGATACCCGATAGAGGCTCGCGGCCAGGGCGACGAACAGCTCGCCGGTGACGGCGAGCTCCCATAGTGCGGCGAGGATCGCAGTCGGCCACGACAGGTAGCGCGGCAGCAGGCCGGCGCGCCCCAGAAGCTCCCAGGCCACGAGCGCTATGAGCGGCAAAATCCAGTGCTGGATCGAGGCCTGGTTGATCTTCACGCTTCCTCCAGCGCGCGCGCCTTGAGCACCTCGTCGCGCAGCAAGTCCCATACCTCGACGCGCAAGGCGAGATATTCCGGCGACTTGCGGTAATCGCCGGAGCGATCGACGTCGGGAACGCCGATGTCGGCCTTGATGCGGCCGGGGCGCGCCGTGAACACGATCACACGGGTTCCGAGATAGATCGCCTCGTCGATATCGTGAGTGACGAAGAGCGCGGTCTTGCGCGCGCGGCGCCAGATCGATTGCAGCTCTTCCTGCAGCAGTTCGCGGGTCTGGGAGTCGAGCGCGCCGAACGGCTCGTCCATGAGCATGATGTCGGGATCGAGCGCGAACAACCGCGCCAAGGCAACGCGCTGCTTCATTCCGCCGCTGAGCTGGCCCGGATAGAGATCGGCGAAGCGCGAGAGATGAACAAGATCGAGATACTCCGCCGCCTTGGCGAGGCGCTCGCGCTTGGGCAAGCCCTTCATCTCGAGCGGCCACGCGACGTTCTCGATGGCGGTGAGCCAGGGAAACAGCGATAGCTCCTGAAACATCATGCCGCGATCGGGGCCGGGCGGCCCGATCGGGGCGCCGTTGAGGCGCAACTCGCCCCCGCTCGCCGGCTCGAAGCCCCCGACGATGTGCAAGAACGTGCTCTTGCCGCAGCCGGAGGGGCCGACGATCGACACGAATTCGTGCTCGCGGATCGACAACGACAGATGATCGATCGCCGTGACGGTGCGGTTGTCGACCGTGAACGTCTTGTCGAGGTTGGTCACCTCGAGGAGCGGCATCGGCGCGGGCGTCTCCGGCGACCTCATCGCGACAGATAGCCGGGATCGACCAGCGCTTTGACGTCGACGTGCTTCTTCTGGAACCCGGCCTTGATCTGAAACGCCTGCATCTTCTCGAGCGAGTCGACGTCGACCTGCAGGCTCGGCTCGCGATAATAGTCATTCATGTTCAGATAGACGTCGGGATTCACGCGCACCATCTTGTGGTCGATCAGGAGCTGCCGGGCCTCGCGCGGCTTTTCGAGGTAGAACTGCGTCGCCGATTTCAGATCCTCGAGGAAAGCGCGGACTGCGCCCGCGTTCTTCTTCAGGAACTCGTCCTTTCCGACCAGGACGATCAACTCCTCCTCGAACGGCACCCCGTATTTCGCGTCGAAAATTTTGCGGATCTTCATCTGCTTTTCCGCCAGCGCGGCGAACGGCTGCGGAAATTGCCCGACATCGACCTTTCCAGCATCGAGCGCTTCCTGCATGGCGGGGAACGGCACCGGCGTGATGGTGACGTCGGTCTCGGCCAAGGCGTTCTTTTCGAGCGCGGTCTTCAGCCAGAGGTGGCCCGACGTGTAGAAGCCGTTGATCCCGACGGTCTTGCCCTTGAGATCGCTCACCGATCGGACGGGCGAGCCGTCCTTGACGTAGAAGCTGGTGCTGAAGCCGCGCGAGCTTTCGCGCGAGACCGAGGCGATGATCTTGGCCGTCACACCCTCGGCCGCGGCGAAAATCACACCATTGGCGCTGCTGGAGGCAAGGTCGATGGCGCCGGCCTCGAAGGCCTGCCCGCGTTTGTCCGAGCCGGTGAACCGGGTCGCGTCGAGCGTGTAGGCCTTGCCGTAGTTCTTGGCGAGATCAGGCTTCGCAACGATCACCCATAGCGGCTCTTCCGCCGCCGTCCCGTAGCCGAGCCGCAACGTGGCCGGTTGCGCCAGCACCGTGCCGGTGTTTGCGACCACGAGCACCAACAGCCACGCCATTCGGCGCAGAGCATCCGCCGTGCCAGATCCACCCATGTCGAATCCCCATCTCAAGAGCACTGACGAATTGCACCGTCCGATCGAGATGCACGCCTTCCGCCGGCGACCTTGCCGCCGGCTCATTGCGGCAAATAGCCGAGATCGACCAGCGAGCGGACATCGGCACGCTTGTTCTGGAATCCGGCTTTGATCTGAAACGCCTGCATCCTCTCCAGCGCCTCGACATCGACCCGCAAGGTCGGATCGCGATAATAGTCCTGCATGGTCGTGTAGACGTCGGGATTGACCCGCACCATCCTCGCGTCGATCAGGAGCTGGCGCGCTTCACGCGGGCGCTCGAGATAGAACCGCATCGCGGCGGTGAGGTCCTCGAGCAGCGCGCGGACTGCCACCGCGTTCTTCTTGAGGAACGCATCCTTGCCAACCACCACGGTCAGCTCCTCGTCGAACGGGATGCCGTACTTGGCGTCGAAGATCTTGCGGACCTTCATCTGCTTTTCCGCCAAAGCGGCGAACGGCTGCGGAAATTGTCCAAGGTCGATCTTTCCCGCATCGAGCGCTTCCTGCATCGCCGCGAACGGGACGGGAGTAATCCTGACGTCGGTGTCGGCGAGTCCGTGCTTGTCGAGAGCGGCTTTGAGCCAGAGGTGGCCGGCG
Organism: Pseudomonadota bacterium; assembly: GCA_046735815.1. Lineage (GTDB taxonomy): Bacteria > Pseudomonadota > Alphaproteobacteria > Rhizobiales > Xanthobacteraceae > VAZQ01. The sequence goes on from JBKPUA010000402.1 coordinate 5,750, forward strand.
GTGGAAAAGCCATTGATGCCGACGGTCCTGCCTTTGAGATCGGTCACCGATCTGATCGGCGAGCTCTCCTTGACGTAATAGCTGGTGCTGAAACCGCGCGCGCTCTCGCGCGAAATCGACGCGATGAAGGTTGCCGTCACGCCTTCGGCCACGGCGAAGATAACGCCGTTCGCACTGCCGACGGAGAGGTCGATGGCGCCGGCCTCGAACGCCTGCGCGCGTTTGTCCGAGCTCGTGAACTTGGTCGCCTCGAGCGTGTAGGCTTTGCCGTAGTTCTTCGCCAGATCGGGCTTGGCGACGATCAGCCACATGGGCTCTTCCGCGGCGCCGCCATAGCCGAGCCGAAACGTGACCGGCTGCGCGTGCGCCGCGTCGGCGGCAACACCCAAGACTACGAAGCAAGCCGCAGCAAATGCACGTCCGCCAAGCATCATGCGGGATCCATCGGGCGCACGGCCGCATTGCGCGCGAAAGCCCACCGGCCGACCATGTCTTCGTTCAATTGTGAACTATCAATTCGGTACTGAAGCGTATCGGCTCAACCGTTCCCTGCAAATACAATTTTTGCGCAGCGCTGACTGGAAAACAGCCAGCCGCCAGGGCTGTCGCCGTGACGACGGCGCCAGCCCGCCACACCTAATAGCGTGATCGGTTGCGGCTCAGAAGAAGGCGAGCGTGCGGATTTCGATGCTCTCGCGCGGCCGCGCATTGGGCGGCGAGGTGGGGTCCTCGAACGCGGTGTGAGCCGACCAGCGGGCACGGCCATCCTTCGCGGAGTCGTAGACCTTGAAGACCAGCGCCTCTTCCCGCCGCATACGAGGCAACCAATACCAATGGTGCTTGGGATTGTACGTGATGGCGTAGGTCTGACCAACGCGGTTGGGATAGCGGCGCTCGTTCACCACGAAATCGTCGAACGCGATGCTGCGGGCGTCGCAGATGGCGAGCGGGAAGCTTTCGACCGGATGGCGGATCGGACGCCACACCTGCACGATGGCGAAGCGGCGCTTGAGCAGCTCGTCGGCCTCATGCGGGAGAAGGTCGCGCACACGCTGCGGGCCCGACCATTCGGTATAATCGTTGTGCACACGGCGCACGACCTCGCGGATCTTGCGCGTTTGCCGCTCGTCGTCATCGGCGGTGCGCAGCGTGTGATCGAACACGACCACGCGCGAAGCCCCGCTTTCGGCCTTCACCAGCGCTTCCATCTCCGGGTAATAGATCCGACGGATCTCGTCCTCGTTGAAGAAGTCAGCAACCTTGGTATCGTGACGGACGAAGCGGAAGCCCTCGCGATCGAGCGCGAAGGGCTCGGCGTGCGCGCGGGCATTGTGGATGGTCACGCGGCGCGGGTCGACCGTGCCGCCGGTGCGCACGTCGCTGCCGCCGGGGCCGGCGGTCTCGGTGAACAGCTTCTCGCCGTTGTTCACGATGTAGTTGACCGTAGCCTCGATGGCTTCGCTCGCAGTTTCCCGCTCGATGACCGCAACCATGGGCACCTCTCCTTCGCGTTTCGCCTGCCTCGGTTCGCGCGCCTCTCGGCTGCGCCAAGCCGGAACGATTGATATTGGGCGCGGTTGCAAGCGACACAATCCGCATGCGGTGCGAGCGGGGTCCGGCATGCCGGTCTCGCAGAGCTGCGAACGACGCGCGCAGATTGCATCCGAATTTGCTGCTTGAAGCGGCGAAGGCGGAATGTTCTTCTAGACAACCCCGCCTGTTGCAGGACATTCGCGCGGCGTCGCTTGCGCTGGCATCGCACCCACACATGGAGGAAGAGCCGATGACGGACTACACCTACGAATTCGTGAAGGTCAGGGTTCACGACGGCATCGCTTGGGCGGCCCTCAATCGGCCCGAGAAGCGCAATGCCATGTCGCCCGCGCTGCACTACGAGATGGACGACGCGCTGGCGCGGCTCGAGGTCGACGACAACGTGAAGGTGGTAGTCGTTACGGGCGAAGGCGGCAATTTCAGCGCCGGACAGGACCTCAAGAAATTCTTCCGCGAGCTCGAGAGAGATCCGGGCGAGCGCAAGAAGGCACAGGCCGCCGCCAATCGCTGGCGGTGGGAACGGCTCTACGGCTACGACAAGCCCACCATCGCGATGGTGCACGGCTATTGCGTCGGCGGCGCATTCATGCAGCTGTTGGCGTGCGATTTCGCGATCGCAGCCGAGAACGCCACGTTCTCGCTGTCGGAGGTGAACTGGGGAATCCTGCCGGGCGCGCTGGTCGCGAAAGTGGTCGCGGACATGGTGCTGCCGCGCCACGCGCTCTACTACGCCTGCCTCGGCGAGCCGTTCGACGGCAACGAGGCCGCCCGCATCGGCATGGTCAATTTTGCCGTTCCGCCTGATCAGCTCGAGGCCAAGACCATCGAGCTCGCCGAGAAGCTGATGAAGAAGAGCGCGGCGGTGCTGCGCGCGACCAAGCAAGCCATTCGTCACGTGCGCACCATGGACGTGGCGCAGGCCTACGACTACTTGGCCGAGAAGGGCAAAGCCATCAAGGTCGCGGACAAAGAAGATTCCTATAATACGGGGCTGCGGCAATTCCTCGACGAGAAGTCGTACAAGCCGACATTCGAGCCGTTCAAGCTCGGCACCATGCTGACCGATCAACGATCGAAACCGGCAGCCAAGCGATAAACGCAGGTGCGCGCATCCGCGCGGCCGTACTTGCAAGCGTCCCGCAAGCGGCGGGGACGCTCGATAGGAGCCGGGTCTCGTCGTGCGGCAGCTCGTCGCTAGAGCGTGATGACTTTATCTTTGAGTCGTCATCCCGCTCTAGCTTATTGTTGAGCATGATCTTTTCCGAAAACCGGTGCCCACTTTTCGGGATCATGCTCCAGACGTGTTCGAAAGGGGTTCGATCCATGATCCGAAACGCGCTGGTCACCTCCCTCGCCATCATGCTTGCCGCCCTTGGCTCGGATGCCGCGCTTGCCCAGTTCTACAAGGGCAAGACCATCACCATGATCATCAATTATCCGGCGGGCGGCCCGAGCGACATCGAGGGGCGCATCATCGCGCAACATCTGCCCGCACACATTCCGGGCAAGCCGACCATCGTCATCAAGAACGTGGGCGGCGCCGGCGGTGTGATCGGCACCAATCAGCTCGCCGAGGCAGCGCCCAACGGCGACTCGATGGGCTTCTTCACCCTCGACATCATCGCCCAGCTCCTGAGCAATCCCGCGCTGCGCGTCAACTACGCGGACTTCGTGATGATCGCCGGCGTGGAGAACCCGCTGGTCGCCTATATGCGCAAGGACACCCCGCCCGGCCTCAAGGTCGCGACCGACATCATGAAGGTCGGCGAGTTCAAGGCGCTGTCGCTCAACGTGCAGAACACCAACACCATCAACCAGTCGCTCGCGCTCGACCTGCTCGGCCTCAAATATCAAGCGGTCCCGGCCTATCGTGGCTTGAAGGAGGTGGAGACCGCGATCCTGCAGAACCAGGGACAGATGGCCAACACGTCGCTGCCGGGCTGGTTCGGCTCGGTCGAGCCGACCATGGGCAATATCGTCATCCCGCTGTGGCAGATTGCAGCCCGCGCCAAGGACGGCAGCTATCCGCGCAGTCGCGCGCTCCCGGACTTGCCGACCTTCGAGGAATTCTATGCCTCGGTGAACGGCGGCAAGAAACCGTCCGGGTTCACCTACGAGGTGCTGCGCGCCGGCAGCGACCCGCTGGTCGCTATGTTCCGCACCGCCTTGATGCCGCCCAAGACCGCGCCCGAAGCAGTCGACATCATGCGCGCCGCATTCGTCGACCTGTGGAAGAACCCCGAGTTCATCAGAGATTACGCCAACGTGGTGAAGACCGATCCGATCCTGCTTTCAGGCGCAGAGGCTCAGGAGATCGTGGCCGCGCTCGCGAGCGTAAAGCCCGAGATCAAGGCGTTTCTGCTCGACTACACGAATCGGTTGGTGAAATAGCGAGCCGGCACTAGCGAGCTGCGTCGGCCGCGCGCGCATGCGCGGCGAGCAGCGCCGGCAGCCGCGCGGGATCGCCGCGCGCCATGCCGCATTCGGTGCCGATGCCGTCTACGCGGGCATGACGGCGGGCCGCGGAAAACCGCGTCTTGTCGCCGTCGGGATCGTTGTGATGGATCAGGCCCAGATAAA
>JBKPUA010000403.1:0-2939 GCA_046735815.1 Pseudomonadota bacterium
CTGAGCCGCCAGCGGGTCAAACGCCAGCTCCTTGATAAGCTCGACTCCATGCATAAGTTTGCGGTCCCGCCGACGCTCGTGGAGGACGAGTTCAAGAGCGTCTGGAGCGCGGTCGAAGGTGATCTCAAGGCCCAGGGGCGCACCTTCGCCGACGAAGACACGACCGAAGAGAAGGCGCGCGCAGAGTATCGCGCCATCGCCGAGCGCCGCGTGCGGCTTGGCCTCGTGCTCGCCGAGATCGGCGAGCGCAACAAGCTCACGGTTCCCGACGAGGAGGTGAGCCGCGCCATTGTCGAGCGCGCCCGCCAGGTGCCGGGGCGTGAGCAGGAGATTTGGGACTACTATCGCAAGAACCCCGCCGCGGTGGCGGCGATCCGGGCGCCGATCTTCGAGGAGAAGGTGGTCGATTTCCTGCTCGAGCTTGCCAGCGTCACCGACAAGCCGATCGCGCGCGAGGAGCTTCTCAAGGACGACGAGGACGACAAGAGCACCGCGAGCTAAGGGTTTTGCAGATCTAGAAGCCGACACCGGCGGAGAGCAGGCCACTGTGGAGTTCGGCCATCCCGACGTGGCTCCAGGGCCTGCGCGGGGCTGTTTGGCGGCGCGAATCGCGGATATAGGACGATGCGCAGATCGACGAGGCTCGCCGGGATGACGCGATGGCTAAGATCGAAGTCGGGACTGCGCTGCTCGTTCTGCGGCTGCAGCGCAGCCGAGGTGGCGCGCCTTGTCGCCGGCCCGTCCGTATATATCTGTGATGAGTGCATCAAGAAATGCGTTGCGGTTCTGGAGCAGCACGGCGGTTTTAAACCGTCGCCGCCCGCCGACCAAGATAGGTTGAGCCATGCGTGACCCTCGCGATACCTACATGAATACGCTCGTCCCGATGGTGGTCGAGCAGACCAACCGGGGCGAGCGCGCCTACGATATCTTCTCGCGCCTTCTCAAGGAGCGCATCATCTTCATCAGCGGCGTGGTCGAGGACCAGATGGCGACCTTGGTGGTCGCCCAGCTGCTGTTCCTGGAGGCGGACAATCCCAAGAAAGAGATCGCGATGTACATCAACTCGCCGGGCGGCGTGGTGACGTCGGGGCTTGCGATCTACGACACCATGCAGTTCGTGCGGCCCGCGGTCTCGACCCTGTGCGTCGGCCAGGCGGCCTCGATGGGCTCGCTCCTGCTCGCTGCTGGGCACAAGGACATGCGGTTTGCGCTCCCCAACTCCCGCATCATGCTGCACCAGCCGTCCGGCGGGTTTCAGGGGCAGGCGACCGACATCATGCTGCACGCGCAGGAGATTCTGAATCTGAAAAAGCGCCTGAACGAGATCTACGTGAAGCACACCGGCCAGCCGCTCAAGAAAATCGAGGACGCGCTCGAGCGCGATTACTTCCTCACCGGCGAGATGGCGGTGGAGTGGGGGGTGGTGGACAAAGTGATCGACAAGCGACCCGAGGACGTCTCGAAGATGTGAGGAAGTTGCGCCGGGCGGTCCCTTTTCGTCCGCTGCGGCGCCGCGAGCCGGCTTAGAACCGGTCAAAAAGTCGCCACGGGCCTCTAATTTCATCATTAACAAAATCTTGATTATCCCCACACTACCGTGGTTCGCTAGGGGGTGATTTGGCAGGAATGGACGCAAAAGCGCGGAGATTGGTAGCATTGCGGCTACGGACTCTTAAAAGGCCTCCTGGTATGATTGCTGCAACGCGGCGCGGTTGCCCGGTGCGGCAGGCGGCCGACGGAGAGATGGAATGAGCAAGGTCGGCAGTAGCGACTCCAAAAACACGCTCTACTGTTCATTCTGCGGCAAGAGCCAGCACGAGGTGCGCAAGCTCATTGCCGGACCGACCGTGTTCATCTGCGACGAGTGCGTCGAGCTGTGCATGGACATCATCCGCGAGGAGAACAAATCCTCGCTGGTGAAGTCGCGCGACGGCATTCCTACTCCGAAGGAAATTCGCAAGGTTCTCGACGATTACGTGATCGGCCAGGATCACGCCAAGAAGGTGCTCTCGGTCGCCGTCCACAATCACTACAAGCGGCTCAACCATCAGACCAAGCATAACGACGTCGAGCTCGCGAAGTCGAACATCCTGCTGATCGGTCCGACCGGCTCCGGCAAGACGCTGCTCGCGCAGACGCTCGCGCGCATCCTCGACGTGCCCTTCACCATGGCGGATGCCACGACGCTGACTGAGGCCGGCTATGTCGGCGAGGACGTTGAGAACATTATCCTCAAGCTGTTGCAGGCCGCCGATTACAACGTCGAGCGGGCCCAGCGCGGCATCGTCTATATCGACGAGATCGACAAGATCAGCCGCAAGTCCGACAATCCATCGATTACGCGCGACGTGTCGGGCGAAGGCGTGCAGCAGGCGCTGCTGAAGATCATGGAAGGCACCATCGCTTCGGTGCCGCCGCAGGGCGGGCGCAAGCATCCGCAGCAGGAGTTCCTGCAGGTCGATACCACCAACATCCTGTTCGTGTGCGGTGGCGCGTTCGCGGGACTCGAGAAGATCATCTCCGCGCGCGGACGGTCGACCTCGATCGGGTTCGGCGCCAAGGTGATGGCGCCGGAGGACCGCAAGGCGGGCGAGATCTTCCGCGAGGTCGAGCCCGAGGATCTCCTGAAGTACGGACTGATCCCGGAATTCGTCGGCCGCCTGCCGGTAGTGGCGACGCTCGAGGATCTCGACGAGCCGTCGCTCAAGCTCATTCTCACCCAGCCCAAGAACGCGCTGGTCAAGCAATACCAGCGACTGTTCGAGATGGAGTCGATCGACCTCACGCTGGCGGAGGAGGCGCTGGGCGCCATTGCCCGCAAGGCCATCGACCGCAAGACCGGGGCGCGCGGCCTGCGCTCGATCATGGAGGGCATCCTGCTCGACACCATGTTCGACCTGCCGAGCCTCGAAGGGGTCGAGGAGGTGGTGATCTCG
>JBKPUA010000404.1:0-12430 GCA_046735815.1 Pseudomonadota bacterium
TTGCCGCTGATGACGGAATAGAGATGATTGACCGTGGTTTTTGCCACGTCGTGACGTGCGCCGGAGGGAAGCCGCATAAGCGTGAGGCCGATGGTGGGGAGCGCATCCTTCGCGATCTCCACCGTCTTGGCGTCGCGTCCCGGCCCCAGCGCCTCGCGCGCGGGGATGCGATAGGGCGAGGGACCCGTGCTGGTGATGGGCTCGAACCCGACCGGGTTGGGCTCGAAGAACATGGCTTCCGAGTGCTGCACGAACGGCACGTCGAGGAAGTCGATCCAGTAGCTGGTGGCGTCGGTCTCGTTGGCGTGGCCGTGCCAGCACCAGGACGGGGTGAGCACCACGTCGCCCGGCGCCATGTCGATGCGGGCGCCGTCGACCACGGTATAGGTGCCGGGCTTGGCCTCGACCACCAGCCGCAAGGCCGCCGCGGTGTGGCGGTGGGAGCGCGCCTTCTCGCCTGCCTTCACCATCTGGTAGGCGGCGACGATGTTGCGGCTGGTGGCGTAGATGTTGCCTTCCACCGGGTTGACCATGATCAGGTTGCGCCGCTCGGCCTGCTCGACGGGTACGAACTCGCCGGCCAGGTCGAGCGCCGCCTTGGCCGCTGCGTAGCGCCACACCGCCGGGCGGAATTTCGGCTTCGGCAGCGGCCACATCGCCGGCTCCGGCCGCGCCCAACCCGGGGAGAAGCTCAGCCGACCCAGTTCTCCGTAATAGGGAGCGCGGATGTCCTGGTTCATGGCCTTCCTCCTCGCTGGTGTCCCGATTCCGAAGTTCGCAAACCTTTGCGGCACCCTCTGATGCGAACTTCGGAATCAAAGGGACACCAGCAACTTTATGATTCTAGTGCCCCTTTTTGAACCCGAAGTTCGCAATCGCTCTGGCGGCACGAGTATGCGAACTTCGGGTTCGGGGCACTAGCTGTGGACCGCCGAGCTGTCATTCGTTGTGGGTGCGTCCTGGCGCAGATTACCGCAGCCGCGCGCGCCGCGCACGACCTCGATGAGCGCACGCGCGTCCGCAGGCTCCTCGTCGGCGCGCCAAGCCACGTGTCCGTCGGGACGCACCAAGACGAGCCGGCGTGCATAGAGCTCGTTCACTTCCGCCAGATCGATCTCGACGACTTCGAGCGGAACGCTAGCCTCCGAGGCCGCGCTGCAGATGCCCTCGCCATGCGGCGCATCAGGGCCGAGCCGCAACAGCACGAATCCGCGGCCGAACAGGTCGAGGCTCGAACGGCCGTCTGGCAGCCAGGCATGCGGGGCGCGGGCGCCGGGCCGCGCGGTCTGCACATAGGTCGAGGTCGGCAGCGGTGGCGCCGGTGTGCCGTCCGGCACGATGATGGGCGAGCTGTCGTAGCGATAGGCGAGGTGGAAGCCGATCGTGAACCACTCGTGCCGCATGGTCTCGCTGAACCAGCGGCCGTAGTCCACACGCGCGGCATCGCCGGCCGGACCGGCTTGAAAGATTTCCGGCGGCGGCCGGCGCTGGCGCGTGGAGAGCATGCGGCCGAGATTCGAGCTCGCCTCCGTGACGTTGCGCACCGCAACCGGCTGGCGCTCGATCTCGTAGGAGCGCAGCAATCCGCTGCCGGCCCAGCCCTGCACGGCAGCAGCGAGCTTCCAGCCGAGATCGACCGCGTCCTGGATGCCGGTGTTCATCCCGAAGCCGCCGGTCGGCGACATCAGATGCGCGGCATCGCCGGCGATGAACACGCGCTCCGCGCCGTAGCGGTCGGCTACGAGCTCGCGCCGCACCCAGCGCATGACCGAGAGGATCTCGCAGTCGAAATCGCCGCCCATGGCCCGCCGCAGCGCGTCGCGGATATCGGCCTCGCTGTGGGTCACCTTGTCGGCTGAGCCGACGATCGACATGCGGAAACGATCGCCGCCATTGATCGCCACGATGGTGAGCCAGGTGCCTTCGGGGCCGATGAAGATGAAGCGGTAGGCTTTCCCCTTGTCGTGCAGCGCGGGAAAGTCGGCGCAGCGGAACATTATGTTGGTAGTGTAGGTCAGGGCCGGATTGCCGCTCATGGTAATGCCGGCGCGCTCGCGCACCAGGCTCGCGCCGCCATCGGTGCCGACGAGATAGTCGGCCGCAAGCTCGCGGGTCTCACCGGTGGCGCCATCGAGAAGCTGCGCCGTCACTCCGTTGGCGGTCTCCTCGAACGACACGAGCTCGGTGCGGTAGGCCAGCCGCACATGCGCAAAGCTGCGCACGAAGCGCTGCAGAATCGGGTCGAACATGTCCTGCGGCACGCGCTCGCGCTTCTGCGGGCTTTGCGGCGGGCATTTCTCCTGCGCCCGCCCCGGAAAGCGCTCGCGCCCGAGCTCGTAGCCGTTGAGGCCGGTGACGTAGACGCAGTCCTGCGGGTAATCGCCGGGATAGGGCGCATCGCGCACCCAATCGGCGATGCCCCAACGCCGGCAGAACTCCATGGTGCGCGGGCCGACGATGTCCATCTTCGGCTGCTCGATGCTGCCATCGGTCTTCTCGATCAGCGTGCAGCGAACCCCGCGCCAGCCGAGCTCGCCCGCCAGCGCCAGTCCCACCGGACCGGCGCCGACGATGAGCACCGGCGTGTGTGCAGTCCTGGCAGTCTCCATGGCGGGGTGATCCCGGCGCTCAGCGCTTGTCGGCGTATTTGAGCTCGAGCGCATCGAACTCGTCCTTGTGCACCAGCCGCTGCCGCTCGGGGAAGTCCGCCACCAGCGTCGTCGCGTCGCCCATAAAACCTTTGCCCCGGAGCTCGCCCAAGGCCGCCTGCATGCCCTTGACCGCCGCTTGCAGTGCGACATTGGCGTAGATCACCCCGGCGTACCCTAGTTCTTTGAGCTTCTCGTTCGGCAGTTCCGGCGTGCGTCCGCCGATCACGATATTGATGAGCTGTGGCCACGGCAGCTGGCGGGGAATGTCGGCAATCTGTGCCATGGAGGTGGGCGCCTCGACGAAGGTCACGTCCGCGCCCGCGTCGTGATAGGCGGCGGCGCGCGCCACGGCGGCCTCGTAGCCCTCGGGTGCGATGGCATCGGTGCGCGCGACGATCAGAAGATCGCGGTCGCGACGCGTATCCACGGCGGCCTTGATCTTTCCCACCATCTCCACAGTGGGGATCACGTGCTTGCCGGCGAAGTGGCCGCAGCGCTTGGGAAACACCTGGTCCTCGATCTGCAGCGCATCGGCGCCGGCACGCTCGAGCAGCGCGACCGTGCGCGTCACGTTCACGGCATTGCCGAACCCGGTGTCGATATCGACCACCAGCGGACCCGCAAACGCTTCGCGGATCGCCGCCACGTGCTCGGCCAGCTCGGTTACCGTCACCAGTCCAATATCGGGGACGCCGAAAAAGGTATTCGCGATGCCCGCGCCGGTGACGTAGGCAGCTTCAAAGCCCTCATCGGCGACGATGCGCGCGGCCAGCGCATTGCTCACCCCCGGCAGCAGCAGCGCCGCGCCGGGCCTAAGCATGTTGCGAAGATCACGGCGGGAGACGCGGCTCGTCATTGGTAGTCCTTTCCGACCGACTTTTCCCGATTGCCTTGCGATGCAGGTCCTTTTCGCCAAAGGCCGCTTCACCCATTATAGTCGGCGCGCCCGATATTCCAGCGTGGAACAAATTCGAGCCGACCTTATGCGCTGGCGCACGACCATGGACCGGCTGATCGTGCTCGCCATCATCCTGGCAGCATGGCAGTTCGGCAGTTTTCTCCTCGGTCCCTATTGGCTGAGCTCGCCCTGGGCGGTGGCGGCGCGCTTCTCGACGCAGCTGTGGAGCGGCGAGCTCATCCGCCAGGGCGGCTACACCATCGAGGAATCGCTGATTGGGACGCTGGTCGGCGGGGTACCGGCGGTGCTGCTGCCGTTCCTGTTGCGGCGCCATCCCGTGCTGGTCGCGATCCTCGATCCGTTCATGGTCGGCGGCTATGGCGCGCCCAAGCTCGCCTTCGCGCCCCTGTTCATTCTCTGGTTCGGTATCGGCATCGAATCCAAGATCGCGCTGGTGGCGAGCGTGGTGTTCTTCATCGTCTATTTCAACACACTGTCCGGCGTGCGCGCGCTCGATCCTCGCCTCGTGCAGATGGCGCAGATCGCCGGTGCCGGCGAGCGTCATATTGCGCGCCATATCATCTTTCCCGCGGCGGTCCCGCACATCCTCGCCGGCTTCCGCATCGCGGTGCCTTACGCCATCGGCGGCGCGATCATTGCGGAGCTGATCTCGTCCAACCGCGGGCTCGGCTATCTGGTGCAGACCGGCGCCATGAACTTCGACACCACGTCGGTGTTTGCCGCAATCCTCGCCGCCACCCTCATCGTCCACGCCGCCAACTGGCTGCTCAACACCGCCGAGCGCGCACTGCTGCGCTGGCGGCCGGTGGCGCAGGCTGTGCTCGACACCGGGAACTGAGCATGGGCGAGACGCCACTCCTCGAGATTAGGGGTCTCGGCAAGCGCTTTCCCGCGCGCCACGGTCGCGAGCCCTCGCCGTGGGTGATTCAGGGCCTTTCGTTCTCGGTCCATCCGGGCGAGTTCTTGACCATCGTCGGCCCCTCGGGGGCGGGCAAGTCGACGCTCCTCAACATGATCGCGCAGATCGATACCGTGAGCGAAGGCGAGATCGTGTTCGACGGCGAGACCATGGCCTCGCGCGACGCGCGCGCCTTGCGTCCCGGCTGCGGCCGGCGCATCGGCTATGTCACCCAGGACGACAACCTGCTGCCCTGGCGCACCACTTTCGACAACGTGCTGTTTCCGATCGAGGTGCAGGGCCGCCTCGACGACAAGACGCGCGCGCATGCCGAGATGCTCGTCCGCGCCGTCGGGCTTGCCGGTTTCGAGCGCTATTACCCGCACGAGCTCTCCGGGGGCATGCGCAAGCGCGCCGCGCTCATCCGCACGCTCGCCTATGATCCGCCGGTTATCCTGATGGACGAGCCGTTCGCCGCCGTCGACGCGCAAACGCGCACGCAGCTGCAGGCCGACTTGCTGCGGCTGTGGAATCTCGGGCGCAAGACCATCATCTTCGTCACCCACGACATCACCGAGGCGATCGCGCTGGGCGACCGCGCGCTGGTGCTCAGCCGCCAGCCGACGCGCATCGCCGCCGAGCATCCGATCCCGATTCCGCGCCCGCGCAAGGTCGAGGACATTTTCGCGCTCGAAGGTTTTGCCGCCGTCTACGAACGCATCCGCGCCGCCATCCAATGAGCCACGTCGATCTCGCCGCCCCGATCGAATCGCAAGCGCCGCTTGCCGCGCGCAAATGGCAGGTCCTGGGCGGCCGCGTCCTCCTCGCCCTGCTGCTGGTGCTGGCGTGGGAGCTGGGGGCGCGCACGCTCGGATCGCTGTTCTTCGCTTCGCCGCTCGACGTCGTCGTGCGCATCGTCGAGCTCGCCCGCAGCGGACAGCTGGTCGCGGACGTCGTCTCGACGCTGCGGGTGTCGGCGCTGGGTTTTGCCATCGCCTGCGTCGCCGGCGTTCTGCTGCCGTTCCTGCTGCGGCGTTCGCCGCGCGTGCGCGAGGCGGTCGAGCCCTACATCATGGCCTCCATGGGCATTCCCAAATATGCGCTCGCGCCTTGGCTCATCCTCTGGTTCGGCATCGGCGACCTGCCCAAGCTCGTGGTCGTGACCTTGATGGTGTTCTACATTATCTTCATCACCACCTCGGCGGGCATTGGCGCGGTCGATCACCGCCTCATCAACATGGCGCGCGTCGCCGGCGCCGGCGAGTCGATCATCGCGCGCGAGATCATCTGGAAATCGCTGTTGCCGTTTTTCTTCACAGGCCTGAAAGTGGCCTTGCCGCGCGCGGTCAGTGCCACCATTGTGGGCGAGTTCCTGGTCGCCACCGAGGGGGTCGGCAACTACATCGAGCATTCGCGCCAAGTGTCGGATACCGTCGGCGTCTTCGCCGGCATCGTGATTGCCATGGCGCTGGTTCTATCGATCAATGCCGTGGTGAACGTGTTGGAACGGCGCGCGCTCGCCTGGCGGCCGGTCGAGCGCGAGATGGAGCTTTAGATGAAGCTCGCCAGCTTTATCGCGGAGGGAAAATCGCGCTTCGGCGCGGTGGACGGCGACGGCGTGGTCATCCTGAACGAACGCCTTGGCGGCCGTTACGCGAGCTTGCGTGAAGCCTTGGCGGCGGGTGCGCTTGACGACATCAGGAAGGTCATCGCGGGCGCCAAGCCCGACCGCAAGCTCTCCGAGATCACATGGCTGCCGGCGATCACGGATCCGGAAAAGATTCTCTGCGCCGGCATCAACTACCGCTCGCACGCGGCCGAGACCGGGCGCGAACTGCCCAAGCAGCCGAGCATGTTCCTTCGTCTCGCCAACAGCCTCACCGGGCACGAGGGCGAGCTGATCCGCCCGTCAGTATCGCAGAATTTCGATTTCGAGGGTGAGCTTGCGGCGGTCATCGGCCGCGGCGGCCGCCATATCCCGGCCGAGCGCGCGCTCGAGCACGTCGCCGGCTATAGCTGTTTCGTCGACGGCAGCGTGCGCGACTACCAGAAATTTTCCGTGACCTCGGGCAAGAATTTCCCCGGCACCGGTCCGCTCGGACCCTGGATCGTCACCACCGACGAGATTCCAGACCCGACGCGGCTCACGCTCATCACGCGGCTCAACGGGCAGGAGGTGCAGAAGTCCGGCACCGATCTCCTGATCTACTCGGTGCCGCAGATCATCGCCTTCTGCTCCGACTTCACGCCGCTTGAGCCGGGCGATGTCATTGCCACCGGCACGCCCGAAGGGGTCGGTCACCGCCGCAATCCGCCGCTATGGATGAAGCCCGGCGACGTGCTCGAGGTCGAGATTTCCGGCATCGGCACGCTGCGCAACCGCGTCGTGGACGAGAAGTAGCGCTCGCCGCAAGCTACGAGCTACTTCACATATTCATCGGTATAGAGCCCGTCGTACGACTTCAATTTCTCCTCCGGCTTCAACAGCCCGGCGTCGATATTGTAGATCTCGGCATTCTCGAGATCGGCGTTCGTGACCACCGGCGGGCGCCGCGCGCCCTTGCGGATCTCCGCAAAGCCGGCGGCGAACAGCTTCTCGTCGAATGTCTCGAAGCGCTTGCGCAGAACCGCCAGCGCCTCGGTCGGGCGGTCCAGCATCGTGTCGATCGCCTCCACCACGGCCTTGCCGAGCTTCACGCAGGCCGACTTGCGGCGCTCGCACGTCTCCGGCTTGGCGACGAAGACGTTGTAGCCGAACGGAGACATGTCGGGCGGATCGCCGTCGAAGCCGCTGGCAATCACCACCGCGTTGCCTTCGAGCACCGGCTGCAGCGGCCACGGCATCGACATGGCGAAGCCGTCGATCTGCCGGGTCTGGAACGCCGCCAGCATGCTGTTCGGGGCCATCGGCGCAATGCGGATGTCGTCGGGACTGTAGCCGGCGCGCCGTGCCAGCAGCAGGACATAGGCATGGATGACAGAGTTGATCGAATCGACCCCGATGGTGCGCCCACGCATGAGCCGCGCGCGCTCGACAAGCGGCGCCTTGGGATCGAAGCCAGCCGCGGCGGCGATCTCCTTGCGCAGCACGAGCAGGACGGCCGGACGGATGAGCGTGCTCGCCAGCCCGAGCAGGCGCTGCCCGCGCGCCGCCGCGCGGGTGAGTGTCGCGCCCGAGATCTGCGCGAAGTCCGCGCTGCCGGAGATCACCGCATTGGCGGAGCCGATGCCGGTGATGACGACGCTCTTGACGTTGAGGCCCTGCTTGGCGAACAGGCCCAGGTCTTCGGCCAGATAGCCCGGAGCGAAGCTGAGCGCGACATTGGGCACCGCCAGCACGACATTGTCGCCGCCCGGCTGCGCCAGTGCGGACAGCGGCGTGGCGACGAGGGCCGCGACTGCGGCAGCGGCAAGACGGCGCAGACGAGATGCGAGCATGGCAGTGCTCCTACGACCGGTGAGCGCCTGGATCATGATCGCCGCGACGCCTGCGCGCAATCGGGCTTGAGCGCGCATGCCCCGCTCCCATAAGCTTCGCCGACCACGGGAGAGAAACGAATGCATCTTGGGTCAAAGGTTACGGTATCGTTCGTCATTGCCCTTATGGCGCTCGGCGCCGACACCGCGTGCGCCGCGACCAAAGTTTCGTTCGGCCAGGTCTCGCCCACCGCGACCATCTGGCCCGCGGTCGTCGCCACCAAGAAGGGTTTCTTCGCCGCCAACGGCGTAGAGATGGACACGGTTTCGATTGGGGTCTCGCCGGGCATGCAGGCGGTGGCGGCGGGCTCGCTCAACATCATGCACAACACATGCAACGCCGTGATCAGCTTCATCGCCATGGGCGGCAGCGGCGTGCACCTGTCGCTCATTTCGATGGGCATTCATCCCGGTGTCGTGGTCGCCAAGAAGGGCCTCGCCGACGCTGCCGAGTTGAAGGGCAGGGTGGTCGGCACGTCCTCGATCAAGTCCGGTTCGACCATTCTGTTGCGCCGGCTGTTGAAGGCACGCGGGCTTGCCTCCTCGGACTACGATCTGGTCGCCGGGCAAGGCAGCGCGCAGATCTTCAGCGGGCTGCAGGCAGGCGCGCTCGATGCCGTGTGGCTGGTGCCGCCGCAGTCACTGACCGCGGTCAAGGCCGGCTATCCCGTGATCGGCACGTTCAAGGAGGTGGCGCCGAAATTCCCATTCGTCTGCTTCGCGACCAACGACAACTGGGTCAAGAGCAACACCGCGGCGGCGCAGGGATTCGCCAAGGCGTGGCTTGCCGCCGTCGCCTGGCTCTACGATCCCGCCAATCGCGCGGAAGCCGAGAAGCTTCTGGCCGACGAGCTCAAACTTGCGCCCGACATCGCCGCCGCGAGCTATGACGCGCTGATCGCGAACAGCAGCGATACCTTTCCGCGCAACGGCAAGGTCGATCCCGAGGTGCTGGAGGCGATGATCGACGTCATGGTCGAGGGCGAGGAATTACCGGCCAGGCCCCAGGGCGACCTCCGCCGATTTCTCGACGACACCATGCTCGCAGGAGCAAAGTAGTCCGGACGATCCCGAACGCAGGGAGCAACGGCTGTGTTCAACAAACGGACGTTCGTTGGCGGGATGATCGCGACCGCCTGCGCGGCGAGCGGCGCCGCATCGGCGCAGACCGTGCCGGGCAAGCCGATTCGCATCGTCGTCGGTTTCGCGCCGGGCGGGCCGGCCGATGTCATGGCGCGGCTGATCGGCCAACGCATGACGGCGCTGCTCGGACAGAGCGTGATCGTCGACAATCGGCCGGGCGCCGGCGGCACCATCGGCGCGCGCGCCGTCGCCGAATCGGATCCGGACGGCACCACGCTGCTCCTCGGCAATACCAGTACGCTCGTCATCAGTCCGTTGATCTACAAGAACGTGGGCTACGACCCGGTCAAAGCCTTCGCGCCGATCGCGCTGCTGGGAACCACGTCCAATCTGCTGATCGTCAATCCGGCGCTGCCGGTCAATGCCGTGCCGGAGCTCATTGCGCTCGCTCGCGCGCGGCCGGGCAAGCTCAATTACTCGTCGGCCGGGATCGGGACGCCGCCGCACCTGATCGGCGAAATGTTCAAGCAGCGGCTCGGCCTCGACGTCGTGCACGTTCCCTACAAGGGCGGCGGGCCGTCGGTGCAGGCCGTGGTCGCCGGCGAGACTCAGTTCTCGTTCGAGAATCCCGCCTCGTCGCTGCCGCTTGTGCAGGCCGGCAATGTGCGTGCGCTCGCTTCGACCGGCGACAGCCGCGGCGCGCAGACCCCCGATCTACCGACCATGATCGAGGCCGGCGTGCCCGACTTCACCTCGGCGTCGTTCACGGCAGTGGTGGCGCCCGCCGGCACGCCTGGCGCCATCGTCAGTCGCCTCAACGCCGCCATCAACGAAAGCCTCGCATCGCCCGAGGTCGCGAGCACGCTCATCAAGCTCAATGTCGATGCCAAGCTCACCTCACCGGACGAATTCGCCGCGTTCCTCGCGCGAGAGCGCGACAAGTGGACGACCGTGGTGAAGACAGCCGGCGTGCAGATGGAGTGAGTCGCGCCGCGAGGTCGGTGCGCTCCCTCTCCCCACTTGGGGAGAGGGTTGGGGTGAGGGGGTTACAGGAGCTACGGCTCGGATTTCTTCGGCTTGTCGTCGAAGCGCGCCGGCGTTTCCGGCGTGAGCCCGCCGCGCTGGCGGGCCAGCGTGTCGCGGCCGCTGAGCTCCCAATCGCCGGTGGCGGCGCGGCGCGCGAAAGTCTCCCAGCGATCGGTCCAATCGCCCAGGCCGTAGCCGTGCCACGGCGACTGCACGTCGAGCGGATAGAGATCGAGCTCCTCCCACAGCGCGCGCGCATGCTCCATGTATTCGCGCGTCGGCAAGGCGAGCGGCGCCATCGGATATTTGCGCGTGGCGTCGACCAGCATGCCGGAATCCGAGGTCTTGGGTCCGTACTGCGCCCCCTGCACGCCGCCGCGGTGGGGCACGAGCAGCACGTCCTCGATCGGGTTGGTGCGGTAAGCGAGCGACCACAGCACCGCGTCCATGCTGGCGGGATCGATGTCCTCGCTCACCGCGATGACGATCTTGCCGCAGTTGGACTGCAGGGTGGCGGCGCCGTGCAGAGCGCGCCAGACCTCGCTGCGCGGCGTTGCATCGGCGAGCTGCACGAAGATGACGGGGCGCAGATTGGTGAGTCGCTCGTGCATCACCACACGGCGAACGCCCTTGATCCCGAGACGCTCGCGCAGATGGCTCAGGAACAGCGGCTCGTAGGCCACCTTCTTGATGACGCTCGATTCGCTCGGCGTGACCTGGCTGATGATGGAGGTGAAGACCGGCGCGCGCTTGTGGGTGATGGCGGTCACCCGCATCGGCATATTGTAGGCTTCGAGCGCGACATAACCGTTGCTCTCGCCGAACGGCGCCTCGGGCTCGAGCTTCTCGGGGTCGATCAGCCCCTCGATCACGATTTCGGCCGAGGCCGGCACGTCGAGATCGATCGTCACTGCCTTCGCGATCTCGATTGGCGCGCCGGCGAGGGAGCCCGCGACGCCGAGCTCGTCCATGTCGATGGCGAGCTTCTGCGGGCCGGTGAACATCACCACCGGCGCGCAACCGATCACGATCGCGATCGGCATGGGCTGCCGCCGCTCGCGATATTTGAGCCAATGCAGATAGCCGCCGGCGCCGCTCGCCTCCCGCGCCACCATGCGCACCACCAGCCGGTCGGATGCCTTCAAGGCAGCACGATACGTGCCCATGTTCTGGATGCCGCTGTCGGGATCGCGGGTGATGCAGAGCGTGGCGGTGAGGTAGGGCGCGGAATCGAATCCGGGCGTCGATACCGGCACCGGCAGGTGCGCAAGCCCGCCCGGCGCCTCGAGATCGTTGCCGGTGAGCACGACCTCCTGGCAGCGCGGGGCTGTGACTATTATCGGTGCAAGGGGCTCGGCGATCGCCCGCATCCAAGCCTCGCCGATATCCTCGACCCGCTGCCCCATGCCGATGGCATAGATCGCGGGCGAGGCCGCGAGCGCGCCCACCACCACCGGAATGTCGTACCGGCGGCCCTTGGCGTCGATCACATTGGTGAACAGGAAAGCGCGCCGCTTGTCTTCCGGCACGCCGCCGAGGAACTGCCAGCGCACCAGCGGATGCAGCTCGGTATCCTTGTTGATGGGGCGATCGATGCGGACCAGCAGTCCGTTCGCCTCGAGATCGGCCACATGATCCTGGAGGTCGAGCCGCGGACGGTCGTGCAGGCGCGCACGCTGCGCAGCGACGGGCTGATCGAGCATTTGTTGGCCGCTCCGGTTCCATCGGCGTTCTACCCGGCAAGCCTAGCATGGTCCAGGTGGCTCGATCCGCATCGCCGGATACTTTCCGCTGCCTAGCCCGCGGGAAGACGCTATAGTCTCGACCGTCTTCGCGGCATCTCTCCAATCTCACGAGCATCTCCTTCATGGCCACGGCATCGACGCAAACGATCGACGTTCACGCTCACATCCTCAGCGAGGAGACGATCCGGCTGCTGCAGCGTGAAGCGCCCAAGGTGGCGCCCAAGCTCTCCGACATCGACGATCAGTTCGCCACCCTGGACGTCGCCGGCAACGTGTACCGCCAGTTCCCGCGCGGCGGCTGGGACTTGGAGCGCCGGCTGCGCGACATGGCGACATCGCAGGTCGACATGCAGGTGCTGTCGGTCTGCCCGCAGACCTTCCTTTATGCCCAGCCCCCGGAGCTCACCGCGGCCTTCGCCCGCATCCAGAACGAAGAGCTCGCCCGGCTGGTCAAGGCGCATCCGGACCGTTTTCTCGCCGTCGCCACGGTCCCGATGCAGGCGCCCAGGCTCGCCGCCGACGAGCTTCGCCACGCCATGCGGACGCTCGGCCTGCGCGGAATGCAGATCGGCTCGAACGTGGCGGGCAAGAACCTCGACGATCCCGAGCTCGAGCCGGTCTGGGCGACGGC
>JBKPUA010000405.1:0-10044 GCA_046735815.1 Pseudomonadota bacterium
AAGATCGAGGCTGCCAGCACCGCGGTGGCGTGACCGTCGCGAATGCCCTCGACCATGTGCTCGAGCGTGCCCACCCCGCCGGAGGCGATCACCGGCACCGGCACCGCATCGGCAATAGCGCGGGTGAGCGCGATGTCGAAGCCCGCCCGGGTGCCGTCGCGATCCATGGAGGTGAGCAGGATTTCGCCCGCGCCGAGCGCCACCACCTCGCGGGCGTAGTCGACCGCGTCGAGGCCGGTCGGATTGCGTCCGCCATGGGTGAAGATCTCCCAGCGCGGCGGCTCTCCCGGCTTCGACACCTGCTTGGCATCGATCGCCACCACGATGCATTGATCACCGAACTTCTCCGCCGCCTCCTTGACGAAAGCGCGGCGAGCGACCGCAGCGGTGTTGATCGAGACCTTGTCGGCGCCGGAGGCGAGGAGCTTGCGGATGTCCTCCACCGTGCGCACACCGCCGCCGACGGTGAGCGGCATGAAGCAGGCCTCGGCCGTGCGCCGCACCACGTCGAGGATGATGTCGCGGTGCTCGTGGCTCGCGGTGATGTCGAGGAAGGTGAGTTCGTCGGCGCCGGCGGCGTCATAGGCGATCGCCGCCTCGACCGGATCGCCGGCGTCGCGCAGATCGACGAACTTCACGCCCTTGACGACGCGACCGTCCTTGACGTCGAGGCAGGGAATGACACGGACCTTGAACATCGACCGCCTCGCTCACGTCGGCGTGGAGTGCCGCCGGCGCCTGACCAGCAAGGCGATGACGACCCCCAGCCAAACGACAAAGCCGAAGATGGCCATGGGAAACATGAATATCCCCAGCCAGAACAGCATGCCGAAGACGTAGAGCCAGCCGCCGATATCGGCGCCGAAAAGCAGACAGGGATGGATGCCGCTTTCATCGACCTGGCAGCCGAGCATGGCTCCGATCGTGGCCGCCGCAATGGAGAGAATGAGCGGCGCGGTCACGAACAGGCCGAGCAGAGCCAAGCTCCACCACAGCCGCGCGTTGCTCTCGCGCGCGTCGCCGTTCATCGCCCAGCCTCGACACGCGCGTTGCGGATGAGCGCGAGCGCGGCGGCGGCATCGAGACGCCCGTCGTAGAGCGCGCGGCCGGCAATCGCGCCGGCAAGTTTGCGCGCCCGCGGCTGCAGCAGCGCCTTGACGTCGTCGATCGAGGCGAGCCCGCCCGACGCGATCACCGGCACGCGCACCGCCTCGGCGAGCGCGATGGTGGCGTCGAGGTTGAGACCGGTGAGCAGCCCGTCGCGGGAGATGTCGGTGTAGATCAGGGCTGCGACACCGGCGTCCTCGAACCGTTGCCCGACCTCCAACGCGGTGAGCTCGGAGCGTTCGGCCCAGCCCTTGACCGCAATCCTGCCGTCGCGGGCGTCGAGCGCGACCGCAACGCGGTTGGGGTAGCGCCGCGCGGCTTCGGCGACGAGCGCGGGATCGCGCACCGCGGCAGTACCGATGATGACGCGGGCGACGCCTTTGTCGAGCCAGGCGTCGATGGTAGCGAGATCGCGGATGCCGCCGCCGAGCTGCACCGGCATGCCCGCTGCTTTGACGATGCCCTCGACCGCGGCCGTGTTAACCGGCTTGCCGGCAAAGGCGCCGTCGAGATCGACCACGTGGAGATATTCGAAGCCCTGCGCCGCGAAGGCGCGCGCCTGCGCCGCCGGCTCGCGGTGAAACACCGTCACGCGCGCCATGTCGCCCTGCTCGAGCCGCACGCAGGCGCCGTCCTTGAGATCGATGGCAGGAAACAGGATCACAACGCGCTCAATGACGCCAAGGAATCACGGCGTCCACTGCAGAAAATTGGCGATCAGGCGCAGGCCCAGCCGCTGGCTCTTCTCGGGGTGGAATTGCGTGCCGACCATGGTGTCGCGACCGACCACGGCGGTGACCGCCCCGCCGTAATCCGCCTCGGCGATGAGGTCGGCGCGCTCGGCGGGCTTGAGGTGGAACGAGTGCACGAAATAGGCGTGCAGGCCCTGCGGCCCGACCGCGATGCCGTCGAGCAGCGGATGCGACCGGTAGGCGTTGAGCGTGTTCCAGCCCATATGCGGCACCTTGAGGCCGGGGTCGGAGGGCGTGATGCGATCGACCTCGCCCGCAATCCAGCCCAGGCCCGGCGTCACCATGTATTCGCGCCCGCGCTCGGCCATCAGCTGCATGCCGACGCAAATGCCGAGGAACGGGCGGCCGCGCGCGCGCACGCTCTCCTCCAGCGCCGCCACCATGCCGGGAACGGCGTCGAGCCCGCGCCGGCAGTCGGCAAAGGCGCCGACCCCCGGCAGCACCACGCGATCGGCGCGCCGCACGTCGTCGGGATCCGACGTCACCACGATCGGCTCGGCGAGGCCGTGCTCACGCGCGGCGCGCTCGAATGCCTTCGATGCCGAGTGCAGGTTGCCCGAGCCGTAATCGATGATGGCGACGGTCACCGCGGCGCTCCTGGTTGCGGAAACAAGCCGAGCACACCAGGGGACGGCGGCGGCCGCCGCATGATCGTCGCCGCTGGCGCGACCGAAGCTCCACGCAGCTCGCTACCCGCCGGCGCGCCGTTCCCCGACGGATGCTTGAGCCAGGCGTCGAAGAACCGCCGCTCCGCCAATTCGAGATCGTCGCCGACGACAATGCCCACGTTCTTCCAGCGCCGGCGACCGAGGGTGAAGCGACGCAAGGTCGCCGCCTCGAAGCCGATCAGCAAGGCAAAGAGCACCCCGGCGAGCGTCATCACCGTCGCCGACGCGCCGAGCGCGCGCAGGCCGACCTGAAGCGCGATGGTCACGACGATATAGCCCAGGAGCACGAGCCACAGGCGGTGACGCAGCATCCACAGCGGCCCGAGCAGGAAGGCCCAGAAATAAAAGCCGTCACGCACGAACACGAAGCGCTCCGGGTTGGGCGCGTCTTCATCCGCCCGCAGCGGCGGCTCGTGCACGGTGTAGATCGCCATGTCGTCCTCCTCTCCGCTCAGCAAGAGAGCTGCGTCAACTACCGAGCGAGCCTTTGGTCGACGGCACCTCGTTGGCGGCGCGCGGATCGATCGCGACCGCCGCGCGCAAGGCGCGCGCCAAGCCTTTGAAGCAGGATTCGGCGATATGATGGTCGTTGGAGCCGTAGAGCGTGGTGACGTGCAAGGTCACCCCGCTGTTCATGGCGAAGGCCTGAAACCACTCCTGCACCAATTCAGTATCGAAGGCACCGACCTTGTCGCGCACGAACTCGGCCTTGAACACCAGGAATGGCCGGCCCGAAATATCGATTGCGACGCGGGTGAGCGCCTCGTCCATAGGCACATGCACATCCGCATAGCGCGTGATGCCCTTCATGTCGCCGAGCGCCTGCTTCACCGCCTGCCCAAACGCAATGCCGACGTCCTCGGTGGTGTGATGGGCGTCGATGTGCAGGTCGCCCTTGGCCTTGACGCTGAGGTCGATACGGGAGTGGCGCGCGAGCAGATCGAGCATATGGTCGAGGAAGCCGATGCCGGTCGCGATCGTCGCCGCGCCGGTGCCGTCGAGATCGACCGCGACCTCGACGTCGGTTTCCTTGGTGGTGCGCTTGACCGCGCCTTTGCGCATGACGTTCGACCGCATCCGGATTGAGCCGCGCGCCTTTTATCAGGCGTTGCCCGCCTTCGCCACTGGCACGGGAACCGCAATTGCGCCCCGCGGCAGCAATGGTTAGATCACTCGCGAGCACGGATTTGACGCATGCAGCCTTCTTCCCCCGACGTCTGGCACGGCACCACCATCCTGACCGTCCGCAAGGGCGGCAGCGTGGTAATCGGCGGCGATGGGCAAGTCACCATCGGGCAGACCATCATCAAGCCCAACGCCAAGAAGGTGCGGCGCCTCGGCAAGGGCGACGTCATCGGCGGCTTTGCCGGCGCTACCGCCGACGCCTTCACCTTGTTCGAGCGGCTGGAAGGCAAGCTCGAGCAATATCCCGGGCAGCTCACCCGCGCCGCGGTCGAGCTCGCCAAGGATTGGCGCACCGACCGCTACCTGCGCCGGCTCGAAGCCATGATGATCGTCGCCGACGCGCAGGTGTCGCTGGTGCTCACCGGCACCGGCGACGTGCTCGAGCCCGACGCCGGCGTTATGGGCATCGGCTCGGGCGGCAACTACGCGCTCGCCGCCGCGCGCGCGCTCATCGACGGTCCGCTCGATGCCGAGGCGATCGTGCGCAAGGCGATGGACATCGCCGCCGACATCTGCGTCTACACCAACCGCAACATCACGGTGGAGAAACTATAACGCCGTGACCCTCGCCAAGCGCCTCCCGCCGCAGGCCGTGCTGTTGGCGGTGACCGTCATCCTCGCCCTGCAGGCGCTCATTCTTTGGACAATGGGTCGGGTTCCCATCTGCACCTGCGGTTACGTCAAGCTCTGGCACGGCGTGGTGCACAGTTCCGAGAACTCCCAGCACATTTTCGACTGGTATTCGTTCAGCCACATCATTCATGGTCTCTTGCTTTACCTTCTGCTCTGGCTGGTGCTCCCGCGGACACCCCTGTCGCTGCGGCTCGTGCTCGCCGTACTGATCGAAGCCGGATGGGAGCTGCTCGAGAACAGCAATTTCATCATCAATCGCTATCGCGCCGAGACGATCTCGGTCGACTATTTCGGCGACAGCATCGTCAACTCGATCAGCGACAACGTGACCATGGTCTTCGGCTTCGTGCTGGCCTCGCTGCTACCGACATGGAGCGTCGTCGTGCTCGCTCTAACCATCGAGATTGCGCTGGCCTTCCTCATTCGCGACAATCTCACGCTCAATATTGTGATGATCGTTCATCCCTTCGATGCGATCAAAACGTGGCAGACCGGAGCACCATTGCAGTAGCTTGCCGCAAGGACCACATACACATCCAATGACCGATTTTTCCCCCCGCGAGATCGTCTCCGAGCTGGATCGCTTCATCATCGGCCAGAACGACGCCAAGCGCGCAGTCGCCATCGCGTTGCGCAACCGCTGGCGCCGCCTGCAGCTGGACGAGAAGCTGCGCGAAGAGGTGTTGCCCAAGAACATCTTGATGATCGGCCCGACCGGCGTCGGCAAGACCGAAATCTCCCGCCGCCTCGCCAAGCTCGCAGGCGCGCCGTTCATCAAGGTCGAAGCCACCAAGTTTACCGAGGTCGGCTATGTCGGGCGCGACGTCGAGCAGATCGTGCGCGATCTGGTCGAGGCCGCGATCGCGCAGACGCGCGAGAAGAAGCGCAAGGACGTGCACGCGCGCGCCCAGCTCGCGGCGGAGGAGCGCGTGGTCAACGCGCTCGTCGGCGAGAACGCCAGTGCGACGACGAAGGAAGCGTTCCGGCGGCGGTTGCGGGCAGGCGAGCTCAACGACAAGGAGATCGAGATCGAGGTGCAGGCGTCGGGCGGCATGCCGCTGTTCGAAATCCCCGGCATGCCGGGCGCGCAGATGGGCGCCATCTCGATCGGCGACATCTTCGGCAAGCTAGGTGGCGGCCGCAGCAAGACCCGCCGGGTCACGGTGGCGGATTCCCACGACATTCTCCTCAACGAGGAATCCGACAAGCTGCTCGACAACGACCAATTGGTGCAGGAAGCGATCAAGGCGGTCGAGCAGAACGGCATCGTGTTTCTCGACGAGATCGACAAGATCGCGGGCCGCGAAGGGCGCATGGGCGCCGACGTCTCGCGCGAGGGCGTGCAGCGCGACCTCCTCCCCCTGATCGAGGGCACCACGGTCTCGACCAAGCACGGCGCGGTCAAGACCGACCACATTTTATTTATCGCCTCGGGCGCGTTTCATCTGTCGAAGCCGTCGGATCTGTTGCCGGAGCTGCAGGGACGGCTGCCGATCCGGGTGGAGCTGCGCCCGCTCACACGCGACGACTTCCGGCGTATCCTCACGGAAACCGAGGTGTCGCTGATCAAGCAGTATGTGGCGCTGCTGGCGACCGAAGGCGTAAAGCTCGATTTCACCCCCGATGCCATCGATGCCATCGCCGACGTGGCGGTGCAGGTCAATTCCAGCGTCGAGAACATCGGCGCGCGCCGGCTGCAAACGGTGATGGAGCGCGTGCTCGACGAGATTTCGTTCGGCGCCCCCGACCGCTCAGGCGAGACGGTGGTGATCGACGCCGGTTACGTGCACAAGCACATCGGCGATCTCGCCAAGAACGCGGACTTGAGCCGGTTCATTCTCTGAACGCTCACTCCGCTATCATTCCCGGAAGCCGCGAAGCGGCTATCCGGAATCCATAATCGCAGCCGGTGGTTATAGATTCCGGGCTCGCCGCTTGGCGGCGCCCCGGAATGACGACCAACCCATTTCCCTCGCACCGAAGCCACGCCATAGTGGCAAGAACGAAACTGCGGGGATACTCCATGCGTCTCGGAATGTTCATGATGCCGGTGCATCCGCCGGATCGCACGTTCTGGAGCACGCTCGAGGAGGACAGCGAAAAGTCGGTGCTGGCCGACCGGCTCGGCTTCGACGAAGTATGGCTGGGCGAGCATTTCTCCGCCACCACCGAGCCGATCCCCTCGCCGCTGATGTTCTTTGCCGGCCTGCTCCAACGCACCAAGACGATCGCCTTCGGCACCGCGGTGATCAACCTGCCGAACCATCATCCCGCCATCGTCGCCGCCGAGGCCGCCCAGTTCGACCACATGAGCAAGGGCCGCTTCATGCTCGGCGTCGGGCCGGGCGGGCTCGTGTCCGATTTCGAGCTGTTCAAGAATCCCGACGTGCATGCGCGCAACCGCATGGTGGTCGAGGCGGTCGATTTCATAACCCGTATCTGGTCGCAGGACCCGCCCTACGAGCTCGACGGCGAGTTCTGGAACATCGCGATCAAGAACGGCATCGTGCCCGAACTCGGTGTCGGCTACATGCCCAAGCCCTACCAGCCGGGCGGGCCGCCGATTTCGATCTCGCTCGCGAGCCCGCACTCCGGCTCCGCCCGCACCGCCGCGCTCAAGGGCTGGGGCATGATTTCGGCCAACATCATCCCGACCTACTCGGTGGCGAGCCACTGGGAGGTCTACAGCAAGGCCTGCGCGGAAGCGGGGCTCAAACCGCGCGGCGAGAGGTGGCGCATCGCGCGCAACGTGCTCGTTGCCCCCTCCGACGGCGAGGCCGAGGAACGCGTGTTCGGCACCGAAGGCTCGAACCGCTACTTCTACACCTATATGCGCGAGGTGCTCAGCCGCGTCGGCTTGCTGGTGATTCTCAAGCCGCGCCCCGACATGCCCGATGACGAGGCCAGCGCCGAAGTCATCACCCGGGAATGCGTGATCCACGGCTCGCCGAGAACCGTGCTCGACAGACTCGTGGCGTTTCGCGAGCGGGTCGGCCCATTCGGGACCCTGCTCGTGACCGGGCTCGACTGGGGCGGTCCCAACGCCGCCTGGGAGCAGGAATCCATGCGGCTCCTCGCGCACGAGGTGATGCCGAAATGGCGCCAGCACGTGCTGGCGCGCGCGGCCGAGTGACGAGCGCATACCGCATCCGATCGCAGACGCCACCGACTAGTGCCCCGAACCCGAAGTTCGCACACTTGTGCCGCAAGAGCGGTTGCGAACTTCGGGTTCAAAAAGGGGCACTAGAATCATAGAGTTGCTAGTGTCCCTTTGATTCCGAAGTTCGCATCAGAGGGTGCAGCAAAGGTTTGCGAACTTCGGAATCGGGACACTAGACGGCCCCCGCGATGACGACGATGAAAGCGGTCCGATTGTTCGAGTTCGGCGGGCCCGACAAGCTCGTCTACGGCGACCATCCGATGCCGGAGGTCGGACCAGGCGACGTGTTGGTCAAGGTGCTCGCCACCTCGGTGTCGCGTTGGGACATCAAGTACCGCATCGGCGAGGTGCACGCGTTCTACGGCAAAGGGACCGGACACCACGGCGGCATCCAGGGCCGCCGCGCCTTCCCGATGCCGATGCAGCTCGGGCGCGACGTTGCCGGCGAGGTTGTTGCGGTGGGCGAGGACGTGACCACGCTCAAACCGGGCGATCGCGTGCTCGGCATGACCAATCCGGAGAACGCGCGCTCGCTCGCCAGCATTCGCGGGCTGGGCAACCTCTCCGGCGGCGTCGACCTTCCCGGCCACACCATGTTCGGCGGCTATGCGCAGTTCGTCTCGCGCCCGGAGGACTATTGGATCAAGACCAGGGCCGATCTCGACCCCGACCAGGGCGCCGCCGCGATGTGGCCGTGCGCGACCGCCCATCGCATCATCGTCAACCGGCTCAACGCGCGCATGAACGACAATATCCTCATCACCGGCGCGTCGGGCGGAATGGGCACGGCAACCATGCAGCTCGCCAAGCTCGCGGGCGTCACCATCATCGCCGGCACGCGTGATGCACGCAAAGCCGCGATGCTCGAGCGCGCGGGCGCCGATGTCGTGGTCGACTGCAGCCGCGACGACAGCCTGCAAGCGATCCGCGCTGCGACCGGCGGCGAAGGCGTCGACGCGGCGGTGGAATATGCCGGCGCGCCCGCGCTCATGCGGCTGTGCATCGATGCGCTGCGGCTCGGCGGCACGTTCTGCCCAGTCGGCGGCGAGCTGCACGAAATCCCGCTGCGGGTGATCGACATGGTCAGCAAGGAGCTCAACGTCCGCGGCATTCGCGGCGCCACGCGCAACGATCAACGCGTCGTGGCGGAGCTCATCGAAAAAGGCCGCATCCGCATGCCGATCCACGCGGTGTTGCCGCTCGCCAAGGCAGGCGAGGCGCACGCCATGCTGGAAAACGGAAGCGACGTCGTCGGCCGCATCATCCTGCATCCCTGGGATGGAGTCTGATCTAGCGGCCGATCTGCCGTCAAAAATCCGAGGCGATGCCTTTGACCTCCCAGTCGCCGTAGCGCGCGGGGTCGAGCCCGCCGCGGCCGCTGAATTCCGGCGCCGGTTCCTGGCGCGCACGGTCGCGCTCGGCGCGGCGAGCGGCGGCCTCGGCCAGCGCGCGCTCGGCGGCAGGGGAGAGTGGCTTCTTGGCCGCCGACGTGGCCGAAGTGCCCTTTGGGGGTGCATCATCCATTGTCTTCTAAATGCGCCGCGCTACCGGCCGGTCAAGGGGGGCCAGCCGTGCGGCGCGACAAAGCGGCCTCTGGCAACCGCGCGGCGCACACCCAACATCTTTGCCCGGAGGTCGGACTTGGGCGGCGCGATTGCGCGCGGCTCGGCTTCCAACCAAGGATGGGCGATGACCAACTATCTGCGTACCACCATTCTGCTGGCGGGCCTCACCGCCCTGTTCATGGGTGTGGGCTATCTCATCGGCGGCTCCGGCGGCGCGGTGATCGCGCTGATCATCGCCGGCGTGATGAACCTGGTCAGCTACTGGAATGCGGACAAGCTCGTGCTCTCGATGCACGGCGCCCACGAGGTCGATGCGCGCGGCGCGCCCGACCTGGTGCGGCTGGTGGCCGAGCTGGCGCAGCGCGCCAACCTGCCGATGCCGCGGTTCTATCTCATGGACAATCCGCAGCCCAACGCGTTCGCCACCGGGCGCAACCCCGAGCATGCGGCGGTGGCAGTGACCACCGGGCTTTTGCAGATGCTCTCGCGCGAGGAGGTCGCCGGCGTCATCTCCCATGAGCTCGCCCATATCCGCAACCACGACACGCTGACGATGACCATCACCGCCACCATCGCCGGCGCGATCTCCATGCTGGCGCAGTTCGGCATGTTCTTCGGCGGCCATCGCGACAACAACAGCGGCCTCGGCGTGATCGGCACGATCGCAATGATGATCCTGGCGCCGATCGCGGCCATGCTGGTGCAGATGGCGATCAGCCGCACGCGCGAATACGCCGCCGACAATCTCGGCTCCCGCATCAGCGGACGCCCGGACGCGCTGGCCTCGGCCTTGCGCAAGATTTCCGGCGCGGCGGAGCAGATCGAGAACTATCCGGCCGAGCGCAATCCGGCCACCGCGCATCTCTTCATCATCAATCCGCTGACCCATCACGGCGTCGACAACCTGTTCTCGACCCATCCTTCGACCGAGAACCGCATCGCCGCACTCGAGCAGCTGGCGAGGGAGATGGGAC
>JBKPUA010000406.1:0-32646 GCA_046735815.1 Pseudomonadota bacterium
ATGCGCAGCTTCGTGGTCGAGCCCATGCAATATGGGCGGCTGTTTCTGGCCGGCGATTCTGCCCACATCCAGCCGCCGACCGGCGCCAAGGGCATGAACCTCGCGCTCGCCGACGTGATGGTGCTCTCGCGCGCCATTGTCGCCTTCTACCGCACCGGACGCAGCGACCTGCTCGAGCGCTATTCCGCGACCTGCCTGCGCCGGGTCTGGAAGGCGCAGCGCTTCTCCTGGTGGATGACGCAGATGTTCCACCTCGATCCCAGCCACAATGCCTTCGACCGCAAGCGCCAGCTCGCCGAGCTCGACTATGTCACCAGCTCCGAGGCCGGGAGCCGCTCGCTGGCCGAGAACTACGCCGGACTGCCGGTCGAGATTTGAGCGGGGCAGCGCGGATGCAGGTGCTGGTGGTCGGAGCGGGCGTGGTCGGCCTCGCGGTGGCGCGCGCCGCCGCGCTCGCCGGGCATGAGGTGGTGGTCGCCGAGGCGACCACGGGAATCGGCAGCGGAGTTTCCTCGCGCAATAGCGAGGTCATCCATGGCGGCCTTTACTATCCCACCGGGTCGAGCCGCGCCCGTCACTGCACGCGCGGACGGCGGCTGCTCTACGCGTATTGCGCCTCGCATGGGGTACCCCACCGCAAATGCGGCAAGCTCGTCGTCGCCACCAACGAGGCCGAGCGCGATCGCCTGGCGGCGGTCTACAAGCAGGCGCAGATCAACGGCGTCGAGGGCGTCGAGATCATCGAGGGCGCCGAGGCCAAACGGCTTGAGCCGGAGCTCGCCTGCGTCGCCGCCATGCGCTCGCCGGAAACCGGCATCATCGACAGCCACCACTTCATGCTGGCGTTGCGTGGCGATCTCGAAGATCGCGGCGGCATGGTCGCGTTCGCAAGCCCGATTGAGCGCCTCAAGCCCACGAATGACGGCTGGGACGCCGCCCTCGGCGGCAGCGAGCCGCAGTGGCTGCATTTCGATGCAGTCGTCAATTGCGCCGGGCTCGGCGCCCAGCGGCTGGCGCGCGCCACCGAAGGCTATCCGGCCGAGCGCGTGCCGCGCCTCGTCCTCGCCAAGGGCAACT
Organism: Pseudomonadota bacterium; assembly: GCA_046735815.1. Lineage (GTDB taxonomy): Bacteria > Pseudomonadota > Alphaproteobacteria > Rhizobiales > Xanthobacteraceae > VAZQ01. The sequence goes on from JBKPUA010000406.1 coordinate 1,078, forward strand.
ATTTCGGCTTCGCCGGCCGGCCGGCGTTTTCGCGGCTCATCTATCCGGTGCCGGTGCCGGGCGGGCTCGGCGTGCACGTAACGCTCGACCTCGCCGGACGTATGCGCTTCGGGCCCGACGTCGAATGGATCGAGCACGAGAACTACGACGTCGATCCCGTCCGCGCGCAGGCATTCTATGCCCGCATCCGCGATTATTGGCCGCGGCTGCCGGACAACTCGCTCGCCCCCGACTACGCCGGCGTCAGGCCGAAGCTGACCGGCCCGGGAGAGGCGGCGGCGGATTTCATGATCGAGGGCCCGCGCCAGCACGGGTTTCGCCGGCTCGTGCACCTGTTCGGAATCGAATCACCGGGCCTCACCTCGGCGCTCTCGCTTGCCGAGCAAGTGGTCGGCGATTTATCGGATTGAAGCCCGCGCGGTCCGCGCGCGCGTCACGCGGGTTGGTCAGAAATAGCGCCACCACACATAGATGTGGGAGATGGCAATCGAGACCACCATCATCGGCATGCCGTAGCAGAGATAGGTCATGAACCGGAACGGCACGCCGTTGCGTTCGGCGATGCCGGCGACCGTGAGGTTGGCCGAGGCGCCGATGAGCGTGCCGTTGCCGCCCAGACACGCTCCGAGCGAGAGGCACCACCACAGCGGCTCGATCTTGTCGGCGCCACCAAAGGCCGGCGCCATGCTCTTGATCAACGGGATCATGGTGGCGACGAACGGGATGTTGTCGACGATCGCGGAGAGGAAGGCCGAGGCCCACAGGATGGCATAGCCGGCGCTTGCAAGGTCGCCGCCGGTCGCTGCCACCAATCCATTGGCGAGGAGATGGAGCAACCCGCCGACCTCGACGCCGCGCACCACGATGAACAAGCCGACGAAGAAGAAGATCGTGATCCATTCCACGTCGCTGAAGGTCTTGTGCACGTTCGCCGACTGCTTCTCGTTGTGGTGCTGCCAGTTGTCGAGAAACATCAGCAATGCTGCGCCCGCCATGGCGATGGTCGCGGGCTCAAGGTGCAGCAGCCGCGCGAGCACGAAGGCGGCGATCACGGCGATGAGCACCACGAGCGACTGCTGGAGCAGCGTCCAATCGAGGATGGTTTCCTTCGCGCTCATGCCCATGACCAGTGCGCGGCGCGCCGGTGTCGATTTGAGCGCCCGTCCCCACAGCAGATGAATCATCAGCGCCTGCACCGCCATCACCACGATGATGACCGGTGTGAGGTGGATGATGAAGGCGTTGAAGTCGAGGCCGGCCAGCGAGCCGATCAGGATATTGGGCGGATCGCCGATCAGCGTGGCGGTACCGCCGATATTGGAGGCGAACACCTCAGCGAACAAAAACGGGTAGGGCGGGACATCGAGCTCCTTGGTGATGGCCAGCGTCACCGGCACCACCAGGAGCACCGTGGTCACGTTGTCGAGCAGCGCGGAGACGACGGCGGTGGTGATCTGCAGCAGGAGAAGGATTCCGGCGGGACTGGCCCGCGCCTTCTGCGCCGACCAAATCGCCAGATATTCGAACATCCCGGAGCGGCGCGAGATCGACACCAGGATCATCATGCCGGTGAGGAGCCCGATGGTGTTCCAGTCGATGCCCTTGAGCGCCTCGGTCTGGTCGAGGGCCCCGACAAAGACCATCACCGACGCCCCAAGCAGCGCGACGATCGCCCGATTGAGCTTGTCCCAAATGATGACGCCATAGGTGGCGCACAGAATGACGGTCGACACCATCATCGGGTCGAGGCCGAGAAAGATGTGCGGCACGAAATCTTGCGACGACACGCGAGCTTCCCCGAACGCGCGGGCAGGCTCGGGTAACCGCCGGTCACTGTCAAGGACAAGGTCGCCGTACGGGCCGCGGCACGGCGCTGGCCTTACACTTTCAGTGCGGACGGCCGCATGATCCCGCGGCGCCGTAGCAGTGCCGCTACCAGGGCGGCACGATCCAAAGCCAGGTGAGGATCGCAAACACCGGCAGCAAGACCAGCGCCGACCAGATCATGTAGCCGAAGAAACTCGGCATCTTGATGCCGCGCTCGACTGCGATGGCGTAGATCATGAAGTTCGGCGCGTTGCCGATGTAGGTCATGGCGCCCATATAGACCGCGCCCATGGAGATCGCCGCCAGCGTCGAGGCGTGCGGCCCCATCAACTCGCGGGCGTCGCCGCCAGCGAGCTCGAAGAACACCAGATAGGTCGGTGCGTTGTCGAGAAAGGCCGAGAGCGCGCCGGTCAGCCAAAAATATGCGACATCGTGCGGCCTGCCGTCGCTGGCGGTCACCGCCGTCAGCAGCCAGGAAAGGGCGCCGTCCTTGCCGGCGTCGAGCATCGCGAGCACCGGAATGATGCAGACAAAGATGCCGGCGAACAGGATCGCCACTTCCGCGATCGGTTCCCAGGTGAAGCCGTTGGCCTCGCGGTGCTCGTTAGGCGTGAGCGCGAGCGAGAGGATCGCGATCAGCACCAAGGCGGCGTCGCGGGCGACGTTCTGCAGCTCGACCGCCGTGCCGTACACGTTGAAGCTGATGCCAGGCTTCCACGTGGCCGAAGCGAGAATGGCGGCGATGATGCCGGCGATCAGCAGCAGATTGATGCTGCCGCTGACGCCGAGCTTGATCCGCGGCTCAGCCTCGCCGACGGTCGTGATCAGGCGATCCTTGCGGTAATACCAGAGGTCGAGCACGAGGAAGATCGCAAGCACGAGGCCCGCCACGAGCACGGTCGCGGACCAGAGCTCCCGCGCCATCCAGAAGAAGTCGACGCCGTGCAGGAATCCCACGAACAGCGGTGGATCGCCCAGCGGCGACAGCGCGCCGCCGATATTGGCGACGAGAAAGATGAAGAACACGATCACGTGCACGTTGGCGAGCCGCGCCGCATTGGCGCGGATGAGCGGGCGGATCAGGATCATGGCCGCGCCCGTGGTGCCGACGATGCTCGCCATCATCGTGCCCAAGGCCAGCATGGCGGTGTTGACGAGCGGCGTGCCGCGCAGATCGCCGTTGATCAGAATGCCGCCGGCAACTACGTAAAGCGCGAACAACAGCACGATGAAGCTCAGATATTCCGCGAGCACCACATGCACGAAGCTGGCGAGCGCGCCGGCGGTACCGTGGAGGGCCGCAAGCGGCGCCAGCGTAAGCACGCCCCAGAGCAAGGCGAGCTTGCCGTAGTGGTGGTGCCAGAAGCGCCGAAACAGCAGCGGGCCGGTCGCGATCGTGAGCAGAATACCGATGAAGGGCAGGGCCCAGGGCCAGCCCAGCGCGGAGCCATCGAGCGCCGCGGCGGCGAGCGCCTGCTTGGGCATGCCGATCGCAAGCAGCGTGACTAAAGCGAGCACGAGTTGCCGCATCAGACTAAGTCAGTACAGCCTCGGGGTAGAAATTCTCAGATATCGGTCCGGTTCTGACGCAGGGAGATGTCGCACGCAAGCTCGGCTGGATTTGCGATGAGCTACGCCCCTGTGCTGGATCCGTCGCGCTGGCGAGCGGTTTGCGCCGGCGATTTTTGTGAAGTGTGGCATACGGATTACAGCCAGGGGGTCGGATTCGGGCTTTAGTGGTCCGAACAGGGGATGCGTGATTCGGGGATGGGGGGCCGGCAATGAGGTCGGGCTTTATCTTACGTTCGCGTTTGCTTTCGGTTGTCGGCCTGCTCGCAACGCTGACGCTCGTAGGTTCGGGGTGGGATCAGGCCGACGCGCGCGCTGCGCGCAAGCCCGCTCCACAACGGGCCATTCATGGGCCCAGCTATCGGCCGCCCTACGCTGCCATCGTTGTCGATGACAAGTCAGGCCAAGTGCTGCACGAAGCCAGTGCGGACGAACCGCGTCATCCCGCCTCGCTGACGAAAATCATGACGCTCTACTTGCTGTTCGAGCAGCTCGAGGCCGGCAACCTCAAGCTCGACACGCCGCTGCCGGTCTCGGCCTTCGCCGCTCTGCGGCCCCCGACCAAGCTCGGACTCAAGACCGGTCAGACCCTTGCGGTCGAGGACGCCATCAAAGGGCTGGTAACCAAATCGGCCAACGACGCCGCGGTCGTCGTCAGCGAGGCGATCGGCGGCAGCGAAGAGGAATTCGCCAAGCTCATGACCGCGAAGGCCCACGTGCTGGGCATGGCCGGCACAACCTATGTCAATGCCTCCGGGTTGCCGGCGGAGGAGCAAATCACGACCGCCCGCGATCAGGCGATTCTGGGTCGCGCCATTCAGCACCGGTTTCCCGACTATTACCGCTACTTTGCGACGCCGAGCTTCCGCTATCGCAATATGGAGATGCGCAATCACAACGCGCTCCTCGGTAATGTGAAGGGCGTCGATGGGATCAAGACCGGCTATACCGAGGCCTCCGGCTACAACCTCGTGACGTCGACTCGGCGCGACGAGAGGCACATCGTTGCGGTGGTCCTCGGCGGGACCTCGAATGCTGCGCGCGACGCTCGCATGCGGCTGCTGATCGAGCAGCATATCGTGCTCGCTTCGACGCAGCGGACGGCGCCGATCATTGTGGAGCTCAACGGAGAGGCTGCTGCGCCGATCGCGATGGCACCGGCGGCTGTCAGGTCCGACGCACCAAACGCCGCAAAGCCGCAAAACCCAGAGCCGGCATCGGTGGTCGCCAGGACGGAGCCGGTCCCCCTTCCGATTGCAAGGCCGGGGGTTGCGACGGCAAAGCTCGCAGGCCAAGCTCCGAAGCGGGTGGCGAGCCCGAAGACCCAATCGCGACCGGTGCCGCAGCTGGCATCGAGCAAGACGACTTTGGGCGTTCCGTTCGACGGGCAGACTTCAGTCCCGGTGCACTAGGCAGCGCTGCGGATCGGCTCGTCCGTCTCCGTGCGATGACTAGGCGGCTCAATGCGCCTCGTCCCAGTTGTGCGCGGCGCGCGCCTCGACCGCGAGCGGAACGGACAACGAGAGCGCCGGCATCGGCGCCTGTTCCATCACTTTCTGCACCGCCGGCAGTGTCGCCTCGACCTCGTCGTCCGCCACCTCGAATACGAGCTCGTCGTGCACCTGCAGAAGCATCTGCGCCGACAGGTTGCTCTTCGCCAGCGCCGCGTCCATGCGCACCATGGCGCGGCGGATGATGTCGGCGGCGGTGCCCTGCAGCCGTGCATTGATCGCGGCCCGCTCATTGAAGGCGCGGATCGAGGCGTTCGAGTTGACGATGTCGGGATAGTGGCACTTGCGTCCGAACAGCGTGAGCACGTAGCCGTTCTTCTTTGCGAAGGCCTTGGTCTCTTCCATGTAGTCGCGGATGCCGGGGAAGCGCTCGAAATATTTGCGGATATAGGCGCCGGCTTCCTCGCGCTCGATGCCCAGCTGATTGGCGAGCCCGAAGGCCGAGATGCCGTAGATGATGCCGAAATTGATGGCCTTGGCGCGGCGGCGAATCTCCCCCGGCATGCCCTTGACCGGTACGCCGAACATCTCGGAGGCGGTCATGGCGTGGATGTCGAGCCCCTCGCGGAAAGCCTTCTTGAGCTGCGCGATATCGGCGATCTCGGCAAGGAGCCGCAGCTCGATCTGCGAATAGTCGGCGGAGACGAGCTTGTGTCCTTCCGAGGCGATGAAGGCGCGCCTGATCCTGCGGCCCTCCTCGTTGCGGATCGGGATGTTCTGCAGATTCGGCTCCGACGACGACAGCCGGCCGGTCGGAGTCGCGGCCAGTGAGTAAGACGTGTGCACGCGGTGCGTCGTCGGGTTGACGTAGCCCGGCAGTGCGTCGGTATAGGTCGAGCGCAGTTTCGCCACTTGCCGCCAATCGAGGATTTTGCGCGCGAGCTCGTGGCCCTGTTCGGCCAGATCCTCGAGCGCGCGCGCGCCGGTCGACCACGCCCCGGTCTTGGTCTTGGTGCCGCCGGGAAGGCCGAACTTGCCGAACAGGATGTCGCCGAGCTGCTTCGGGCTGCCGGGATTGAGCGGCTCGCCGGCAAGCACCTGGATCTCGCTTTCCAGCGCCACCGCCCGTTGCCTGAACTCGCTCGACAGCTCCGAGAGCACCTCGCGGTCGATGGAAATGCCGCGCCGCTCCATGCGCGCGAGCACTGGAACGAGCGGCCGCTCGAGCGTCTCGTAAACGTTGCTCACGCGCTCGGCGACGAGACGCGCCTTGAGCACGTACCACAGCCGCAACGCGATGTCGGCATCCTCGGCGGCGTATTCGGCGGCCTTCTCGACTGGCACGCAATCGAAGGAAAGCTTGGATTTTCCCGAGCCGGTGACCTCGTTGTAGTCGATGGTGGCGTGATCGAGGTAACGCCGCGAGAGCGGGTCGAGCCCGTGGTCGGAGCGGCCGGCATCGAGCACGTAGGACATCAGCATGGTGTCGTCGAAGGGGGCGAGCTCGATGCCGCGTAGCGCGAAAATCTGCAGGTCGAATTTCAGGTTCTGGCCGACCTTGAGCACGCCGGGATCCTCGAGCAGCGGCTTCATCGCCGCGAGCGCCGCGCGCTCCTCGATCTGATCGGCTACGATCTCGCCCGCGAACAGGCCGCCCTTGCCGACGCTGCCCTGCCGATGGCCCACGGGCACGTAGCAAGCCTCGTTGGGCGCGAGCGCAAGCGAGAAGCCGCACAGTACGGCCTGCATCGGATCGATGCTCGTCGTCTCGGTATCCATGGCGACCACGCCGATGTCGCGCGCGCGCGCGATCCAGGCGTTGAGCCGATCGAGGCTGCGCACGATCTCGTAGCGCGAGCGGTCGACCTTGGCGTGATGCGCCGCATCGATGCGCGCGGCGGCGAGCGCCTGCGGCACGAGCTCACCCGGCTCCGCTTGCGCTCGGGGCGGCGGGCTCTCGCGACGCTCGCTAGCAGGACTTTCTCTCGCGCCTGTGGGGGAGGGCTGGAGAGGGAGCGTGGCTTGCCCGGCTGGCTCGAGCCTGGGCTTGGGCGCGCCTGCCCTGAGCTCGCCGTCGGCCTCGATCTGGGCGGGGTCGAGGTGGGAGAACTCCGCTACCCGGCGAGTAAGCGCGGTGAACTCCATCGCCTTGAGGAAAGCGATCAGGCGCTTGTAGTCGGGCTCGTGCACGGCGAGGTCGGCGAGCGGCACGTCGAGCGCGACATGGTCGTCGAGCGTGACGAGCTTCTTGGACAGTCGCGCCTTTTCCGCATTCTCGATCAGCGCCTGGCGCCGCTTCTCCTGTTTGATTTCGATCGCACGTGCCAGCAACGTCTCCAGGTCGCCGTATTCGCCGATCAACTGCGCCGCAGTCTTCACGCCGATGCCCGGCACGCCCGGCACGTTGTCGGTCGAATCCCCAATCAGCGCCTGCACCTCGATGACCTTCTCCGGCGGCACGCCGAATTTCTCGATCACCTCGGGGATGCCGATCTTGCGGTCCTTCATGGTGTCGTACATGACGACGCAGTCGTTCACGAGCTGCATCAGATCCTTGTCGGAGGCGACGATGGTCGCGGTCGCGCCCGCCTCGCACGCCTGGCGCACATAGGTCGCGATCAGGTCGTCGGCCTCGAACCCAATCTGCTCCAGGCACGGCAGGTCGAAGGCGCGCACCGCGTCGCGAATGAAGGCGAATTGCGGACGCAAATCGTCGGGCGGCTCGGTCCGGTTCGCCTTGTACTCGGGATACATTTCGGTGCGGAACGTTCGTTCCGACTTGTCGAACACGACCGCAAGATGGGTCGGCCGCTCCTCCGGCTTCATGTCGCGCATGAGCTTCCACAGCATGTTGCAGAAACCGAGCACGGCATTGACCTGCAACCCGTCGGACTTGCGGTTGAGCGGCGGCAGCGCGTGATAGGCGCGGAAAATGTAGGAGGAGCCGTCGACCAGGAAGACGTGGTCGCCTTTTTGCGGCGGCCGGGCCTGAACGGGCGGGGCGCTCTCGGCGCGCTTTGCGGTTTTTGTCGGCATGGGCCGGACTTAACACTTGAACGGCGATTTCGCTACCGGTTCGGGCACGCTATGCACTTATCCTTGCGGCGCGCTTCCTGGGCGAAGACGTGCACAGAGTGCCCCCAATGCGTCACCCGGCCGAGCCACTTCCGATCGACGCAGCGCTGCCCGAACTTACCGCGGCCCTGCGCACGGAGAATGCCGCCGTTCTGGTCGCGCCGCCGGGCGCGGGCAAGACCACGCGCGTCCCACTGGTGCTCGCCGGTGAGCCGTGGGCCAAGGAGAAAAAGATTCTCGTGCTCGAGCCGCGGCGGCTCGCCGCCCGGGCCGCGGCCGCGCGCATGGCGGCGGCCTTGGGCGAGGCGGTCGGTGCGACCGTGGGCTACCGCGTCCGCTTCGGCTCGAAAATCTCGCGCGCGACGCGCATCGAGCTCGTCACCGAAGGGGTGTTCACGCGGCTCGCCCTCGATGATCCCTCGCTGGCTGGTATCGCCGCGGTTCTGTTCGATGAGTTCCACGAGCGCTCGCTCGATGGCGACCTCGGCTTGGCGCTCGCCTGCGACGTACAACAGGGTCTGCGCGCGGATCTCAAGCTTCTGGTCATGTCGGCGACGCTCGATGGCGCGCGGGTGGGCGAACTGCTCGGCGACGCGCCGGTGATCGAGAGCGCCGGCCGCGCTTTCCCGGTCGACACCCGCTATCTCGGACGCGATGCCCGAATACCGATCGAGCGGCAGGTCGCCGATGCGGTGCTGCGAGCGCTGCGCAGCGAGGCCGGATCGCTGTTGGTCTTCCTTCCCGGCGCGGCCGAGATCCGCCGTACCGAGACCCTGCTGCGCGAGCGCGAGCTCGATCCATCGGTCGACGTCGTGGCGCTTTACGGCGCGCTCGAAGCCGACGTTCAAGATCGCGCCATTGCGCCGGCGCCGCCCGGCCGGCGCAAGGTCGTGCTCGCGACCTCGATCGCGGAGACGTCGCTCACCATCGAAGGCGTGCGCGGGGTGATCGACTGTGGGCTCGCGCGCGTGCCACGCTACGAGCCAGATGTCGGGCTCACCCGGCTCGAGACCGTGCGCGTGTCGCGCGCCTCCGCCGACCAACGGCGCGGGCGCGCGGGCCGCACCGGGCCCGGCATCTGCTATCGCTTGTGGGACGAGCCGCAGACCGCTGCGCTCGATCCGACCAACCGGCCTGAAATCCTGGCCGCCGACCTGTCCGGCTTCGTGCTCGATCTCGCCTACTGGGGCGTCACCGATCCCGCCGCGCTCGCTTTCCTCGACCCGCCGCCTGGGCCGGCGCTGATGGAGGCCAAGGCTCTGCTCGCCGATCTCGGCGCCATCGATAGCGGGGGGCGGATCACCGCCGAGGGGCGGGCGCTGCGTTCCCTCCCGCTGCCGCCGCGGCTCGCACGCATGGTCATCGACGCCGCAGCCGCCGGCGCAGCCGAGCTTGCGGCCGAGATCGCGGTCGTCCTCACCGAGCGCGGTCTCGGCGGCAACGATGTGAATCTTGGCCACCGGCTCGACGAGTTGCGCCGCGATCGCTCGCGGCGGGCGAGCGACGCGCGCAGAGTCGCCGCGAATTGGGCTCGCATTGCGAACGCGCCAGGTGAGAACAGCCGCACCACCCCCACCCGCGACCTCTCCCCACAAGGGGCAGGGGAGCGGCGAGAGCCGTCGGTCGGCGCGCTGCTGGCGCTCGCCTATCCCGACCGTGTGGCGAAGAACCGTGGCGCGGGTGGCGCGTTCCTGCTGGCCAACGGCCGCGGCGCGCAGGTGGACCCGATATCGCCGCTTGCGCGCGAGGCGTTCCTCGCCGTCGCCGAGATCGCTGGAACGGCGGCGCAAGCGCGGATCGTGCTGGCCGCGCCGCTTACGCTGCCCGAGATCGAAGCGCAGTTCTCCACCCGGATCGAGAGTGGCGAAGAGGTCGTCTTCGACGAGGCAAGTGCAAGCATGCGCGCACGCCGCCTGCGTCGTCTCGGCGCGCTCACACTCGCCGAGCAGCCGACGAAGATCGCGCCAAGCGATGAGACCGCGCGCATGCTCGCGCAAGGCATCGCCCGACTCGGAATCGACCGGTTGCCCTGGACCAAGCAGCTACGGCAGTGGCGCAGCCGCGTCATGTTCCTGCGTCGGGCCGAAGGCGGCGAATGGCCGGATCTCTCCAACGCCGTGCTCGAGGCTACCGCCGCCGACTGGCTCGCCCCCGCGCTCGCCGACAAAACCGCGCTCTCAGCACTGTCGAGCGAGGAATTGAGCGAAGCGCTGCACGTGTTGCTGCCGTGGCACCTGCGGCGACGGCTTGAGGCCGAGGCTCCCACCCATTTCGCCGCGCCGTCGGGCTCCATGCTCGCGATCGATTACGAGGCGGAGGAGGGGCCGAAACTTGCGATCCGCGTGCAGGAATTGTTCGGGCTCGACCGCCACCCCACGGTTGCAGGCTCCCGGATCCCGCTCGTGCTCGAGCTTCTATCGCCCGCGCACCGGCCGGTGCAGGTAACACGCGACCTGCCCGGTTTCTGGCGCGGCAGCTATGCCGCGGTCAAAGCCGAGATGAAAGGCCGTTATCCGCGCCATCCTTGGCCCGACGATCCGCTCGCCGCCGCACCGACCAGACGCGCCAAGCCACGCGGCACCTGATCTTCATCGCGGAACCTTGCGGGCATCTTCGGCTTTTCCGGGGGCGGCTGCTGCGCTATGTCGCTAGCGCGCATCGCCGTCGCTACCGCGCATCACCGCGCCCCGCAAGGATCGCAGATGTTTCCCAAGCCGAAGCCCGCGCTCACGCCCAATACCTATGCTTATGAATCCGAGCCGCTGGTGAAGCCCACCGGCTTTCGCGAATACGACGCGCGCTGGCTGTTGGGGAAGGAAATCAACCTCATGGGCGTGCAAGCGCTGGGGCTGGGCCTCGGCACGCTGATCCGCGAGCTCGGCGTGGCGCCGAATGTCGTGACCGGCCACGATTTTCGCGCCTATTCGGCGGCAGTGAAGACCGCGCTCATCTCCGGGCTCATGGCGGCGGGCTGTAAGGTGCACGACATCGGGCTTGCGGTCACGCCGATGGCCTATTTCGCCCAGTTCGAGCTCGACGTTCCCTGTGTGGCGATGGTCACTGCCTCGCACAACGACAACGGCTGGACCGGCGTGAAGATGGGCGCCCACCGCCCGCTGACTTTCGGTCCGGACGAGATGACGAGGCTCAAGGAGATCGTGCTGGGTGCGAGCTTCGACATGCGCGGCGGTGGCTCCTATGTCTTCGTCGACAATTTCCCCGCCCGTTACATCGCCGATCTCACCAATCGTCCGAACCTCAAGCGCCGCCTCAAGGTCGTTTGCGCCTGCGGCAACGGCACCGCTGGCGCGTTCGCGCCCAAGGTGCTGGCGGCCGTGGGCTGCGAGGTCGTCCCGCTCGACTGCGAGCTCGACCACAGCTTCCCGAAATACAATCCCAACACCGAAGATCTGAAGATGCTGCACGCCATGCGCGACGAGGTGCTGCGCGTCAAGGCCGACCTGGCGCTCGGCTTCGACGGCGACGGCGACCGCTGCGGCGTGGTCGACAACGAGGGCGAGGAAATCTTCGCGGACAAGGTCGGGGTGATGCTCGCGCGCGACATCTCGGCGCAGCACAAAGGCGCTGCCTTCGTGGTCGACGTGAAATCGACCGGACTGTTCATGACCGATCCGGTGCTGCGCGAGCACGGCGCCAAGACCGACTACTGGAAGACCGGGCATTCGTACATGAAGCGCCGGGTCAACGAGATCGGCGCGGTGGCCGGGTTCGAGAAATCCGGCCACTTCTTCTTCAACAAGCCGCTCGGCCGTGGCTACGACGACGGCCTCATCTTCGCGCTCGCGGTCTGCGACATGCTCGACCGCAATCCCGGGAAGAGCATGGCCGACCTCAAGCACGCGCTGCCCAAGACCTGGTCGTCGCCGACCATGGCGCCGCATTGCGCCGACGAGGTCAAGTACCGCGTGGTCGACGAGGTGGTGAAGCACTTCGAGCAGGCGAAGGCGAAGGGCGAGGCGGTTGCCGGCCAGCCGATCCGCGACCTGGTGACGGTCAACGGCGTGCGCCTCACCGTCGAGGACGGCACCTGGGGCCTGGTGCGGGCCTCGTCCAACAAGCCGGAGCTGGTGGTGGTGGTGGAAAGCCCGGTGTCGGAGGCGCGCATGCGCGACATGTTCAAGGCGGTCGATGGCGTGCTGCGCACCCATCCCGAGGTCGGCGAGTACAATCAGACCATCTGAGGCTTGCGCCGGGAGCTCCGCGCATGCGCATCGCCATCCTCGGCGCGGGCCCGGCTGGGCTCTACCTTGCCTATCTCATGCGACGGCGGAATTCCGATGCCGAGATCTGCGTCTTCGAGCAGAATCCGGCGGATGCCACCTTCGGCTTCGGCGTGGTGTTCTCCGACCGCGCGCTCGAATTCCTGCGCGACGATGATCCCGAGACCGCCGCCGCGATCGCGCCGCATCTCGAGACCTGGGACGACATCGTGCTCGACCAGGGCGGCGATCGCATTGCCATCGACGGCATCGGCTTCGCCGCCATTGGCCGGCTCGAGCTTTTGGCACTGCTGCAGGCGCGGGCGCGATCGGTGGGCGTCGAGCTTTGTTACCAGTGCCGCATCGGGGAGCTCGATGAGCTCGGCGACGCCGACCTCGTGGTCGGCGCGGACGGCGTGAACTCGCTGGTTCGGCGCAGCTTCGAGCGCGAGTTCGGCAGTACCGTCGGGCAGTTCACCAATCGCTTCGCCTGGTTCGGCACCACCACGCCGTTCGCGACGCTCACCCAGACCTTCCGGGAGAGCGAACTCGGCCATTTCAACGCCCACCACTACCGCTATGCGCCGGACCGCAGCACCTTCATCATCGAGGTGGATGCGCGGACCTTCCAGCGCGCCGGCCTCGACCGCATGGCGCCCGCCGAGGCCCGCGCAGTCTGCGAGCGTGTGTTCGCCAGCGTGCTGCAAGGCCGCCCGCTGCTCTCCAACAACTCGATCTGGCGGCAATTCCCAAAGGTGCGCAACAGGCGCTGGTGGCACGGACGCCACGTGTTGATCGGGGACGCCCTGCACACCGCGCATTTCTCGATCGGATCGGGCACGCGGCTCGCCATGGAGGATGCGATCGCGCTCGATGCGGCGCTCGCTCGCCATCCGCGCGCGCTTGCCGACGCGCTCGCCGACTACGAGGCGACGCGTAAGCCGGTGGTCCACAAGCTCCTCACCGCCGCCGACGCGAGCGGAGAGTGGTACGAGCAGTTCGCTAGCCACATGCGGCTCGCGCCGATCGATTTCGCCATGAGCTATGTCAGACGTTCGGGGCGCATCCCGCTCGATCGATTGCGCCGGACTTCGCCGCGCTTCGCCGCGCGTTACGCGCGCGAGCGCCTGTCGGCGAAGGCTTAAGCATCGGCGCGGGCTTGGCCGTCTTGGCCGCGCCGCGGGCGAGCGTGGCGTCCGGTTGCGCCAGGAGAATCTCGATCAACGCGTTGACCTTCGGCGAAAGCACCCCTTTGCGCCTGATGAAAACCGTCGGAGCGCTGCTGAACTCCGGCGCGATGGGGTGGAGGCTTAGCTGTTTCAGGTCGGGGAATGTCTTGAGCACGATGCGTGGCACCATCGAAATGCCCATGCCCGCCACCGCGCAACCGAGAATCGCGTGATAGGAGGAGGTCTCGATCACCCGATCGAACATCTCGCCGCTGCTTGCAAACCAATCCTCCATGCGTTGGCGATAGGAACAGCCGGCGTCGAAGGCGAGCACGGGTCGGCCGCTGACGTCGCGCGGAGATCTGATGGGAGGATGGTTGGCCGCGGCAATGATCACGAGCTCTTCCTCGTAGAGCGGGATCTTCTCGAACGGTGCGTCGGCAACGGGCTCCGCCACCAACGCGCCGTCGAGCTCTCCTTCCCGCACCGCGGCCGCGAGCTCGCGCGGCGTCCCGATGCGCAGCTCCAGAGTGACCTCGGGGTAACGCGACAGATAGCAGTTGATGGCCGGCGGCAGCCGGATCGAGGCCGTGCTTTCCATGGAACCGAGCCGCAGCAGGCCGCGCGGCTTAGCGTCGTGCACCGCCTCGCGCGCCTCGTCGGCGAGATCGAGCAGCCGGTCCGCGTAATCGAGCAGCAGCTTGCCTGCCGGGGACAGATGCAGCTTCTTGCCATTGCGGATGAAGAGCTCGACGCCGAGCTCCGCCTCGAGCTGACGCACGCGCGTGGTGACGTTGGACTGCACGCGGTTGAGCTTTTCCGCCGCGCGCGTGATGCCGCCCGCTTGCACGACCGAGCGGAAGATGTGGAGATCGGTCAGGTCCATGGTTCTCATTTCGAGATCGATCCTATCATAATTATTCATTTTACGTGATATTTCGGCGCGCGTAAACCCTCCGCCAGAACCTGGTCTGAACGGAGAGTGCCATGCACGCGAGCGATGACTTCTATTTCCTGCGATTCGAGCACACGCCATTGACGCCGGAACAGCGGGACCAGTTGAAGCGGTGCGCCGAGCGGGCCGCGCGCGAGAGCCGCGCGCGCATCGTGCGAACTGTGTGCGTTGCGACCCTCGCGTCGCTGCGAAGTGCCGCCGAGGCCGGCCGACGCATCGCCCGCGCGCTCGGCAATCGCGCCGCGGCGGCCGCGAGCACGCGATGGAAGGCCTATGCGGCCTGGCGCAAACGCCGGGCGGCGGTCCAAGAGCTTGCGGCGCTCGACGACCGCACGCTCAAGGACCTCGGCGTCCATCGCTCGCAGATCGAAACCGTGGTCTGGGGCTGCGAGGTGCCGCCGCGCCTTGGCCAGATCACGGCGTTGCGTCAGTGTCACCCCGATGCACGATCGCGCCCGCGCGACCCTCGTACTCCCGCGCCATCGGTCGAGAAGAACGCGGCTTAAGCGGCCCGTGGGCGAACCACGTCATTTGGCCTCTTCCGCGAAGGAGGCGCGGAAGGGGTGCGCGGGATAGACACCGAGGATCTTCATTTCCTTGGAGTAGAAGGCGAGCTCCTCGAACGCGAACACGAGATTGCGATCTTCCGGATGGCCCTCGACGTCGGCGTAGAACTGGGTCGCGAAGAAATTGCCTTCGAGCATATAGCTCTCGAGCTTGGTCATATTGACGCCGTTGGTGGCGAAACCGCCGAGCGCCTTGTAGAGCGCCGCCGGCACGTTGCGCACCCGGAACAGGAAGGTGGTAACGATCGGACTGCCGTCATTCTTAGCCCACTTCGCGTCGCGCGAGAGCACGATGAAACGCGTGGTGTTGTGGTCTTCGTCCTCGATGTCCTCTGCCAGGATGTCGAGCCCGTAAATTTCGGCCGCCAGCCGGGAGGCGATGGCGGCGCGCGTCTTGTCGCCGATTTCCGCCACCTCGCGTGCGGAGCCGGCGGTATCGGCGGCGACGATCGGCTTGATGCCGAGCTTGCGGATCACCTTGCGGCACTGGCCGAGCGCGTGGACATGGCTCTCGACGGTCCTGATGTCGGCGAGCGTCGCGCCCTTGGGCGCCAGTAGCTGGTGTCGGACCGGCATGAAATGCTCGGCAACGATGTGCAGTCCGGAATGCGGCATGAGGTGGTGGATGTCGGCGACGCGGCCGGCGACCGAGTTTTCGACGGGGATCATGCCGAGCGCGGCCTCGCCTGTGCTGATCGCGGCAAAGGCGTCTTCGAAAGTTGGGCACGGCACCGGCTCGTAATCGGGATAGACCTCGCGCGAGGCGAGGTGGGAGTTCGCTCCCGGCTCGCCCTGGAATACGATCTTCTTGGCTGCCGTCATGGCCGTCCCGGTACGCACGCCGCGGCCCCAAGTCAACGGCCGCCGCCGAGGATTTCGCGCGCGCGCGCCAGGTCCTCGGGCGTGTCGACGCCGAGCGGCACACTATCGACGACGGTCGCGTCGATGCGCATCCCCGCCTCGAGCGCGCGCAATTGCTCAAGCCGCTCGCGCTCTTCGAGTGGTGAGGCAGGCAGTGCGACGAAGCGCGCAAGCGCGGCGCGGCGAAAGGCATAAAGCCCGATGTGATGATAGAGCGGGCCCTCGCCGGCGGGCGCCGTCGCACGGGTGAAATAAAGCGCCCGCAGCCGGCGTGGCGCCACCGGCGTCCCCACGAGCTTCACCACATTGGGGTCGCTCCGTTCCTGTGGCCGGTGGATTTCGGCTGCGAGCGTGGCGATGTCGACCGCAGGATCGGCGAGCGGGCCGAGGGCGGCGGCGATGTCGCGGGGCGGCAGCGTGGGCAGGTCGCCCTGCAGGTTGAGCACGATGCTCGCGCGCCGCTGCGGATCGACCGCCTCCAGCGCCTCGAAAATGCGGTCGGAGCCGGAGGCATGGCTGGCGGCGGTCATCACCGCGCGGCCGCCGGCTTTCTCCACGCAGGCTGCGATCGCTTCCGAATCGGTCGCAACCACCACCTCTCCCAGCCGCGCCTCCCGCGCCCGGTGCATAACGTGAACGATCATTGCCTCGCCGGCGATGTCGGCCAGCGGTTTGCCAGGAAGCCGGCTCGAGGCCATGCGCGCAGGGATGAGGATGAGAATCTCGGCCATTGATCCGCCTCGGCCGGCCCCGGTCCGCCCAAGGGTATGCGGTTATACGGGTTGCCAGCCGGGGAGCAAACCGGCTATTTGTGCGCCGCCGCAGCCCTGCGGCGGCCGCTGGAGCGTGCTCAGGAGAGGGAGCTTTCCGGTTTCGCGTCCGGGCGCGCCCTTGCCGTCGTAGCGTTTTCACTGAAAGCGCGCTCTGCCGTCGATCCACCTCCTTCCGCGCGAGTCTTGAGGCGATGGACTCCTTCGAACTGAACAAAATCCTCGGCGCCATCCTCGGTACCTGCCTCGGCTTGTTGACCATCAATATCGCAGCCGGCGCCATTTTCGCGCCGGTGAAGCCGGCCAAGCCCGGTTACGAGATCGTGGTGCCCGAGCAGCCGACGGGTGGCGCCAAGCCGGAAGGGCAGGAGCCGCAGGTCCCGATCGAGGAGTTGCTCGCCAAGGCCAGCATCGCCAAGGGCGAGAGTTCGGCCAAGAAATGCGCGGCATGCCACAGCTTCACCAAAGGCGGTCCGAACCTGGTCGGTCCCAATCTGTGGGGCGTCATCGGCCGCCCGAAGGCATCGCATGCGGGCTTCAATTATTCGGCCGCGATGAAGGCGAAGGGCGGCAATTGGGCCATCGACGATCTGAACCAGTTCATCGCCAATCCGCGCGGCTACATCCCCGGCACCAACATGACCTTCGCTGGCATTCCGCGCGAGAGCGAGCGTGCCGACGTGCTGGTCTATCTCAACAGCCTGGCGGACAGTCCTGCGCCGCTGCCGAAGGCGGCTGAGGCGGGGGACGCCAAAAAGCCGCAGTGAGGGCGGGAATCGTTTGCGGTATCGACGCGCCGAAGCGCCGTTGAGTAGCGGCGTCACCGCCGCCGGGCGTCGACTTTAAGATTTCGTAATGAGGCCGGTAGAGCCGGCTTGTTCCATGGCGCGGGTTCCGACGCCATCCTACTTACAAAGTGATGGTCCGGTTACGCACATGTCAGTGCCCGGCCATCCAAAATGGGACATAATCCCGCAACACGTGCGTCATCTGGCCTTGTAGTCGCGGAGGTTTTCCTTGCGCTTGACCCGTCGAACCGTCGTTCACGCCGGCGCCCTTGCAACCTTGTCTCCCATCTTCCAGCGGCTCGGACTGCCGCTCCTCGGCAGCACTCCCGTCAGCGCGCAAGAGCCCAACTCCGGCCGCGATTGGCGCCATGGATTGTCGCTGTTCGGCGAGCTCAAATATCCGGCAGGCTTCAAGCATTTCGACTACGTCAATCCGAAGGCGCCGAAGGGCGGCACGGTGCGCCTGATCGCGCTCGGCACCTTCGACAATTTCAACGAGGTGGTGGCCGGGTTGAAGGGCTCGATCGCCATGGGCACCGGAATAATCTCCGACACTTTGATGGCGCCATCGTTCGACGAGGTCTCGACCGACTACGGCCTCATTGCGGAGGCGGTCAGCCATCCGCCTGACTTCTCCTCCGCCAGCTTCCGCTTGCGTTCCGCCGCGCGCCACCAAGACGGCAAGCCGATCACCGTCGACGACGTGATCTTCTCCATGCAGGCGTTCAAAAAGCACAATCCGATGCTGGCGGCCTATTATCGCCACGTCGCCAAGGTCGAGCAGACCGGCGAGCGCGAGGTCACCTTCACGTTCGACTCCCCTGGCAACCGGGAGATGCCGGTGATCCTCGGCCAGCTCAACGTGTTGCCCAAGCATTGGTGGGAAGGAACCGACGCCTCCGGCAGGAAGCGCGACGTCGGCGCCACCACGCTCGAGCCGCCGCTCGGCAACGGTGCCTATCGCATCAAGGACTTCGTCGCAGGCCGCACCATCGTGTACGAGCGGGTGAAGGACTATTGGGGCAAGGATCTCAACGTCAATATCGGTCGCGACAACTTCGACGAGCTTCGCTACGAATATTTCCGCGACTCCACCGTCGCCATCGAGGCCTTCAAGGCCGATCAGGTCGACTGGCGCACCGAGAACAGCGCCAAGAGCTGGGCGACCGCCTACGACTTCCCCGCCGTGCGGGACAAGCGCGTGATCGTGGAGGAATTTCCCCAGCGCGACCGCGGGATCATGCAGGGTTTCGTGTTCAACACCCGGC
This sequence comes from Pseudomonadota bacterium, assembly GCA_046735815.1. Classification (GTDB taxonomy): domain Bacteria; phylum Pseudomonadota; class Alphaproteobacteria; order Rhizobiales; family Xanthobacteraceae; genus VAZQ01. The sequence continues at coordinate 19,597 of JBKPUA010000406.1, forward strand.
GCGAGAAGTTCAAGGAGCCGCGGCTGCGGCGCGCATTCAACTTCGCTTATGACTTCGAGGAGATGAACAAGCAGCTGTTCTTCGGCCAGTACAAGCGGATCAACAGCTACTTCGACGGCACCGAGCTTGCATCCTCCGGCCTGCCGCAAGGGCAGGAGCTCGAAATCCTGGAAAAGGTGCGCGATCAGGTGCCGCCGGAAGTCTTCACCACACCGTACACCAACCCGGTCGGCGGCACGCCCGAGAACGTGCGCGCCAATCTGCGCGAGGGCACGCGGCTGTTGAAAGAGGCGGGATACGAAATCCGCAACCAGAAGCTAGTCAACGCCAAGACCGGCGAGGCGATGAGCGTGGAAATCCTCACCGAGGAACCGACGATCGAGCGCATCATCCTGTTCTACAAGCCTTCGCTCGAGCGTCTCGGTATCGGCGTGAGCGTGCGCACGGTCGATGATCCGCAATACGAGAACCGGCTGCGCAGCTGGGACTTCGACATGATCATCGGCACCTGGCCCGAGTCGCTTTCGCCCGGCAACGAGCAGCGCGACTATTGGAGCTCGCAGGCCGCCGATACGCCGGGCTCGCGCAACTACATCGGCATCAAGAATCCGGCTGTCGACGCGCTGATCGAGCGCGTAATCTTCGCCAAGAACCGCGCCGAGCTCGTCGCCGCCACCCGCGCGCTCGATCGCGTGCTGCTTTGGAACCACTACGTCGTGCCGCAATTCACCTACGACAAGAGCCGCACCGCGCGCTGGGACCGCTTCAGCCGGCCCGATCCCTTGCCGAAATACGGCGCATCGGCGTTCCCGACGGTGTGGTGGTGGGACGCAGAGAAGGCGGCCAAGACAGGGACGCGCCAGTGAGCAGGTCCGTCTGCGAGCTCACGCGCCGCGATACGCTCGCGCTGGGGGCCGGTGCGGTCGCGGCCGCAATCGTTGCTCCGGCGGCGGCGCAACAGGGCGAGCGCCACGGCATATCGGCCTTCGGCGACCTCAAATACCCGCCCGACTTCAAGCACTTCGACTACGTCGATCCGAATGCGCCCAAGGGCGGCCCGTTCTCTCAAGTGGGGCCGACGCGAATCTACAATCAGAATTTTCTCACCTTCAACTCGCTCAACAGCTTCATCCTCAAGGGCGACGGCGCGCAGGGCATGGAGCTCACCTTCGCGAGCCTGATGACGTCCGCCGCGGACGAGCCGGATTCCATGTACGGGCTTGCCGCGCGCGCCGTGCAGATCTCGGAGGACGGCCTCACCTATCGTTTCCTGATGCGGCCCGGCATCACCTTCCATGACGGCAGCAAGCTCACCGCCCACGATGTCGCGTTCTCGCTGCAGACTATGAAGGAGAAGGGGCATCCGATCGCGTACCAACTGTTGCGCGATTTCGCCGGCGCGGAGGCGCTCGACGATGCCACCGTGGTGGTGCGCTTTGCGCCGAAGCGGGCGCGCGACGTGCCGCTGTTCGTCGCCGCGCTGCCGATTTTCTCGCGCGCCTATTACAGCACTCATCCGTTCGACGAGACGACGCTCGAGCCGCCGCTCGGCAGCGGCCCCTACAAGGTCGGCCGCTTCGAGGCCGGTCGCTTCATTGAATACGAGCGGGTCAAGGACTGGTGGGGCGCCGATTTACCGGTCGCGCGTGGTCAGAACAATTTCGACGTCGTGCGCTACGAGTTCTACCGCGATCGCGACGTCGCCTTCGAGGGCTTCACCGCGAAGAGCTATGTTTTCAGGGAGGAGTTCACCTCGCGCGTCTGGGCGACGCGCTACGACTTCCCGGCGATCCGCGACGGGCGCGTCAAGCGCGATGTCATCCCCGACGACACGCCTTCGGGCGCGCAGGGCTGGTTCTTCAACACCCGGCGGGAGAAATTCAAGGACAAGCGCGTGCGCGAGGCGTTCATCTACGCCTTCGACTTCGAATGGACCAACAAGACCATCATGTACGGCTCCTATGAGCGCACCCATTCGGTGTTTCAGAATTCCAACATGATGGCCGTGGGCAAGCCGGACGCGAGCGAGCTCGCTCTGCTCGAGCCGTTCCGCGACCAGCTCGCAGAGGAGGTGTTTGGTGAGCCGTTCGTGCCGCCGGTCTCGGATGGATCGGGTCAGGACCGCGCGCTCCTGCGCAAGGCGAGCGCGCTGCTGCAGCAGGCGGGGCTCGCGGTCAAGGACGGCAAGCGCGTAACGCCGCAGGGCGAGCCGATCAGCGTCGAGTTCCTGATCGACGAGCCCTCATTCCAGCCGCATCATATGCCGTTCATCAAGAATCTCGGCACGCTCGGCATCGAAGCGAACTTGCGTATCGTCGACCCCGTGCAGTATCGCAAGCGTGTCGACGATTTCGACTTCGACCTCACGGTGCAGCGATTCAGCTTCTCGACGACGCCGGGCGATTCGCTGCGGAGTTTTTTTTCCTCCCAGGCTGCCGTGCTGAAAGGCTCGCAGAACCTTGCGGGTATTTCCGACAGGGTGATCGACGCGCTCATCGAGCGGATCATCGCCGCCGACAACCGCGCAAGCCTGGTGACGGCCTGCAAGGCGCTCGATCGGGTCATCCGTGCCGGCCGCTACTGGGTTCCGCACTGGTACAAGCCCACGCATTGGCTCGCCTATTGGGACGTGTTCGGTCGGCCCGCGACAAAACCGCGCTACGCGCGCGGCATCCCGGAGACCTGGTGGTACGATCGCGCCAAGGCGGCGAACATCGAGCAGCGGGGCTGACGCATGATCGCTACCCGCAATAACGCAGCCAGCGCGGGCCCGGCGAGGACATGACCGCCTACATCATCCGACGCGTGCTGCTCATGATTCCGACCCTGTTCGGCATCATGCTGGTCTCGTTCGTGGTGGTGCAGTTCGCCCCGGGCGGGCCGGTGGAGCGGGTGATTGCCCAGCTCTCCGGCTCCGACACCGGCGCGACCTCACGCATCTCCGGCTCGCCCGGCGGCGACTTCGGCGCGCGCGGACAGCCGGGGGGCGCCTCCGCGGTCGACGCCGGGAACTCGAAATACCGCGGCGCGCAGGGCCTCGACCCCGAATTCATCAAGAGCCTGGAGAAGCAATTCGGCTTCGACAAGCCGGCCTACGAGCGCTTCTTCTTGATGCTGTGGAACTACAGCCGGTTCGATTTCGGCAAGAGCTATTTTCGCGACACCACGGTTCTCCAGCTCATTAAGGAGAAGCTGCCGGTCTCGATCTCGCTCGGCATCTGGCTGACGCTCCTGACCTACCTGATCTCGATCCCGCTCGGCATCCGCAAGGCGATCAAGGATGGCACCCAGTTCGATGTCTGGACCTCGGGCGCCATCATTATCGGCTATGCCATTCCCGGCTTCCTGTTCGCGATCCTGCTCATCATCCTGTTCGCCGGCGGCTCCTTCTTCAACATCTTCCCGTTGCGCGGACTGACATCCGATAACTGGGCGCAGCTGTCGCTGGGGGGAAAGGTCATCGACTATTTCTGGCACCTGGTGTTGCCGATCATCTCCATGGGGCTTGCGGCCTTCGCCACCATGACCCTGCTGACCAAGAACTCGTTCCTCGACGAGATCCGCAAGCAATACGTGCTCACCGCTCGCGCCAAGGGCTGTGCCGAGCGCCAGGTGCTCTACGGCCATGTCTTCCGCAACGCCATGCTGATCGTGATCGCCGGCTTTCCGGGCGCCTTCGTGCACGCCTTCTTCTCCGGCTCGCTGCTGATCGAGACGATTTTTTCGCTCGACGGCATTGGCCTGCTCGGGTTCGAAAGCGTGCTCAACCGCGATTACGCGGTGGTGTTCGCGACCCTCTACATCATGTCGCTGGTCGGACTGCTGGTGAACCTGATTTCCGATCTCACCTACACCTGGGTCGATCCACGCATCGATTTCGAAACGCGGGAGGTGTGAGTGGACGATCGCACCACCGTCACTGTCCCGGAGACCACCGCACAAACCCCGATGGGGCTCGGGGTTCTGCCCGAGCGCCATTCGCTGGCGATGTCGCCGCTCAACCGCCGGCGCTGGCAGAACTTCAAGGCCAATCGGCGCGGTTATTGGGCGTTCTGGATTTTCATGGTCTTGTTCGTGATCTCGTTGTTCGCCGAGTTCATCGCCAACGACAAGCCGTTCTATGTGCAATTCGAGGGAAGGTCGTACTTTCCCGTGTTCGTGAATTATCCGGAGACCACGTTCGGCGGCGACTTCGAAACCGCCGCCGATTATCGCGATCCCTATCTGCAGAAGCTGATTGCGGAAAAGGGTGGCTTCATGCTGTGGCCGCCGATCCGCTATTCCTACAACACCCACAATCTCGATTTGCCGACGCCGGCGCCTTCGCCGCCGACATGGATGTTGACCGAGGAGCAATGCAAGCAGGTGGTCGAGCGCAAGGGTCTCTCGAGCTGCCGCGACCTCGAATACAACTGGCTCGGCACCGACGATCAGGGTCGCGACGTGGCGGCGCGGCTGATCTACGGCTTCCGCCTCTCCGTGCTTTTCGGGTTGGCGCTCACCGTCGTCTCGTCAATCCTCGGAGTCGCCGCCGGTGCGGTGCAGGGCTATTTCGGCGGTTGGACCGATCTCTTGTTCCAGCGCTTCATCGAGATCTGGACCTCGATACCCTCGCTCTACCTGCTGCTGATCATCTCGTCCGTGCTGGTGCCCGGCTTCTTCGTGCTGCTGGGGATTCTGCTGCTGTTCTCGTGGGTATCGCTGGTCGGTCTGGTACGGGCGGAGTTTCTGCGCGGGCGCAATTTCGAATATATCCAGGCTGCGCGCGCGCTCGGTGTGTCGAACCGCACCATCATGTTCCGCCACCTGTTGCCCAACGCCATGGTCGCCACCATGACGTTCCTGCCGTTCATCCTCTCCTCCTCGGTGATGACGCTCACCGCGCTCGATTTCCTCGGCTTCGGCCTGCCGCCCGGGTCGCCGTCGCTGGGCGAGATGCTCTCGCAGGGAAAAGCCAATATTCAGGCGCCGTGGCTGGGGCTTGCCGGCTTCCTGACGGTCGCGACCATGCTCTCGCTTCTGATCTTCATCGGTGAAGCCGTGCGCGACGCCTTCGACCCGCGCAAGGCGTTCGGGTAAGTGCGATGGACGCCAGCTACAACAAGCTGCTCGAAGTGAAGGATCTCTCGATCGCGTTCCGACAGGGCGCGCGCGAGACCCTCGCGGTCGACCGCATCTCCTTCGACATCAAGCAGGGGGAGACGGTCGCGCTCGTCGGCGAGTCGGGCTCGGGCAAGTCGGTGACCGCGCTCTCGGTGCTGAAGCTCTTGCCGTACCCCGCCGCGCACCATCCGTCCGGCTCGATCCGGTTCAAGGGCCAGGAGCTGCTGAACCTGCCGGAGGGGCGCATCCGCCACGTGCGCGGCAACGACATCACCATCATCTTCCAGGAGCCGATGACCTCGCTCAATCCGCTTCACACCATCGAGAAGCAGATTGGCGAGATCCTGTTGCTGCACCAGGGCCTGACCGGGGAGCCCGCGCGCAAGCGCACGCTCGAGCTGTTGACCCAGGTGGGGATTCCCGAGCCGCAGACACGGCTTAACAGCTACCCGCACCAGCTTTCCGGCGGCCAGCGCCAGCGCGTGATGATCGCCATGGCGCTCGCCAACGAGCCCGATCTCCTCATTGCAGACGAGCCCACCACTGCCCTCGACGTCACGGTGCAGGCGCAGATTCTCAGCCTGCTCAAGCAGCTGCAGGTGCGGCTCGGCATGGCCATGCTGTTCATCACCCACGACCTCGGCATCGTGCGCAAGCTCGCCGACACGGTCTGCGTAATGAAGGAGGGCAAGATCGTCGAGACCGGCCCGGTCGAGCGCGTCTTCACCGCGCCGAGCCATCCCTATACGCGCGCGCTGCTGGCGGCCGAGCCCAAGCCTGATCCGGCGCCGGTCAATCCGATTGCTCCGGTCGTGCTCGAGACCAAGAACCTCAAGGTCTGGTTCCCGATCAAGCGCGGCGTGCTGCGCAAGGTCGTGGGCCACATCAAGGCGGTCGACGAGGTCAGCATCGCGGTGCGCCAGGGGGAGACGCTCGGGGTTGTGGGCGAATCGGGCTCCGGCAAGACCACTCTCGGCTTGGCCATATTGCGGCTGGTCTCATCGCAGGGGCCGATCGTCTTTCTCGGCAACGCGCTCGCCGGATTGAGCTTCCGGCAGATGCGGCCATTCCGCCACCACATGCAGATCGTGTTCCAGGATCCCTACGGCTCGCTGTCGCCGCGCATGTCGGTCTCCGACATCATCGAGGAAGGGTTGTGGGTGCATCACCCGAAGCTGCCCAAAGCGCAGCGCGAGGAGCGCGTGGTGGCGGCGTTGCGCGACGTCGGCCTCGATCCCGACACGCGGTTTCGCTACCCGCACGAGTTCTCCGGCGGCCAGCGCCAGCGCATTGCGGTTGCCCGCGCCATCGTGCTGGAACCCACCTTCGTCGTGCTCGACGAGCCGACGAGCGCCCTCGACATGCTGATCCAGGCGCAGATCGTCGATCTTTTGCGCGCGCTGCAGAAGCGGCGCAATCTCACCTATATGTTCATCTCCCACGATCTGCGCGTGGTGGCAGCGCTCGCGAGCCGTCTCGTCGTCATGCGCCACGGCAAGGTGGTGGAGGAGGGGCCCGCGGCCGAGCTTTTCGGCCGTCCTAAGAGCGACTATACGCGCGCCCTGTTTGCCGCCGCCTTCAATCTAGAGACGGTGTCCGAGGGCGTGGTCGCACAGTGAGGGCGCCGCCGTTCGGAAGACGGTTCCCATTTTTCGGAACAGGCGATAATGGGCGCGATCTTGCTCGCCGTCACCGGGCTCGACCCGAAACCGTGGGCGGAGCGCTTGCGGACGCTCGCGCCGAAGCGCGATGTGCGGCTGTGGCCGCAGCTCGGTGATCCAGCCGAAATATCTTACGCCTGTGCCTGGCAGGCGCCGCGCGGGCTGCTCGCCGGCTTGCCGCATCTCAAGGCGATCTTCTCGCTCGGCGCCGGCGTCGACCATGTTCTGAGCGATCCGGACTTGCCGGACGTGCCGGTGGTGCGGATCGTCGACCCCGACCTCACCAGGCGGATGACCGAGTATGTCGTCCTGCACGTGTTGATGCATCATCGCTGCCAGCGCCGCTACGACGCCCAGCAGCGCGAACGCATCTGGCATGAGCATGACCAGCCGCCGGCCAGCCGCGTTGCGGTCGGCGTCATGGGTCTCGGCGTGCTCGGCTGCGACGCGGCCTCCGTGCTGTGCCGCATCGGCTTTCGCGTCGCCGGCTTCAGCCGGACGCCGAGGCAGGTCAGCGGCATCGATACCTTTCATGGCGAGGATGGGCTCGACACTTTTCTGCGCCGCACTGAGATCCTCGTCTGCCTGCTACCGGCGACGCCCGCCACCCACGGCATTCTCCGGCTCGAGCTGTTCCGCAAGCTCAAGCGTGACGGCGCTTGCGGCGGCGCCTACCTGATCAATGCCGGGCGCGGCTTGCTGCAGGTCGATTCGGACATCCTTGCGGCGCTCCAGGAAGGCTCGCTCGCCGGCGCCACCCTCGACGTTTTTCCGACTGAGCCCCTGCCGCCGGCGAGCCCGCTCTGGACGCATCCGAAGGTGACCATCACGCCGCACAATGCCGCTGTCTCCGATCCCGGCGCGCTGGCAGTCAACGTGCTGCGCCAGATCGATCGCCTGGAGGCAGGCTTGCCGCTCGAGCACGTGGTCGATCGTGCAATGGGTTATTAGGTGCCGCCGCATCCGCGTAGCGGATCATCGCAGCGGCCAAGCGAAGCTCAACTCGTGACCGTCCGGGTCAGTCAGGTGGAAGAACCGCTCGCCCCATTCGGCATCGCGCGGTGCCGCATCCGGGCGGTAACCGGCGGCGAGCACGCGGGCGTAAAGGGCATCGACGTCGGAATGGTAGAAGATCACCCGTCCCCACCAAGACCAATTGCGCTCGGCAGGTTGGGCGACGAGATTGAGATAGTTCGGTCCGGCGCGAAGGCTCGTGAACGTTGCCTTGTCACCGCCATGGACGATTTCGAGCCCCAGCATGCGGTAGAAGCGCACCGCGCGCGCCATATCGTGAGTGGCGAGCGTGACGGCACTGATGCTCTCGATCATTGCGGGGAAAGCTCCCTCGCGTTCCCTTGTGTCATGACGTGACAATGGATCGGCGCCCGGTGTGCAGCGTCAGCCCGGTTCAGTCTCCTCGAGCTGCGAGAATCGCACCGGCAGAATCTCGCGCATGGCCACGCGGCCGTTGCCGTCTTTTTCCACCAGCACGAGTTGCTGCGCGTCGGGCAGCCCGGCGGGAACCACCATCTTTCCGCCCGCCTTCAACTGGTGAAGCAGCGGCGGGGGAATGAGATCGGGAGCGGCGGCCACGATCACCTTGTCGAATGGGGCGTGTTCTGACCAGCCGTGGTAGCCATTGGCAATTCTGAGCTCGACGTTGCTCAAGCCCAGCCGCATGAGCCGCTGCTTCGCCTGGCGGCCGAGATCGGCGATGAGCTCGATGCTGTACACCTTGCGCGCTAGCTGCGCGAGAACCGCCGCGTGGTAGCCGAGACCGGTGCCGATCTCCAGCACGATATCGTCAGCGCCGATTTCAAGCAGATCCGTCATCAACGCGACAATGAACGGCTGCGAGATCGTCTTGTCGAAACCGATCGGCAGCGGAACGTTGGCGTAGGCGTAGGCCTGAAGCTCGACCGGTACGAATTCATGCCGCGGCACCTTGGCCAAAGCCGCCATCACACGCTCGTCAAAGGCTGGCTTGCCGATGAGGCCACTCGCCTGAAAAGCGCCGGCGGAGATTTCCGCGAGCATCCGTTGGCGCAAGACCTCAAACTCATTCATACTCATTGCGCCATCCCCATGGCCACGACAGGGACAGTCCTGATCGGCGTCGCGCGAACCATTACCGGATCGCCGAGCGTCGGCGCCACGACGCCGTTTCAACGCGGGCTGCGGCGCGCGCGCCGTGGACCAATTCAGGTCCAGGTGCACCATACAACGTGGACTATGTGGTCGGAAGGCTGGTCAGGCGAGGTAGCGTTCGAGCCTGTCGAGCGTGCCTGTCCAACCGGAGCGGTGGCGGTCGCGCGCGGGCTCGTCGAAGAACTGCTCGTGCAGCAGCGTGAGCAGCGTGCCCTCGCCATCGGGCGTCAGCGTGACCGTTACCAGCGATTGTCGCTCCGGCATGGTGCGCCACATCCAGGTGAAGACGAGCTTCCGGTTGGGGATCACCTCGCGATAGGTGCCGCTGACGTCATGCTCGTCGCCGTCCGGCGTGCGGAAGACGATGTGGAAGCGACCGCCGACGCGCACGTCCAACTCTGCGCTGAGCGTCCGTGACTGCTCGGGGCCCCACCAGTGCGTTATTTTTGCCGGGTCAGTCCAGGCGCCATAGATATTCTCCGGTGGCGCCTTGAGTCGGCGCTTGATGGTGAGGCTGGGTTTGGTGGACATGCGCTCTCCTCGACGAAGGCGACAAGGCGACCGATCCGGTCCAACCAGAAGCGTTGGTGGCGGCGCAGCCAATTCATCCGCCGACCCGCCGCTGTAGAGGCTGCGCCGACGATAAAGCAAGGTTTTGCGTCATTGCTTCGATCGTGCTCGAAGGGTCAACGACCGCATCAGCGATCGAGCGACAAGATGCGTGCAGCACGGACCTGCTATGACCGTATGACGGGGGCGGGCGCGGTGGTCCCGTTGCCGATATGCTCGTTGCGAAGGCGTCTTGATGGCAGCGGACGCGAGTTCCTCCGCAGCCTTGCGGCGGGCGATGACTGCGGAAGAGGGAGCGAGTCAATGGATCAGCTCGAGCGCGTGAAGCGGGAATTTGCCCGGCAGGCCGACACGTTCGCGGCGTCGGCCGCGATCACAGACGAGCAATTGACGTCGCGGCTGATCGAAGGCTTCGGCTCTGCAGCCGGGGGGACCATCCTCGATGTCGCCTGCGGTCCGGGCATTGTAACCGCCGCGCTGGCGAGGCGAGCGCGCGAAGTCGTGGCCTTCGATCTGACTCCCGAGATGCTGAAAAAGGCCGAGCAGCGATGCGCGCGAGCGGGCCTCACGAACGTCAAGTTCAGGCAAGGCAGCGCGGCCGATCTGCCGTTTGCGGATGCTGCCTTCGACGGCGTGGTGACCCGCCTGGCAGTCCATCATTTCAGCGAGCCAAGGCGTGTGTTCAACGAGATGTTTCGCGTTCTCCGTGTCGGCGGAACGCTGGTGGTCGCCGACGTCGTGAGCTCGGAGGACGCGGAGGAAGCCGCGCTACAAAATGCCATCGAAATGCTGCGCGACCCGTCGCATGTGCGTATGTTGCCAAGTTCCGAGCTCTTATCCGCGCTGGAGACGGCGGGCTTTGCCATCGAAGCGCAAGCCACCTGGGACAAATCCCGCGAATTCGAGGAATGGATGGGCATCGCCAACGATCCCGAGCGCGTTGCACCGCTTCGCGTCGTCGCGGCCGCATTGGCCCGGGCCGGCGAACAGGCCGGAATGGGATTGTCGCTTGCCAACGGGAAGGTTGTTTTCTTCCACCGCTGGCACATGATGGTCGCCCGCAAGCCTTAGCTTCTTATGCTCCGCCGGGTCCTGGCCCGCGAATGCCGGAGTTGCTCAGCGGTCCTGGCGGAAATAAGGCTTGTCCTTGATCAGCAACAGCACGATCGGGCTCGCCATCAGCAGGGCGCCGAGAACGAACGAGCTGATCAACGCGCTCGTGCTCAGCGTGTCGTCGGCGCCGGCGCGCCAGTAGCACGCGATGCCCACCGGATAGAACAGCACCACCGCGGTGAACAGGCCGGGCGAGAAGCGGCCTTCCATGCGAATGACCGGCAGGACGTGGAAGAAGGTGGCGTTGATCAGCATCAGCGCCGGAAAGGCGAGCGCCAGCCCCGGCCAAGCGGCGAGATTGGCGGCGACGACGCCGAGGACGATCACGAGCGCATTGACGACGTAGAAGTCGCTCCATTCGACCGGCAGCTTCAGCGCGGTGCGCGCCCAATCGCGCCAGTTGAGCTGGTACTCCTCGAGAATGTGGATGCCGTAGCACGCCGTCGCCAGCCACAGCAGATCGCTCAGTCTCATGTGCGGCTCCGTTGCGTCATTGATCGAGCCGCCGCAGGCTCGTCAGCTCGCTGCCTGTGGCGCGAGCGCGGGCGAGCGCCTCCGTGATCGGCTCCACGGCCACCGCCATATGGAAGGCGTTGGCGTGCACGAGGCTTGCCGAATCGCGCACGATGGCGACGTGTCCCTCCCAGAACATGAGGTCGCCGCGCCGGACCTTGGCGAGATCGAGCGATGGCGCGAGCGAACGACCGAGCGCCTTCTCCTGCATGTCGCTGTCGCGCGGGCAGGGTACTCCGCAGGCGGCGAGCGCGACTTGGACCAGGCCTGAGCAGTCGATGCCGAGATTGGTCTTTCCTCCCCAGAGGTAGGGTGTGCCGAGAAAGCGCTCGGTCACCGCCACGAAATCGCGCTCGGCGCTGTCGATCGCGGCGAGGTGGCTCGCCGGCAGGTAGCCCCCGGCCGTGGTGATCGCGAACGGCGGCTCGAGGCGCGCGATCGCGAGGCGGGATCCGAGCGGCAGCGCCTCCAGCGGCGGAAGCTTGGCCGATGGACCGGGGAACACCAGCGTGCGCAGTGCGGCGACCTTGTGGGTCGCCGCTGGGCCGGGATCGCGCAGCGCGCCGGCCGGAATGAAGCCTACATAGTGGTCAGTCTCGAGCTGCCCCCAGGCCCAGCCCTCCTCGTTGGTCTCGAACACCGTGACGCGCTCGCCCTTGAGCGCCTCGGTGTCGAGCGGCGCATCGGGGGAGGGGGCGCGACGCAGGGGCGCCGTCGGCTCGGCCACCTCATACAAGCGACCCTCGAGCGGGCGTGCCGGCTCACTGTGCGGGCCTGCGCTTTGCCGCCGAACCGGCGTCACGCGCGGGTCGAGGTCCGCAGCCCGCAATCCTTGTACCGATTCTTCCCCCTCAGCCATAGCGCGACACCAGCAGCGCATAGAGTGCGCGCGCCGCTTGGCACTCGGCGCCTTCGGGCCGGCCCGGCTTGCTGGTCTGATTCCAGGCGAAGATGTCGCAATGCAGCCACGCCTTGGCGGCGGAGACGAAGCGCCGGAGAAAGAGCGCGGCGGTGATCGAGCCGCCGAAGTTGCTGGAGGAGACGTTGTTGACGTCGGCCACTTTCGACTCGAGCAGCTGGTCGTAGGGCCGCCAGAGTGGCATCCGCCACAGCGGATCGTTCTCGCTCGCCGCGCAGCGCGCGAGCGCAGCCGCCAGCGCCTCGTCGTCAGTGTAGAATGGCGGCACTTCCGGCCCCAGCGCGACGCGGGCGGCGCCGGTGAGCGTCGCCATGTCCGCGATCAAGTCCGGCTGCTCCTCGTCGGCGAGCGCGATGGCGTCGGCGAGGATCAGGCGCCCCTCCGCGTCGGTATTGCCGATCTCGACCGTGAGGCCCTTGCGCGAACGGTAGACATCGCGCGGGCGAAAGGCTGCGCCGGAGATCGCGTTCTCGACCGCGGGGATGAGCACGCGCAGCCGCACCCGGCTGCCCCGATCCATGAGCATATGGGCGAGCGCGAGCATGCAGGCGGCGCCGCCCATGTCCTTTTTCATGTTGAGCATGCCGCTCTCGGGCTTGATATCGAGCCCGCCGGTATCGAAGCACACGCCCTTGCCGATCAGCGTGATCTTGGGATGGCTCGCATCACCCCAGGTGATATCGACAAGGCGCGGCGCGCGGGCGGCCGCGCGGCCGACCGCGTGAATGAGCGGGAAGTTGTCCTTGAGGAGATCGTCGCCGATGACTGCGCGCACCGTTGCGCCATGGCGGTTCGCGAGCGCGCGGGCCGCATCCTCGAGCTCCGGCGGCCCCATGTCGTTGGCCGGGGTGTTGATGAGATCGCGCGCGAGGAACACACCCTCGACAATGCGCGAGAGATCCTCGCCGTCGACGTTGCCGGGCAGCTCGAGCTTGATGTCCTTCGCCTCTTGCTTGCGATAGCGGGTAAAGCGATAGCAGCCGAGCGCAAAGGCGAGCGCGGCGAGCTTCGAATCGTGCGGCG
>JBKPUA010000407.1:0-4872 GCA_046735815.1 Pseudomonadota bacterium
TTCACGTCGGAGACGAACTTGTTATAGAAAATGGTCGCCGGTATGGCGGCGATGAGGCCGACTGCGGTCGCAAACAGGGCCTCGGCGATGCCGGGGGCGACCACGGCAAGCGAGGTCGACTGCTGGCCGGCAATCGCGCGAAAGCTCGTCATGATGCCCCAAACCGTGCCGAATAGGCCGACAAAGGGGCCGGCCGATCCTATTGTGGCCAAGACGAGAAGATGACGCTCCAGGCGGGCGATCTCGCGCTGGATGGTCACTTCCATCACCTTTTCGATGCGCATTTGCAGGCCGGCAAAGGAGCGCGGCTGGCCTTCGAGGCTCCGCTTCCACTCGCGCATAGCCGCTACGAACAGCGCCGCCATCGAATGGGTCGGCCGCGAGGCGAGCGCCCGATAGAGCTCCTCCAAGGATTGGCCGGACCAGAACGCCTGCTCGAAACCGTCCATGGCGCGCCGGGTGCGCGAATAAAGAATGAGCTTCTCGATCGCGATCGCCCAGACCATGATCGACGCCACCAGCAGCCCGACCATCACCAGTTTGACCACCAGATCCGCGTTCTGGAACAGATCCCAGATGGAAAGCGGCGCGCCGGACGGCATGGCATCTCCTTCCCGGGTCTCAAGGCTCCCGGCTGTCCCGCCAAAGGTGACCAAACTAGGGCGCAGGGCGCGCTTTTGCGAATTTAGCTGCCGCCTCCTGCACTAACGGTTACCGAATGAGGGCGCGGCCGATGCGCTCCCGGTCGGCCCGCATGGCGGTGCGCAGCCCCTTGGGAATGGGACGCGCCCGCCCCTCGCAAACACAGGCGACCCGCACATGCGCCTCGACCAGAAGTTCATCCCCGCGCAGGATGCGCTGGTTGAGTGTGATCGAGGCGCCCTTGACCTCCTCCGGCGCAGTCACCACCGCCAGCACGTCGTCCATGCGCGCCGGCTTGAGGAACTCGAGGCGCATCGAGCGCACCACGAAGGCAAAACCCGGCGCCTCCGCGCTCGCCTCTTCAAACGACGCGCGATGATGTGCGCCGAGCAGGCGCAGATGATTGGTGCGGCCGCGCTCCATGAAGCGCAGGTAGTTGGCGTGATAGACGATGCCGGAAAAGTCGGTGTCCTCGTAGTAGACGCGAACGGACATCACATGGCGGCCATCCCGCAGTTCGCCGTCGAGCGCGTTCATCGCCACGGCACGCGGGCGCGCATCGCTGCCTCCCACTGCTTGCCGTCAAACGGTTTCGTCGAGACCGCGCCGAGATCGATATCGTCGAGGCAGCGCACATTGACGTCGATTTTGTCCGGATCGGAGCGCGGCACGTAGAACGGATGGATGCCGCAATGTTTGCAGAATGTGTGCTTTGCGGTCTTGGTGTTGAACTCGTACGTCGTCAGGTCGTCCCTACCGCTGAGGAGCTCGAATTGCTCCAGCGGCACGATGAGATGCAGGAATCCTTTTTTGCTGCATATCGAGCAGTTGCAATCGGTCACACGCGTGAGATCCGCCGTGACGCGGAACCGCACGCGGCCGCAGTGACATCCCCCCTCCATCGTCTTACGCATGGTGGTCTGCGACGCCATCGTGCCTCCGCCTCGTTCTAGCTCTCCGGTCCCTCGCCGAACAGCCCGAATTGCGCGGGATCGCGCGGCGGCTCTGCGAGCCCGAGATGACGGAAGGCATGCGACGTCAGCAGCCGACCGCGCGGCGTGCGCTGCAGGAATCCACGCTGGATCAGGAACGGCTCGATGATTTCCTCGATCGCGTCGCGCGGCTCCGACAGCGCCGCCGCGATGGTCTCGATTCCGACCGGACCGCCGCCGTAGTTCTCCGCGATCATCGTGAGGTAGCGCCGGTCCATGGCGTCGAGACCCGCGGCGTCGACCTCGAGTTCAATGAGAGCGCGGTCGGCGGAGGCGCGGTCGATCGCGTTCGCGCCGGCGACCAGCGCAAAGTCGCGCACCCGGCGCAACAGCCGCCCAGCGATGCGAGGCGTACCCCGCGCGCGGCGCGCGATCTCGTTCGCCCCGTCCGCGGTCATACCGATGCCGAGGACGCGCGCGCCGCGGTTGACGATCGCTTCGAGCTCGCCCACGGAGTAAAAACTGAGCCGCACCGGAATTCCGAAGCGGTCACGCAACGGATTGGTGATGAGACCCGCCCGCGTGGTCGCGCCGATCAGCGTGAACTTCGCCAAGTCGATCTTGACCGAGCGTGCGGCCGGTCCCTCGCCGATGATCAGGTCGAGCTGAAAATCCTCCATGGCGGGATAAAGGATCTCCTCCACCGCCGGGTTGAGCCGGTGAATCTCGTCGATGAACAGCACGTCGCGTTCTTCGAGGTTTGTCAGCAGCGCGGCGAGATCGCCGGCCTTGGCAATCACGGGGCCCGAGGTGGCGCGGAAATTGACCCCGAGCTCGCGCGCCACGATCTGCGCGAGCGTGGTCTTGCCCAGGCCCGGCGGACCGACGAACAGCACATGATCGAGCGGCTCGCGCCGTGTCCGCGCCGCCTCGATGAACACCGACAAGTTCGAGCGCGCCTGCTGCTGGCCGATGAACTCGGCAAGCCGCTGCGGGCGCAGCGAGCCGTCGGCGGCGTCATCGTCATCGCGGCGCTCGGCGGTCACCAGGCGGCGGGGTGTCGGGCTCAACGACGTATCCTCACAGCGTGCGCTCGCGGCTGTATTTGTTCGGCAGCAATTCGCGGATGCCGGCGACCACCGGGCCGTCGGCGCTGGGGACGATGACGCGGGCGTTACGATCATAATCCCAGATCAGCTCGCGGCAGCTCCCGCACGGCGACACCACCGCGATCTCCTGATCGGGCTCCTCGGGATCGGGATGGCGCACCGCCACAATTGTTTCGATTCCGGTCTCGCCGACATCGGTCACCGCCCGGCCGAGCGCCACCCCCTCCGCGCACACCGCCATGCGGCCCAAATAGGCGTCGAGATTGACGCCGGTATAAATGCGTCCGTCGCGCGTGCGCAACGCGGCGCCGACTTCCTGCCAGTCGTAGCGGTAACGCCGTTTGATCGCCTCGCTGGCCGCGGCGATCAGCTCCCGGTCGCGCTCGCTCAGCATCGCGCACCGCTCCAACTCATTTCGCCAGTTCCTTCAAACCGAGCCGGATCAGCCGCGCGGTGTCGGCATCCTCGCCCGCGCTGCGCGCGGCGGCGGCGATGGCGGCGGCCGCCTGCGGCTGTCCATAGCCGAGGTTGATCAGCGCCGAGACGGCGTCGACGATCGGCTGCGGCGCGCGTCTGTCTTCGACCGCCCCCGAAAGCCTGATCACCGCCGGATCGACTGCGGCGTAGGCCGGCGCCTTGTCCTTCAATTCCGTCACGATGCGCTCGGCGACCTTGGGGCCCACGCCCGGAGCGCGCGCCACCGTCGCCTTGTCGCGCATGGCAATGGCGGAGGCGAGGTCGGCCGGCTTGAAGGTCCCGAGCACGGAGAGCGCAACCTTGGCGCCGACGCCCTGCACCGTCTGCAGCAAACGAAACCATTCGCGCTCGACGTCGGTGAGAAAGCCGAACAACCTGATCTGGTCCTCGCGCACGTGCGTTTCGATCGAGAGCGTCGCCGGCTGCGCCACGCCGGGCAGTTCCTGCAGCGTGCGGGCGGAGCACTGGACGAGGTAACCCACGCCGTTGACGTCGAGAACGATGAAATCCTCGCCGTAGCTGTCGATGATGCCTTTGAGTTTGCCGATCATGAGGGTCCCTCAACCGGCCACCGCCTTGAGCAAGGTGCTGCGGCGATGATGCGCGTGGCACACCGCAATCGCGAGCGCGTCGGCGGCATCGTCCGACTGCGGATCGGCTTTCGGCAGCAACACCCCAACCATCATGCGGATCTGCGTCTTCTCACTGTGACCGGCGCCGACGATGGTTTTTTTCACCAGGTTGGGAGCGTATTCCGCGACCGGAACGCCGGCGATCGCCGGCACCAACATAGCGATGCCGCGGGCTTGGCCGAGCTTGAGCGTCGCGGAGGCGTCCTTGTTGACGAAGGTCGCTTCCACCGCGGCTTCGTGCGGCGCGTGTTCCTCGACCACGCGCCGCAAGCCGTCATAGATGACGACGAGCCGGGCGGCGAGCCCCGCCTTCTGGTCGGTCGCAAGCGAGCCGCAGGCGAGGAAGCTCAAGCGATTGCCCTCGAGCGCCACCACGCCCCAGCCGGTGCGGCGCAGGCCGGGGTCGATGCCGAGGATGCGAATCAGGCGGCGCATGGCGATCCCGTTGATAGCCCCGCCGACGGCGCGAGCCTAGGCCGCTCACGCCGCTCTCCCCGCTTTGGATTGCAAGAGCCGCGCCGGGCAGGCGCCCCTGGCGACCTGCGTGAGGGCGGCAGCACCGCCCGTTTCGGCGCGCGCGCCCCGCTTCCGGCTCAGCGAGTCGTCGCCGGCCGGCCCGCCGAGGTCTACGCGCTGAGCTTCTGCATCAGCGCGTCCGAGACCTCGAAATTGGCGTAGACGTTCTGGACGTCATCGTGCTCGTTGAGCGTCTCGATCAGCTTGAAGAGTTTCTCGCCCTGTTCGTCGTTGACCGTCACAATGTTCTGCGGCTTCCATACCAGCGCGGCTTTGCGCGCTTCGCCGAATTTCGCTTCCAACGCTTTCGCCACCTCGCCCAGCGAGTCCTGCGTGGTGTAGATTTCGTGCCCACCGTCACTCGAGACGACGTCCTCGGCGCCGGCCTCGATCGCGGCCTCCAGCATGGCGTCGGCGCTCGCCACCTTGGCGTCGTACTCGACCACGCCGACGCGATCGAACATGAAGGAGACCGCGCCGGTCTCAGCCAAATTTCCGCCGGACTTGGTGAAAGTCGCGCGCACTTCGCCGGCGGTGCGGTTGCGGTTGTCGGTCAACACCTCG
>JBKPUA010000408.1:0-6257 GCA_046735815.1 Pseudomonadota bacterium
GATTCGCAACGGCCGCGTGATCGGACCGCGGGGAAATGTCGAATTCGCCGCCGTCGGCCGCGCCTGGTATCACCATCCCGAGGAGCTGCCGGATGGGATGGACCCGACGGGTCTGACGGCAACCGCCGGCCACAAGCCGCATGATCCCGGCGTCTTTGCCTATTCCGCGCATGCGGCAGTCGTTGCGGTCGATCCGGAGACCGGCGGCGTCGAAATTCTCGACTACGCGATCGTGGCGGACTGCGGCACGCGCGCGAACCCGTTGCTGGTCGAAGGGCAGATCGTCGGCGGCTTCTCCAACGGTCTCGGCAATGCGCTGTACGAGGAATCAACTTACGACGAGCTGGGCCAGCCCACCGCGACCACGCTCGCGGACTATACCGCGCCGGCTGCGCCGTCGATGCCGGACCTCAAGCTCGCGTTCATGGAGACTCCGTCGCCGTTCGCCGCGTTCGGAATGAAAGGGATCGGCGAGAACGGCGCCATCGGTCCGCCGGCGGCGATCGTCAACGCGGTGAACGATGCGCTGCGGCCGCTGGGCGCGGCCGTTTTCGAGACGCCGGTCACCGCTCGCCGCGTGCGTGGCGCGATCGCCGCCGCGCGCCGGGATACTCGACGATGAAGCCCTGCCCGCTCGACTATATGCGCGCCCGCTCGCTCGATCATGCGATCGAGCTCATGGCCAACGCGGCGGAGGAGGCGCGGATCATCGCCGGCGG
The DNA here is from genome assembly GCA_046735815.1 of Pseudomonadota bacterium. GTDB lineage: Bacteria > Pseudomonadota > Alphaproteobacteria > Rhizobiales > Xanthobacteraceae > VAZQ01. The sequence goes on from JBKPUA010000408.1 coordinate 720, forward strand.
GCAATCGCTCGGCCCGATGCTGAACCTGCGGCTTGCTTCGCCCAAGCGTCTGATCGACATCAGCCACATCGACGAGCTTGGCCGCGGCGTCCTCGACGGCGGGGAGCTCGTGGTCGGGCCATGTGTGACGCATGCCCGCATCGAAGACGGCGAGATCCCGGACGCAACCCGCGGCCTGATGCAGCACGTCGCCCGCGGCATTGCCTACCGCGCGGTGCGCAACCGGGGCACGATCGGCGGCAGCCTCGCCCATGCCGATCCGGCCGCCGATTGGGTTGCGACCATGCTCGCGCTCGGCGCCCGCATCGCGTTGCGCGGGCATGGCGGCGAACGCGTGCTCGCGATCGATGAATTCATCACCGGGCCATTGAGCACCGCGATGTCGGCCGGCGAAGCGATCTCAGTCATTCGCATTCCGCGCCTGGCCGTAGGCGCCCGCTGGGGATACGCCAAATTCGCCCGCAAGCCCGGCGACTTCGCGGAGTCCATGGCAGTCGTCGTGGTTGATCGCAGTCGCGACTGCTGCCGCGTGGTGCTGGCGCGGCGGTCAGAGCCGCCCGCGCGCCTGCCGCAAACCGAAGTCGCACTGGCACGCGAGGACGCCAAGAAGCCGATCGACGACGCCATCAATGCCGATCTCGACTCGCTGCGGGTCGTCGCCGAGGATTCTAGCTTGCACCGCGCGATCGTCCGCCGCGCCGTGCGCGGGGTGGCGCCATGAGAACGGTGGCCGTTCGCGTCAATGGCGAAATGCTTTCGTGCACTATCGATGACCGTGTGTCATTAGCCGACTTCGTGCGCGAGCGATGCCTGCTGACCGGCACTCACGTGGGGTGCGAGCACGGCGTGTGCGGCGCCTGCACATTGCTGCTGGACGGCAAGCCGGTCCGCTCCTGCATCACGCTTGCAGCCGCAGCGGATGGCGCGCAGGTGAGGACCGTGGAGGGATATGCGGGCGACGCCGTGATGGCGGCGATCCGGCGCGCGTTCAACCTGCGCCATGCGCTGCAATGCGGGTTTTGCACGCCGGGAATGCTCGCCACCGCCTACGACATCGTCACCAGACTGCCCGACGCCAGCCGCGAGCGCATCAAGAGCGAGCTCGCCGGCAACCTCTGCCGCTGCACCGGCTATCTCTCGATCGTGCAAGCGATCGAGGATGTGCTCGCACAGATGCGCGGCCATGCGCCCAAGTCCGCCGCCCGATCCGACACCGACATCATTGCGAATAAGGAGCTGTTGCCATGACGTACAAGATGATCACGCGCCGTCGCGCTCTCACCACCGGGGCGGCCGCGCTGGGTGCAAGCTTCTTGCCGGGAAAAGCCTCGGCGCAAGCGCCGGTCAAGATCGGTGTCATTCTCTATCTCAGCGGCGTGCAGGCCTTCATGGGCCAGCAGACCCGCAAGGGCAACGAGTTCGGCGCCAAGATCGTGCGGGAAGCGGGGGGCCCGCCGATGGAGTTCCTCTATGGCGACGCGGAATCGAAGCCGGAGAACGGTCGGGTCGTGGCCGAGCGGATGATCCGCGAAGGCTGCACGCTGTTGATCGGCACCAACGATTCCGGCAGCACGATCTCGGTGGCGCAAGCCGCCGAAGCGGCCAAGATCCCGTTCCTGATCAACATCGCGTCCGCGCCGCAAATCACCGAGCAGGGCTTCACCCAGATCTTCCGCAATTTTCCTCCGGCGACCGCGCTGGTGGCGAACGCGGTGACGCGTATCAAGGAGCTCGGCGCGGCGACCGGCATCGAGCCGAAGACCGCCGTGCTCCTCCACGTCAACGACACGTTCGGGCAGGGCGTGGTCAAGGGCGTCGACCTGCTGTGGGATCGCATGCAGGTCCCGATCAAGATCCTCGATCGGATCTCCTATGACGTGCGGGCACGCGATCTCTCGGTCGAGGTGGCCAAGGCCAAGGCGGTGGGCGCGGACCTGTTGATGCCGGTGACGCGCGTCAACGACGCGATCCTGATCGTGCGGGAGATGGTCAAGCAGAACTGGTCGCCGATGGGCATCATCAGTCCCGGCAGCCCGGGACCGTACGAGAAGGCCTTTACCGACGCGCTCGGCAAGTATGGTGACGGCTATATGTCGTGCGTTCCCTGGTACGATCCGACCAAGAAGCGCAGCCAGGAGATCGTTCGCCGGTTCGAGAGCGAGACCGGAGACCGCTTCGATCTCAACGTCGGCTTTGCATTCGAGGCGGTGGAGATCGCCGCCGACGCAATCAAGCGGGCGGGCTCGCCCGAGCCCGCCGCCATCCACGCCGCGCTCAAGGCGACCAATATCAGCGATCACATCATCTATGGCGGGCCGATCCGGTTCGACGAGAAGGGCCAGAACCCGAATATCGGCGGCGTCATGCTGCAGAACCAGAACGGCAAGCCGGTGGTCGTTGCGCCGCAGGACGCCCGCGAGGCGAAAGCGATCTTTCCGCTTGTTCCATTCGATCGGCGCTGAGACGACCGACCTAGTGCCCCGAACCCGAAGTTCGCGCACATCGTGCTGCGAGTTCGACCGCGAACTTCGGGTTCAAAGGGGCACTAGAATCATGGAGTTGCTAGTGGTCCTCGATTCCCAAGTTCGCAAACGCCGGTGCCGCACAATGATGCGAACTTCGGAATCGGACCACTAGCCCGCGCAGGCACACCGCACCGTGACCGCCCTCTACCTCAATGTGCTGGCGAGCGGAGCATTGATCGGCGTGGTCTATGCGCTGATCGCGCTCGGCCTGACGATCATCTTCGGCGTTATGCGCATCGTCAATTTCGCGCACGGCGAGATGGTGGTGATCGGCATGTATGCCGGCTACGGCCTATGGCTGGCAACGCAGTTACCGCCATGGGCGCTGGCGCCGTTTTCGGCGCTGCTGTTGTTTGCGATCGGCTATGCCCTGCAACGGGGAATCGTCAACGCCTTCATCGATCGTCCCCAGCATGCCCAGTTCATTCTGTTCATCGCATTCGCGCTCATCATTACAGGCCTGCATCTCGTCCTGTTCGGGCCCGATCCGCGGCCGATCCAGAGCGCCGACATGCTGCGCTCCTATGGCATCGGGCCGCTTCGGCTCGACGTGGTGCGCACCCAGGCGGCGCTCGGCGCGCTGGTGCTGATCGGCGCGCTGGTGCTGTTCCTGCAAAACTCGACCTTGGGCAGGTCGATCCGTGCCGCCGCGGACAATCTGGTCGGCGCCGAGGTGATCGGCATTCGCGTCCGCAACGTCTATGCCGTCACGGCGGGCATCGGCATGGCCTGCGCCGGCGCGGCAGGCACGCTGATCTCGCCGATGTTCGACACCCAGCCTTTCCTGGCGACTGATTTCACGTTGATTGCGTTCATTATCGTGATCGTCGGCGGGCTCGGCAGCCTGACCGGGGCGCTGCTCGGCGGCGTGCTCATCGGTCTGGCGGAGGCGGTCGCCGCCGTGCTTATTTCGCCGGCGTTGAAAACGACGTTCTCCTACGCGCTGCTGATCCTCGTTCTCCTACTGCGCCCCAACGGCCTGTTCGGCGAGCAGGAGCGCACATGACGTTGCGGCGGCCGTCGCAATGGCCGGCGCTGGGATTTTTCGCCGCGCTCGCGCTCGTCGGACCACTGCTCGACCCATTTTGGCAGAGCCTGCTCACACTGGTCTTCTTCTACGCGTTCATGGGCCTGACCTGGAATCTGATGATGAGCGCGGGCCTGCTCTCGCTCGGTCATGCGTTGTTCCTCGGCCTCGGCGCCTACACCACGGCGGTTCTGACCGAGCGCAGTGGGATCAGCCCGTGGCTCGCGATCCCGGCAGGCTCTGCGCTCGCGGCGCTCGCCGGCGGCGCCATGGCCTGGCTCGGTACGCGCTTCTCCATCCGCGGCATCCAGTTCGCGCTGCTGACGATCGCCGTCGCGGAGCTCGTTCGCGTGCTGTTCGACAATTGGGAATTCGTCGGCGACACTGGCGGCCTGTTCCTGCGCGCGATCAACCCGGACAGCAACAAGTGGTGGGTGACGCTGCGCGGCGGCACGCAATTCTTCTACTTCGCCTTTCTCGCCGTGACCGCGTTCGCCTATCTGCTGCTCGCCCGCTTGATGGCGTCGCGCTGGGGCTATTGGTGGCGCAGCCTCAACGAGGACGAGGCTGCGGCACGCGCGATGGGCGTACCGGCGCTGCGCTGCAAGATCGTCGTGGTCGCGATCAGCGCGGCTTTGGCTGGGCTGGGCGGCGGATTGTTCGGGCTGATGCAAGGGAGCCTTTTTCCCGACACCGTCATGGGGCTGCGCATGTCGATCGAGATCCTGATCGCGCCGATCATCGGCGGGCTCGGGTCCCTGTTCGGCTCGGTGCTGGGCGCCTTCTTCGTGGTGCCGCTCATGGAGCTGTCGAATGTTCTCGGCCAGAGAATAGGCTTCTACGGCATCAACACGTTCGCCTATGGCGCTGTCATTCTGGCGGTGATCGCGTTCCTGCCCGACGGGATCTGGCCGAGGCTGGTGCGGATCGTGCGACCGCGGGAGCTGGCCTGATGTTGCGCGTCGAAGGTCTCACCAAGGCCTTCCGCGGCTTGGTGGCGGTCAGGGACGTGACCTTCGACGTTGCGGCCGGCGAGATCGTCGCGCTCATTGGTCCCAATGGCGCGGGCAAGACGACCTGCTTCAACCTGATTGCCGGGGCGCTCGCGCCCACCTCCGGCGCGATAGAATTCGAGGGACGGCCGACAACCGGCCTGGCCCCGGAGAGGGTCGCGGCGCTCGGGATAATCCGCACCTTCCAGATCGTGCGGCCGATGCGGCACATGACCGTGCTCGAAAACGCGATGATCGGTGCCTTCGCGCGCACCGCCGACGTGGCGGCGGCGGCCACGGCCGCGCACGAGGCGCTCAGCCGCGTGGACCTGCATCACAAGGAGAACGCGCCCGCGCATACGCTCACGCTGCCCGAGCGCAAGCTGATGGAGCTTGCCCGCGCCATCGCGGCGCGGCCGCGGCTGCTCCTGCTCGACGAAGTGATGGCCGGCTTGCGGCCGGTGGAGAGCGACCGCGTGGCCTCCGTCGTGCGCGAGCTGCGCGCCAGCGGCATCACCATTCTGCTGATCGAGCACGTCATGCGCGTGGTCATGGCGCTGGCCGATCGCGTGATCGTCCTGCACCACGGCGAGAAGATCGCCGAGGGGACGCCGGCGCAGGTCGGCTCCGATCCGCGCGTCATCGAGAGCTATCTTGGCAGCAAGGCGAGGCTTGCGTGAGGGCGCTGCTCGAAGTGAGCGAGCTCGAGGTCTGCTACGGCGAGGCCCGCGCCTTGAACGGAGTGACGCTCGAGGTCCCGCGCAACAGCCTGGTGACCGTCATCGGCTCGAACGGTGCGGGCAAGACGTCGCTGATCCGCACCATCGCCGGCATGCTCAAGCCGAGCTCCGGGCGGATCCGCTTCGATGGGGTCGACATTGGTGGGTCCGATTCCAACCGAACCTGCGAGCTGGGGATTGGACAGGTGGCGGAAGGCCGGCAGATCTTCGCGAGCCTGACGGTCGAAGAGAACCTGATCCTGGGCGGCTCGCTC
>JBKPUA010000409.1:0-13907 GCA_046735815.1 Pseudomonadota bacterium
ACCTTGCTCGCCGCCGACATGCGGGGCAAGGCGAAGGCTCGTTGGGTGATGGCGGCGATCGCGCACATGATCCAATCGAACCGTCGGGCAGCGGAAATTCTTCGTCGGCACGGCGTTCATGCCGCGACCGACGTGACGGGATTCGGTCTCCTCGGCCACCTGGTCGAGATGGTGCGCGCCTCGCAGGTCGACGTGACCGTCGCGATCGAGCGCGTGCCGCTGCTCGACGGCGCGCGAGAGACGGTGGGGCTCGGCATCTTCTCATCATTGCAGCCGCAGAACGTGCGCTTGCGCCGTGCCATCGGAGAGCTCGAAACAGTCGCGAAGCATCCGCTCTACCCGCTGCTGTTCGATCCGCAAACCTCGGGCGGGTTGCTCGCGGCGGTGCCGCTCCGCGAGGCGGAGCGTTGCGTCGCCGCGCTGCGCGCGGCGGGCTACGCTGCCGCCGACATCATCGGGTTCGTCGCCAAGCACAGCGGCGCGTTGGAGCCGGTTACGCTCGATCTCACCGGAGCGCGGCTCGCCGAGGCGCTTGCGGGGCAAGGTCGGGTCGAGAACTCCGCTATCGCTGTGCCTGCAACCACGTGGGGTTGAATGTGAGAAAGCAATCTGTGTGCTTGGCCTTTGCGGCTTTGGCATTCGCGAGCGCCGCGCTGGCGCAGCCGTATCCGTCGCATCCGATCACCCTGATCGTGCCGTTCGGCGCCGGCGGCCCCGTCGATACCCTGGCCCGTACCCTGAGCGAGGCCATGCGGACGTCGCTCGGCCAGCCGGTTGTCATCGAGAATGTGACCGGCGCGTCGGGCACGATTGGCGTCATCCGCGCCGCGCGCGCCGCTCCCGATGGCTATACCGTCAGCATCGGCAATTGGCCTTCGCACGTCGTGAACGGAGCGATCTACACGCTGCCGTTCGACCTGCTGAAGGATTTCGAGCCGGTCGCCCGGTTGCCGAGCAACCCTTATGTGGTGGTGGCACGCAAAGATCTGCCGGCGGGCGACCTCAAAGAGCTCATTGCCTGGCTCAAGGCTAATCCGGACAAGGCGACGCAGGGCACGGCCGGACCCGGCTCCGGACAACACGTGAGCGGCGTCTACTTCCAGAATGTCACCGGCACCCGATTCCAGTTTGTGCCGTATCGCGCCGGCTCCTCCGAGATCATGCGCGACTTGGTGGCTGGACACATCGATCTGACCTTCGATCAGGCCATCACGGCACTCCCGCATGTGCGCGGCGGACGCGTGAAAGCCTATGCCGTCACATCCAACAGCCGGCTATCGGCGGCGCCCGATATCCCTACCGTCGACGAGGCCGGTGCGCCCGGGGTCTATATCTCCACGTGGTATGGAATGTGGGTGCCCAAGGGGACGCCGCCGGAGGCCATCCGCAAGCTGACGGCGGCCGCCATGGATGCGCTCGCCGATCCAATCGTGCGCGAGCGGCTCGCCGGCCTTGGCCAAGAGATTCCGCCGCGTGAGCAGCAATCGGCAGAGGCGCTGGCGGCTCATCACAAGGCCGAGATTGAAAAGTGGTGGCCGCTGATCAAGGCCGCCAATATCAAAGCCGAATAACGTCAGCGGACAGCGCACGCGACGTGCGCCCGCCCGATCGGAGTGCAGAGTCCTGGATCTTATCATCCGCAACGCGCGCCTGTTCGACCGTCTCTCAGACGGGCCATTGGATATCGGCATTGAACGTGGCCACATCGCTGCCGTCGGCCGCAGCATTTCCGCCGAAACCGAGGTCTACGACGCCCACGGCAATCTCGCCTGCCCCGGCCTGATCGAAACCCACATCCATCTCGACAAGTCGCGCATCATCTACCGTTGCGCGCCGCAGGAGCGCAGCCAACTGAGCCCCGTCAAGGGCGTCGCGCCCCTGAAGAAGAGCATGTCGGTCGAGGACGTGCGCATGCGCGCCGAGCGCACGCTCGAAGAGTGCATCAAGCACGGCACGACCCGCATGCGCACGCAGGTCGAGGTCGATCCCGGCATCGGCATGCGCGGTTTCAATGGGGTGCAGTCGCTGATCGCCGATTACAAGTGGGCGATCGATATCGAAATCTGCGTCTTCCCGCAGGAAGGACTGATCAGCTATCCGGGGACGGAAGAACTGCTGATCGAAGGATTGAAGCGCGGCGCCAAGGTGATCGGCGGCGCGCCGCGCTATGACAGCGACGAAGCCGGCCAGATCCGCCGTATCTTCGAATTGGCGCGCGAGTTCGACGTCGACATCGACATGCACCTCGACGTCGGCCCCACCCCCGACGCCATGAACATCCACCTCGTGCGCGAGCTCACGGAAAAATATCAGCGCGGCGGGCGCGTCGTGGTCGGCCACATGGCCAAGCTGTCGCTCCTGCCGCCGGCCGAGGTTGCGGCGCTGGCGCGCAGCCTGGCCGATACCGGCATCGCGGTCACCGTGCTGCCGACGACTGACCTCTTTCTCATGGGCCGGCACCAGGATCATGCCGTCGTGCGCGGCGTAGCCGACGCCAATCTGCTGGTCGAGCACGGCGTCAAGTGTTCGCTGTCCTCCAACAACATTCTCAATCCCGCGACCCCCTACGGGGACTGCTCGCTCATTCGCATGGCCAATCTCTATGCCAACGTGCTTCAGATCGATGGGCCGCAAGAGCTGCGCAAGTGCTTCGACATGTTGACGAACATGTCCGCACGTTTGCTCAATTTGAAGGACTACGGCTTCGCCGTCGGCAGTCCCGCCGATGTCGTGATCATTGGCGCGCAAGAACCGGAACAGGCGATCGCTGAAATCGCGCAGCCGCTCGCCGTGTTCAAGAACGGCAAGCGGACGGTCGTGTGGCATCCGCCCGAGCTCTTGCGGCCACATTGATTGGCGACAGCCGGCGACTCCTTCGCCTCGCAAGAGCTCGATGGAACCCCCGACCGCAGGTCAGCACATGCGCCAGCATGCCGGCAGCGCATAGCGGGAAAAATGTGATGGCCATCACAGCCCGGGCGGGCGACGTCGCCTAAGCCGCCGGGGGTGAATGAAATGAGCCCCCCACTCATCATCCCGAACCACAAGGAAAAAGTGCGATGAGCACCCTTACCAAGCTGGCCTGCCCCCTGACGATCCTGGCGACCTTCGCTTTCGCCTCCGCCCCGGCGCACGCCCAATACGAAGGCGCCGGCAACCAGATGGCTCAATTTGCGCCCATGATCGAGCAGTTTGCCCCGATGCTCGAGCAGCTTGCCCCGATGATGGAGACCATGACGCGCAAGATCGGCAAGCGACGCATGAACCAAATGATGCAAATGGTCGGTCCCATGATGTCGGGGATGATGCCGGGCGGCGGTGACTCGTTCACCAGTCCGGGTGGCATGCCGGACATGCGGGCTCTCGCGAGCCTGACGGGCGACGGATCCGGTCGATACGGGCGCGTGCGACACAAGTACTGACAAGCGTCGGCACCCGCCGCCCAAACGACCGACCGGGCAGCCGCGGTAACACATCAGCGCGGCTGTGCCGGGATTCGCGGCTTGGTCAGCCCGATGGCCCGCGCTCACCTGCGCTTGCGACGGCGCAGCAGATGGAAACGATAACCGCCCGGACATGAACCGGCTTGCGGACTTGGTGGCGCGCGCTATCAACTGAAGTGGCCGCCACTGGGGGCCCCCGGCCCATGATCAATCTGTTCGACGACCTTCCCGCTCGAGCGGAGCGGGAGATCTTCACCGAGTTGCTCGCGCGGGAGGGCGTACGCATCGAGCGGATCGTCTCGACGGGCCAATCGACACCGGCGGACGCACCGTACAATCAGGACCACGACGAGTGGGTCCTGCTGCTGCGCGGGTCGGCCGGCTTGTGGATTGAGGGCGAAGGCGAGCGCGATCTTCGTCCCGGCGACCACCTCCTGATCCCCGCCCATCGTACCCACCGCGTCATATGGACGGCGAAAGCCGAGCCGACCGTTTGGCTCGCCATCCACTTGCGCTGAATTGATCACGCCGCGGTCTTCGGTCGCGTCGGCTGCAGTGGTCCGATTCCGAAGTTCGCATCATTTGTGCGGCACCCTCGTTTGCGAACTTCGGAATCGAGGACCACTAGCAACTCTATGATTCTAGTGCCCCTTTTTGAACCCGAAGTTCGCGGTCGAATGCGCGGCACGACATGCGCGAACTTCGGGTTCGGGGCACTAGTCGTTGCGTCGATGGTGGCTCCGACTGCGCAAGATTGGAACAATGACCGCAAGCTGGCCAAAGCTCGTCAAGTGCCCTTGCACTACGGTGCAGGCGCAATGCCGCCCGTGGCGGCGGGGCCACGAGTCGCTATCCGGGGGCAGCGTACATGCGGGCGAAGATGCGACAGGCCGACGCGGGCATGCTCGTGGCCACGGACATCGCTTGGCGCATTTTTTGCTCGGTCAGTTTTGCTCACGTCAGTTTGGAACAAGTTCAACAACCCCTCCGTTAATCGATGTCGGCAAGCACCGCGCACGCGTCTGCCGCCCGCCGAAATTCGGAATCCGCAAGTCTTCTCGTCCACATACCGATGTCGGCGCTCGAATGTCCCGAACGCCACCCTCTCCGGAGAAATCCCATGGCTCGACCATCCTCAGGGGCACGCAGCGAACCAGAAAGATTTGCCCGACCGGCCAAAATGACGGTCGCGCTTCGCGTCAACGGGGTGGAGCGCAAATTGACGATCGCACCGTGGACCACGCTGCTCGACGCGCTGAGGCTCTATCTCGATCTCACCGGGACAAAAAAAGGCTGCGACCACGGTCAATGTGGCGCCTGCACGGTTCTGGTCGATGGCCGACGGATCAATTCGTGCCTCACCCTGGCAGTCATGCAGGAGGGGGCGCAGGTCACGACCATCGAAGGACTGACGCAGGGAAATGCGCTTCATCCGTTGCAGCAGGCCTTCATCGAGCATGACGCCTTCCAATGCGGCTACTGCACCCCCGGCCAGATCTGTTCCGCCGCCGGCCTCATCGCTGAAGGCAAGGCACGGACGCCCGACGAAATCCGCGAGTTGATGAGCGGCAACATCTGCCGCTGCGGCGCCTATCCCAACATCGTGGCCGCCATCGAAGAGGTCATGCTCGGCAACGTCGCCGAGACGTCCGGGGAGACGGCACGATGAACAATTTCGAGTATACACGCGCGAGCGACGTCGCCGACGCCGTGCACCAGATCGCAGCGGACCCGGCCGCAAAATTCATCGCCGGCGGCACCAATCTGATCGACCTGATGAAGGAGAACGTCGCGCGCCCGTCGCGGCTGATCGACATCACCCACCTTCCGCTGGGCAAGATCGAGGAGACCCGCGACGGCGGCTTGCGCATCGGCGCACTCGTTCCCAACAGCGATCTCGCTTATCACCCGCAGATCGAGGCGCGCTATCCCTTGCTCGCCAGCGCGATCCTTGCCGGGGCCTCGGCGCAATTGCGCAACATGGCCTCGACCGGGGGCAATCTCCTGCAGCGAACGCGCTGCTCCTATTTCTACGATACGACCACGCCGTGCAATAAGCGCGAGCCGGGCAGCGGCTGCTCGGCGATCGACGGCATCAACCGCGGGCACGCCATCCTGGGGACGAGCGAGCATTGCATCGCCACGCATCCCTCGGACATGTGCGTAGCGCTCGCGGCCCTCGAGGCGCGCGTTGTAACGACCGGCCGGGATAGCGAACGCAGCATCGCGTTCGCCGACTTCCATCGCCTGCCGGGCGATACGCCGCAGACCGACAGCAATCTGCGGCCGGACGAGATCATCACGGCCATCGAGTTGCCGCCGAAAGGCTTCGCCCGCAATTACACCTATCTGAAGATCCGCGATCGCCTGTCTTATGCGTTCGCGCTCGTGTCGGTCGCGGTCGGGCTCGATATGGAGGGCGGCACGATCAAGGAGGCCCGGCTCGTGCTCGGCAGCGTGGCGCACAAGCCTTGGCGCGATCCCGAGGCCGAGGCGGGGCTCAATGGAGCGGCGCCAACAACGGAGAACTTCCAGCGCGCCGCCGACACCGTGCTGCGAGACGCGCGCGGCTTCGGCCATAACGATTTCAAGATCGAGCTGGCGCGGCGCGCCATCGTGCGTGCGCTCACTCAGGCAGCGCACGGCACCCCGCAATCGCAAGCGGACAAGCGGATCAAGTGAGGGCCAAAGGCCATGACTGCCACCAGCTATCTCGGCAAGCCCACGTCGCGCGTCGATGGGCGCGCGAAGGTTACAGGCGCCGCGAAATACGCCGCGGAATTCAACATACCCGGTCTCGCGCACGGTTTCGTGGTCACATCCTCCATTGCCAAAGGCCGGATCAGGCGCATCGATGCCGCGGACGCGCTTGCAGTCGACGGTGTGCTCGACGTGCTCACGCACGAGCATCGGCCCGCGCTCGCGTCCTCGGACGAGAACTACAAGGACGAGGTCGCGCCGGACGGTTCGCCATTGCGCCCGCTCTATAACGACCGGATCTTCTTCAACGGCCAGCCGGTGGCGCTGGTCGTGGCCGAAGAGTTCGAGATCGCGCGCTTCGCGGCTTCACTGGTTCGGATCGAATACCAGCAGGAGGCGCATGTCACCGACTTCGAAGCGCAGATCGAGCGCTCCAGTCGCTCCAAGCCGTCCGTCGCGCGCGGCAATGCCGCACGGGCGTTCGAGCCGGCGCCCGTGCAGGTGAAAGTCGAATATCGCATGCCGGTCGAGCACCACAATCCGATGGAGACGTTCGCTACCACGGTCGTGTGGGAAGGCGACGACCGCATGACGGTCTACGACAAGACGCAGGGGGCGCAGAACAGTTGGAACTACGTGGCCGGCGCGCTGAAAATTCCGCGCGACCAGATACGCGTCCTGTCCCCTTACGTCGGCGGCGCATTCGGATCAGGGTTACGTCCGCAATATCAGTTGCCGCTCGCCGTGCTGGCGGCGCGCGCGCTCAAGCGCTCGGTGCGGGTGAACCTCACCCGCCAGCAGATGTTCACGCTCGGCTATCGTTCCGCCGTCGTGCACGAGATGGCGCTCGCAGCCGATGGCGACGGCCGTCTCGCCTCGTTCCGGCACCACGCCTTCGCCATGACCTCGCAGTTCGAGGATTTCCAACGGCATTTCGTCACCTGGTCGAGCCAGCTCTACCGCTGCGCCAACGCCGAACTCGGCCAGACGCTCGTCAAGCTCGATCAGAACACCCCCTGCGACATGCGCGCGCCCGGCGGAGCCGAGGGCCTCTACGCCATCGAGTGCGCCATGGATGAGCTTGCCTACGCCGCCAAGATCGATCCGCTCGAGCTGCGGCTGATCAACTATTCCGACAAGGACCAGATCGAAGATCTGCCTTATAGCAGCAAGCAGTTGCGGGAATGCTATCGGCAGGGCGCGGAAAAATTCGGCTGGTCCAAGCGCAATCCGCAGCCGCGCTCCATGCACGACGGCAACGAGCTGGTCGGTTGGGGCATGGCGACCGGCATCTGGGAAGCGATGCAGGTGAAGGCGAGCGCGAAGGCGGTGCTGACCGCCAACGGCAGCGTCGAGGTGGCCAGCGCGACCGCCGATATCGGGCCGGGGACCTATACAATAATGACCCAGCTCGCCGCCGAGATGCTGGGCGTGCCGCTGGAAAACGTGACGGCAAAGCTCGGCGACTCCACATTGCCGGATGCGCCGGTGGAGGGCGGATCGTTCACCGCTTCGTCGGTCGGCTGCGCCATTCTCGCCGCCTGTCGAGGGATACAGAAGGAGCTTCTCGCCCTGGCGCAGAAGATGCCGGGATCGCCGCTCGCCGGCGCCACGCTGGACGATGTGGTGCTCGCCGAAGGCAAGATTCGGCGCAAGGATGACGAGCGCCGGGAGGTCTCGGTCGCCGACGCCATGCGGGCTGGCAAAGCTGACCGGATCGAGAAAGAAGCGAGCGCTGCGCCGAATGAAAAAAGCAAATACGCGCACTACACGCACTCGGCGGTGTTCGCAGAGGTCAAGGTCGACGCGCAGCTTGGCGTCATCCGGGTCACGCGCGTGGTCAGCGCGGTGGCGGCCGGCCGCATCCTCAATCCGAAGACCGCAAGCAGCCAGATTCTCGGCGCCGTCGTGGGCGGCATCGGGATGGCGCTGCACGAGGAGACCTTAACCGACAACCGCTTCGGGCGGTTCATGACCCACAACCTCGCCGACTATCATGTGCCGGTGAACGCCGACGTGCATGCCATCGACGTGATCTTCGTCGAAGAGAAGGATGACGAGATCAATCCGCTCGGCATCAAGGGCGTGGGCGAGATCGGCATTGTCGGCACCGCGGCGGCGATCGCGAATGCGGTCTATCACGCCACCGGCAAGCGCGTGCGTGATTTGCCGATCACGCTCGACAAGCTGCTGCGCGATTGATGCCAGGCGGAGCCAGATTCCTAGACCTCCCCTTCCGCGCCTATGCGCAAGTGAGGTAGCCTCATCCTGCGTTTACCGGCCGCAGCAAGTCTTTGAATAGCGGCAATGCGCGTGCTTCGGCGAATCCTCGCGTTGGGGGAGTGAACCCATGAACAACATCGTCATCCGCATGGCGGGAGTGCTTGCGTTCACGCTCACATCGGTATGGGCCTTGGCTGCCGATTATCCAGCACCGACAGAGGGCGACTGGGTCGCGCGCGACTTTCGCTTTCACACCGGCGAAGTCATGCCCGAGCTGCGGCTGCACTACAGAACCGTCGGCAACCCGTCCGGAGATCCGGTGCTGATCCTCCACGGTACGGGGGGTTCGGGAGCGAGCATGCTGACGCCCGCCTTCGCGGGCGAACTATTCGGCTCCGGCCAGCCGCTGGATGCGAGCAAGTATCTCGTCATCCTGCCGGACGCGATCGGGACCGGCAAATCGTCCAAGCCATCCGATGGTCTGCGGACGAAGTTTCCGAAGTACAACTATGACGACATGGTCGAGGCCCAATACCGGCTCGTGACCGAGGGGCTCGGCATCCGGCGTTTGCGCCTCGTGCTCGGCAATTCGATGGGCGGCATGCAGACGTGGCTTTGGGGCGAAAGATATCCCGACTTCATGGACGCTCTGGTGCCGATGGCGTCGCAACCCACGCCGATGGCGAGCCGCAACTGGATGCTGCGGCGGATGATGATCGAGATGATCCGCAACGACCCGGAATGGAACAATGGCAACTACACCAGCCAGCCGCGTTCGTTGCGCTGGGCCAGCGCATTCTTCGCCATCGCGACCAGCGGCGGAACACTCGCTTACCAGAAGCTGGCGCCGACGCGCGAAAAGGCCGACAAGATGCTCGACGAACGGTTGGCGGCGGCGGCCCCCGCTGACGCCAACGACTTCCTCTATCAGTGGGAGTCCTCGGGCGACTACGATCCGTTGCCGGAGCTCGAACGGATCCGGGCCACGCTTTTGGCGATCAATTCCGCCGACGATGAGCGCAACCCACCGGAAACCGGAATTACCGAGCGCGAGCTCAAGCGCGTGAAGAACGGCCGGCTTTACCTCGTTCCGGCCAGCGAAGACACCCGTGGCCACGGCACCACGGGCATGGCGAGGTTCTGGAAGCGCGAGCTGCAGCAGTTGCTGGAGACCGCGCCACGCAGGACGATGTAGATCGCGCTGTACGTGGCCAATTCCCACGCGCGAGCTCGCCACGCACCGTGCAAACAAACGCGGCATGGGGAAAAATCAGTTGCCGCAGCGCCCACTGTGAGATTTTTGCAACGCTCTGGATTTTTTTGTGCCGAGCCATAGTGCGGCACCGATTTTCTGCTGCGATGTCACCCACTCACAACAATGGGGGGCGGGGACTTTCAGCATGTACTCACAATCGGTCCATTACCGCCGGCTGGCGATCCAGGCCAAGCAGCGCGCGGTGCAAGCATCCGATTCGTCCGTAGCGGTCGCACTCGAGGAAATTGCGAATCATTGGACGGCGCTGGCGGAGCAAGTCGAATGGCTGCAGGAGAAGATGAGAGAGGCCACGCGGCGGCGAGACCGTTCGACGCCATCTTCGTTGGCTACTCCTCAACATCCATCCTCAGCATCACGGCCTCGTCGGATCGCATTGGTCTGAAGGTGCTTCGACACCGCAGCTTACCTCGCCGCGGTGGCGCCCACTGTGTCAGTCCATTCATTGGCGTCGCCGCAGCCGTGATGGCAAGCGGCACGACTCTCCTGAGCGGCCGAGGACGAAACGAGACCGCGACAAGCGGGAAGCATGTGTGGCAAAGCGGCCACAGCGCTCGGCCGGAATTATCTCGAAAGGAACCTACCGCCCCGGCACAGCTTTTACCTGTCGCACTCACGCGACCGGGAGAGGGATGATGATGACCATCCGTGGCCTGCTCAGCTTGGCGGTTCTGGCGCTCGTTGGCTTTCTTTCCCTTGTATTGATTGATCACATGTGGAGCCGGTATTCACAGGAAGCCGAGGCCACGGGCTTGGCGGGAAGTTACGTGCGCGATCCGGCGTCGCAAGCGGGTTCCCCCAATGACGCCTATAGCGGCTCAGCGGATGCGGGCCGCGCGCGAGAACCGGCAGTGGGGGCGGAAGCGATCAGCGAATGACGTCGGACGCGAGAGCGGCATGTCCTCACCGTGCTCCGGCGACCTGCACGAAGTGCGTGCGGCAGCCGTTGCCGATCGCAACGTCGTGCCTCGGTTGATTCATCAGTTGTTGAGGCTCTTGCAGGGAACGAGTCGCACCTTTGATTCGAGTGTGAGACAGTCGGACGGGCTGAGCTGAGTAGAGCTGGTGCTGCACGTAATGATGCGAGGTCCCATGTGCGACGTAACCGGGAAATATCAAGACGAAGACGCACAAGAGCTCAGTCCATCGCTGCTCGCGTTCGAGCAATATCAGCCGGCTCCCGTGGATCTCGCGGTCTTCGGCCGCAGGGCCGGCGAGATCATCGCGAAAGCGGCGGCGTCAACGCGCAGGCGCACGCGCGTCCGAACATGATCCAGAAAAAAGCTTGCGACGGATAGTTTTCAGCAATCACGCTCCGGACGGCCGCTGGAGCGGGACGACGCGGGCGGAAGTGGCTCCCGTCTAATGCGGGCGTGACGGCGAACCGCTGTAGGATCGGATCGGTCCGGAGGAAATCGCACGGCGGCGAAACAATCGCTTGAAAAATCCGGATTCGTGCGCGGCTTCGGTGCGCCGATCGGCTGCGGCGAGCTGCTGCCGCTTTTCTATCTTGAGCCGGGCGCCGATCAGCTCATGGACCTTGTACGGGACGAACAGGTGGCGTTCGCTGAACTCGCGATAGACTTCGTAGCTTGGATTGGCGTCCCAGATGAAACGCACGATCTCCATGAACAGCTCGCTGTCTCTCCGCAGCGTGGGATTGCTTGCTTCCAGCAGCGTGAATGCAGCGCGGCGCACCCGCGCGTCCTTTGAGCCGAGCATGTCACGCACATGGGACCGCGACAGCGCGCCGTGTTTGACCATGACGGCCCTCCCCGAGCGAGACCTATAGCACCAAAAGCCGCCCCTGAAGGGCGGCTGTCGTGAATCATGGTGTGCAGAGTCTTAGTGCGGTCGAGCCGCTGGCCCGGGAAGCGCGGGAAACTGTCCCTGCGATGAGCGGCGTTACCCGGTGGCGCGTTGGCGGAACAGCGACCAGCGCGGCTTCTCGAGGCTCTGCGCGCTTGCGTCGCAGGGCATCTCCGCGACCAAAGCCCTGAGACGTTCTGCCTCCTGCTGCCAGCGGTCCCGGCTGTCGATGACGCGGTCGATCTGGGCGAAGAGGAATTCCTCGGTCTTGCGCGCGGCGCACTCCTTCGCACGCAGTTGCTCGAGCTCGATGCGCAATAGCGCCAGTTCCCGCCGCATCGCCGGCACCGGATCGGCCGCGTGCGCCGGCTCTGGCGCGGGAAATATGCGCAGGATGGGCTGGATGCTGGCGGCAGCGGAGCGATTCATGGGCGCAAGCCTGCCGTAACATGGTTTACAGCCGGTTAATGCCGGCGATCAAAGGACCGTCGGAAGGAAGAACCCGTCCTGGCGCCGTGCCATAACCCCTTACAGCCGTGCGCTGGCGATGCGAGCGCCCGCGACCAGCGATGCCAATTTCGCCCACACGATCGAAGGATGCACCTCGTTGGAACCGGCGAATGACGCGAACCCACAGTCGGCGCCGGCTATGACGCGCTCGCGCCCGACGACATCCGCAAATCGCTCGATGCGCTGCGCCACCAGATCCGGATGCTCGACCAGCACGGTGGATTGCGTGATCACGCCGGGGATGAGCACCTTGTCGTCCGGCAGTTTGGCGCGCTTCCACTCCTCCCATTCGTGCTCGTGGCGCGGGTTTGCCGCTTCGAACGAATAGCCGCCGGCGCGCACCTTCAGAATGACGTCGATGATGTCCTTGAGCTGCATGTCGTGGACACGCGGCCCCATATTGATGCTGTAGCAGGTATGAAAGCGGATCCGCTCCGCCGGGAGGCCGGCGATTGCCGCATTGAGCGCCTCGACGCGCAGCTCCGCCCATTTGCGGCACTCCGCAACCGTCAGCTCCGGCCTCATGATGTAATAGGTAACGAGGAAGGGGTCGTCGATCTGGAGCAGGAAACCGGCGTCGATGATCGCCTTGTATTCTTCCCGCATCGCTTCCGCGATCGCAAAGACATACGCTTCCGGCGTCGGATAGTACTCGTTCGGAGTCGTCGTCTCGATATTGGAGGGGGCGATCGCCGGGACGAACGCTTCCGCCGCGTCGACACCTTTCAGCGCCGATTTGAGAATCTGAAGCTCGGACCGCAATACATCATGGCCCTTGTATGCGATCGGTCCGGTGCAGATCATGAGCGCCCGCCGACGCCGGGCACTCACCTGCTCCGCCGCGGCTGACTGGTAGTATTCGGGAAAGTCTCTGGTCTCGCGCGTATTCGCAAACGGGCTCGGACGATTGCCCGCGCGTTGTTCGAGCCCGGCGAGGCGCTGCGCCGCGTAGGTGATGAAGCTCGGCTTGCCCATCTCGCCGTCGCTGACCACGTCGAGACCCACGGCCGTCTGCTGCTTGACGCTCTCTCGCACCGCCTCGCGCACGCGCTCGGTGTAAGCCTTCTCATCGACGGCCTTGCCATCCATCCTGGCGAGCATCATCTCGAACAGATCATCGGGCCGGGGCAGGCTGCCGACATGCGTGGTCAGGATGCGATCAACGCTGTGCTTCATTACTCGTTTCCATCGATTGCGGCTCGGATGTGCGCCAATGATATAACATGCACCCGCGCGGTTCGCGCAGCTGCCGAATCTGCGATGCAGATGCACGCCGCGTGGCGGCCCGGCGTAACGGAAGGATCCCTCCCATGACCGACATGACCATCGCCGCGCTGCGCACCACGCTGTTGCGCGTGCCCTGGCCGGACAATCCCTGGCTCAAGGGCCATCGGTTCGGCGAGGCACGCAACCTGCTGTTGCTTGAGGTCGAGACCAAGGGCGGCATCGGCGGCATGGGCTATCTGTTCTCGTTCCGGCCGGGACTGCGAACGATTGCCGCGGCGATCGACGAGACAATCGCGCCGCAGGTGGTCGGCAAGGACGCCACTGCGGTCGAGGCGATCTGGAACGACCTTTGGCGACTGACCGCCACCTACGGTCGCGGCGGCATCGTAGCGATGGCCATGTCGGCGCTCGACATCGCGCTGTGGGACGCAATCGGCAAGCGCGCCAACTTGCCGCTGCACAGGCTGTGGGGGCATGTGCGCGCGCAGATTCCTGTCTACGGCTCCGGCTGTTTCCGCGGCTCAGGCGGCGACGGCATGATCGCCAAGGCGTTGCACTACAAGGAGCGCGGCTACAAGGCGATCAAGATGCAGATGGCGCACACCGACGACCTGCGCCGCGACGTGGACAATGTGCGGCGCATGCGCGAGGCGCTCGGGCCCGACGTCGCGATCATGATCGACATCAACATGGGCTGGACCTCCGAGGTGGCCATCGCGCAG
>JBKPUA010000410.1:0-7699 GCA_046735815.1 Pseudomonadota bacterium
GCGGGGTTTTCGCGGGCTGCCTTGACTTGGGAAGGGTGGGTATTTAACTCCCCACGGCGCCCGCGGGGGCGTAGCTCAGTTGGTTAGAGCGTCGGCCTGTCACGCCGAAGGTCGCGGGTTCGAGCCCCGTCGCTCCCGCCAGATTTCAAGGACTTAGTTTGCGCTGTCGGCCGCGTTCCGACTCTTGAGGCTGTCGCGTCCCGACTTTTGCGCTTGTTCCGTTTTCACACAATGAGAGTGCGCGGCTTGGCTCAAGCCTCGCTTCTTCGGGAAGAGGCCGCCGCCGACCGAATGGCGAAGAGCTTAAGCCGTTCCTAGTTTGGGGCAGATCGCCGATGCGCTCATCAAGATAGAGTGGGCCGTCGTCGGCATACAATAGGAAGGCCGTGGATCAGGGAGGAGAGCGCACCATGCCACCCGACGCAACCGAACCTAAGACCGTTAGTGAGGCAATTGAACAGGCTCGGGAAGCGCGGTTAGACGCGTGGGACAGGTCCGCAAAAAATTTTCCGAACAACCTTGCCGGTGCTGATGAAGCGCGCTGCTAGGAGACCTTAGAGCAGATCGCCGATGCGCTCATCGGGATACAGTGGGCTCTCCGCAGCAAGAGTGGCAACAAGGGCAGCACCAAGAGCGCCGCACGCAAGAAGGAGGAGGCTGAGGCTTTCATCAAGAACGCTCTCGTGGTCGGCACGCAGGAAGAGTACGAACAGCACATACGGCAGCACCCCGAGGATCGTCAGCGCAACGTCATCTTTACTGGTGTGCCGCGAGCGCCTGATAGCTACGTCCGCCGGAACAGCGCGACACCGTCTAAAGACGAATAGGAACTGGGCTTTGATCATGCCGGCCGAACAGACACTGCCCCTCGAGGAACAAGAGAAGTGGCGGGCTGATCACAAACTTCGGGAACGAGAAGTCGCGGTCAAGGAGCGCGAAGCATCTCGTTCGGGTTGGTCAGGTCCAGTTGTCCTCGCCATTCTTGCGGCTGCGATAGCCGCTTTCGGCAACGTCTTCGTAAGTTGGCTGAATGGCCACCAGGCTAGAGACCTCGAAGAGACCAAGGCGGAAGCCGCGCATCCTTAGGGAGGTATGATACTCAGGACTTCGGAGACGACCCTGCGGGCAGCTCAATGATTTTGTTCTCGGTTTCTACGCTGTCATACACGGATACCCGGACTATCGGGTGGCCTTTCTTAATCACCATTCCAGCCATTTCGGCAGCTTCAGTCGTCGCGTATGACTGCTTTGTTTGCCTATCCACTTGGAGCAAGAATCGGCCGGCCTCGGGTCGCTTGCTCTGCGAGCGCACTTCCTGCCCCATCTCTGGGGTAGGTTGTTCTGCTTCTCGCAGTTTGATTACTTGCGTTGCCATCAGTGCTCCTAAACGGGGGTGTGATCTCTCTATCTAGTTACTGCGCGGCGAGAACGCCATGCGACGTTCAAGCAACTGGCGGCGCGTCGTCGAACTACCCCCAATCCCCTCCGCGACCTCTCTATCAGGTTTCCGGCATCGCCGAGACCGGACAACAATGCGACGGGCGGTGGCAATTTGGGAACATGGCCGAACAAATTGTGCCCCCGGTGCGCCCCCAACGCTTGCTGCAGGGGAATGAAGAAGGGCCACCCCGGCGGGTAGCCCTTCCATTGTCGAGCCGTGATCCGGCTAAATTGCTGTGGGCACACCGCTTTTAGGCGGCGCGGACCCCCATAGAGGCAAGGATCCAGCTCACGGATGCCGGCGACCGCGGCGAGAGACAATGAGACACTGGATCACCTCCTTTCGGTTACGGACCTAGGGCTAACAATGCCGGAGCTGGGTAGTGTCTCAGTAGGCATCGCGCCGACCCGATTCGACTTCGGCTCCGGTATGGTCGTCTATGATTCGGAAGAAATCGGCCCCATGTCGTATCAGGCCGTCCTTGGCCACTTGGACGGTTGCCGCAAGTGACGCGTCCCACGAGACCCGGCTGCAAGCGCAGCCGAGGCCCGAAAACGCTCACACGAGCGTTGTCGGCCGCCAGGCGCGGCGGTTGTGTTCCGACTCGATCCGAAAATCTCGGCGCCTCCGGCATGCCAATAGTCGGAACAAGGCTTGAATTTGCATGCTAAGTTGGTGGCCTGTCACGCCGAAGGTCGCGGGTTCGAGCCCCGTCGCTCCCGCCAGTGCTTTCAAACGCTTGGATCAATTCCGACACGCGACCCGCGACTCCGATTTGAAAAGGACTCGCGACTTTTCTAGTAGGAACAGCGAACCGTCACTCGGAGTGGCGCTTACGAGCGTGCTCGTAGGGCCCTTTCAACGCACCTGGAAGACGAGCTTGCCCCTGAAATGCCGCCCCTCGCTCACGCGATGCGCGTCGGCAGCCTGGGACAGACGATATAGCTTGATCTCGGGAGCGCGTACGGCGCCAATTTGAAACAGTTCAGCGATGCGCTCGAGGTGCCGGCGCGCGCGTCCGACCGGAGGGCGCAGCGATGTGACATCGTCGCGATCCGGCTTGGGCGCCTGCGCACCGGACGCGATGAAGGCGGCGCGGCCGCCAGGCTTGAGCACCGCGAAGGACTTCTCGGCAACGTCGCCGCCGACGGTATCGAAGACCGCGTCGCACCCATCCACGACCTGCGTGAAATCGGTGGCCCTGTAGTCGATGACTTCGTCCGCGCCGAGCTCACGCACATAGGCGCGATTGTGCGCGCTCGTGGTCGTGATCACGTGGGCGCCGATATGCTTGGCAAGCTGAATGGCGAAGCCTGCAACGCCGCCGGCCCCTCCCTGAATCAGGATTTTCTCCTTCGACTGGAGCTTCAACGTATCTTCGATGGCGCTTAGGGCCGTGAGGCCGGTGAGAGCCAGAGCGGCGGCATCGACATGGGGCAAGGCGTCGGGCTTCTTGGCAACGATGGCGGCCTTGACGGCGATCTTCTCAGCGTAAGCTCCCTCTTGCCCCGCTTCGCACACGCCAAACACAGCATCTCCCACCTTGAGATCCGTCACGCCTTCGCCGACGGCGCTGATCAGGCCGGAAAAATCGCGACCCAGGGGGAATGGAAACTTCGATTGCTTGTACTGGCCGACGCGCACCTTCCAGTCGGCACCGTTGACGCTGGCGGCGACCACGTCGATGACCACCTCGCCCGGTGCGGCGACAGGATCCGGCAGTTCGCCGTATTGCAAGACCTCGGGCCCGCCAAATTGCTCGATGAAAACCGCCTTCATCGCGTCGCGTCCAACTACAGCACGTCCTGCAAGAACCGCACGACCTTCGGACCGGCGAAGCCCCCGAAGCTGGTATCGTCCACCGGATCGGTGACGAAGAAATGCCCCGCGCCCGGAATCACAATCGTGCGGACGAAAAAGCCGGCCCGTTTTAGGCCAGTGAGAAATGCGGTGGACTGCGTCGCCGGATCGACAATGTCATCGTGATCGCCATGGATCAGCAAGAATCGCGTCGAGTTCTTGTCCACGGTCGCGTAACTGATCGGCGAAGCTTCGAAGAAGACCCGGCGATTTGTGTAAGGCGCCGCACCAAGAAATTTCTCTGAAATATTGTCCCGCGGCCGCGCCAGCAGGTCGTGCTCCCACTGCGCCAGCATGTCGTAGACACCGTAGAAGCCGACGACCGCCTTGACCTTCGCCGAGACCGTAGCCTGAGGATCAGAACGATATTCGCTCGAAAAAGCCGGCTCCTCGCCCGCGAGCGCGACCAGGGCCGAAAGGTGGGCGCCGGCGCTGTCGCCGACCAACCCGATACGCTCGGGATCGATGCCGAGCTCGCCTGCCTTGGCACGCACATATTGCACCGCCGCCTTGGTGTCGTAGACCGCGCCCGGATAGGTCTTCACATCCGGCTTCATCAGCCGGTATTCGATTGCGAACACGGCGTAGCCGTTCCTGGCGAGATAAGGTCCCCAGTTCGAATAGAACTTACGGTTGCCCACTTGCCAGCCACCACCGTGTACGGCGACCAGCACTGGCGCCTTGTCGACGCCCTTCGGCGCGTAAAGGTCGCCGAGCAACTTCACGCCGTCGTGCTCGGCAAACACAATGTCGTTGCGCGTCATCACCTCGAAGTCGGCCTTAGCAGTCCCACCTGGCATCAGCAGCCCCGTCGCGAGCACCGTGATCCAAAAAAGCATGTTCATAGGAAGCCCTCGACGGTGGCGCCGCAGTCCGGAACGAATATTGACCCCGATGCGCCACCCGAACAAGTAAGACAGGGACTGCCGGCAGCGACAAGGAAAAAGCCCCACGTTTTACGCCGGGGAAAGCTTCCACGACGCAAATCCCGCGCCCACCAACGTCTGCGGGCTCGGGAAGTAGTCGATCAGCTCGAAGCCTTTGCTGCCGGCAGCGGCATGCGCGACCACCCAGTCGCGGATCTCATGGGCGCCGTTGCCGGTTCGCGGCAGCGCCTCGGTGAGGAACGCCGCGAGCCGCTCGTCATCGCCGTCCCCGAAGTGTTTGATGCAGCTGTGGTCGAAAGCTTCATCGATCCAGCCCATGGTTGACTCGCCGATCGAATGGCTCAAGCCGCCGGTGCCGAGTACTGCGATGCGCAACGGCTCGCGATAGCTCTCAATCGCCTGCCGCACCAGCCGGCCCCAGGCCAGACAGCGGCGGATGCTCGGCATCGGCTCCTCGAGATCGTTGATGATCATCGGCACGATCGGCAGCGCAATATCGACCCCCATGCGCCAGAGCGGTATGCACGTGCCATGGTCCAGCCGCAGGCGATATGACAATGCCGGCTCGAAATCGTGCGCCAGCGCGGTCTCGAGTAGATGGCGGCCGAACGCGGGGTGCCCCTTGAGCCGCGTGTGCGGATAGACCTTCTGCATGAACGGCTCGGGCGGGCCGTCGTGCTCCTCGCCGATGCCGATGCAGACCGCAGGCAGGTTGCTGATGAAGAAGTTGACCCAATGATCGGGCGAGACCACGATCAGCACATCGGGGCGGCAAGCCGTGAGCCGCTGGCCAAGGTCGTCGAAGCCGGCTTTGAGCTTGTCGCGATGGGCGGCGGGCATGATTTCCCAATCGCGCGCAATGATAGGCCCGTGACTGGCCGCGAACACACCGACCAACTCAGCCATGTGCGGCTCCCTTCCGGGTCTGGTCTTTGAACCAATTCGGGTCCTTGAGCGCGTGCAGGCGCGCGATGAAGTCGGCCTCCGCCATGCCGCGGATCTGGAAATAGAAGCGCAACAGGTAGGCATTGACCAGCGGCGCCAGGGTGCCAACGTCGTCTGCGAGTAGCGCACGGCGAAATTCCGGCTTGATCTCGTAACGATCCATCACCGCCGCCATGTCGACGCGGTACTCTGCCGCAAGCTTGGGATCATGCAGCAGATCGAAGAACAGCTTGCTAACCCAATAGTCCGTCATCGGTGCTTCCTTCCCCGTCTTCGTCATGCGCGGCTTTCTGGACAAGCCCGGCCATGACGACGCTCTGATTCCATCCTACGGAACATGCCCTGATTTCGGAAGATCGAAGGACGGCTCGCTTCGAGCCGTCTGCGGACGGCAGCGCCACAAAGGCGTGGGTGATCTCACGGCTCGCGTTCGGTCTCCTGAATCGTAAGCACACCCTTCTCGTCGACCGACATCCAATAGTTGACGGTTTGGTTGCGGCCGTCTGACGCTTCGCACCAGAATTTCGTCAGGTGCTGATGGTTGCCGTATTTCGGCACCGCGGCAGCGATGAGCAGTTTGCAGCGAATTTCGTCCGTTTCGAATCCGTCGGAACGCATTGTCACTTGGCCCTCGTCGCGGCGGCAGGGTGCCCGATGGTGGATGCTGACGGTATCGCTTGGCTCGTCCGTTTGGATGACGCACCAGCGCCCTACGAACACCGCTGGCAGCTTGCCGCGGTCTGGTGGTGGGGCGGCGGATCCGGCGGCGATGAGCGCCGACAGTAGCGCAGCGGCGGCGAGGAACCTGTACATCGATCTCTCCTACGCCGCACGGTAGCGCAGGTCGAGGATGTGCAGAAAGTGCAGCTCGATCGACTGTCGTTCAGCCCGTTGACGGCCCGGCGCGGGATCTTTCGGGCGACAGCGGGTCTCCCAAGCTTTCGCCGAGCTCGCGATAGACGCCGATCGCCTCCTCGTGCAGCGCGTGTGCCTTGTCGAGATCGCCGGCAAAGAGCCGGGCGGAGGCGAGCGCGCTCAGGCAGCGCGCCAGGGTCTTGGTGGCGCCGCTCGCGCGCACCAGCGCATGGGCCTCGCGCAGCAGGCGCTCGCCCTCGTGCACATTGTCCGGCGCAAGCCGGGTGGTCCCGGCGCGCAGTAGCGCGCGTCCCGCGTGGAAGCCATCGCCGAGCTTGCGATAGAGGGCGGCGGCGCGAATGGCTTCATCATAATCCTTGGGATCATCGAGCTCGCGCACCTCGCCGGCCTGCCAGGACAAAAGCCGAGCGGCCACGTCGGCGGGCGGCTTCTTGCCCGTCTTGGCGAGCGCTTGATCGACCCAGCGCCGCTGCTCCAGCATCAGGCCGAGCTCCGCCCACAGGACATGGCTGCGACCCACCAGCTCGAGCCCAATGCCGAGGTCACCGTCCGGGCCGAAAGCCCAATCCAGGGCGCCGCGCAAATTGTCGACGTCGGCGGCGTAGCGCGCGATCCATTGCTGCGTCGGGACCGTCTCCCACTGCGTCGTCGCCTGTGCCAATCGGGCGGCAAAGTGCTCGGCGTGCCGCCGCCGCATGGCCGCCGCCTGCGCGAGCTTCTCGCTGGCGTAGTGGCGCGTCGACTCGAGCAAGCCATAGCGCGTTTCGTTTGCGGAAACGTCGGCATGCACGAGCGATTTCTCGACCAGCGAGAACAGCAGATCGCCGACCTCCTCGCGCGCAAGCTCGGCGCCTGTCACCACCGCCGTGATCGAGTCGAGGGTGGCGCTGCCGAGGAAAACCGACAACCGCGCGAGCAGCGTCTTCTCGGCTTTGCTGAGCAGGCCGTAGCTCCAATCGATCAACGCGTGCAGGGTCTGCTGCCGTGGCAAGGCCGTGCGGTTTCCTTGGCAG
The DNA here is from genome assembly GCA_046735815.1 of Pseudomonadota bacterium. GTDB lineage: Bacteria > Pseudomonadota > Alphaproteobacteria > Rhizobiales > Xanthobacteraceae > VAZQ01. The sequence continues at coordinate 7,023 of JBKPUA010000410.1, forward strand.
AGCAGGCGGAACCGCTCATCGAGACCGCGCGCCAGTTCTTGCGGCGATAGCACTTTGAGCCGTGGCACGGCCAATTCGATCGCCAGCGGAATTCCATCGAGCCTGCGGCAGACCGCTCCCACCGCCGCGGCATTGTCGTCGCTCAGGGCAAACCCAAGTCCCAGCGCGTTGGTCCGCTCGACGAACAGCTGTACCGCGGGAAATTCGCGCGCGTCGGCGGCCGTCAGGGTGCTTGCCGGCGGTGCCGGCAACGAAGGCACGCGGATGACGTTCTCGCCCGCAATCGCCAGCCGCTCGCGGCTCGACGCCAGGATCGCCACGCGCGGACAGCCGCGGATCAGTGCCTCGGCGACGCGCGCCACTTCCGCGATGACATGCTCGCAGTTGTCGATGATCAGCAGGAGCTCGCGATCCTTGAGCGCCGATACCAGGATCTCGACAGTGGCAGCGGGTGCGTTGCGGCCGACGCCCGAAACCTCGGCGACGATCGACGTGACGAGCTGTGCGTCCTTGAGCGGAGCGAGCTCCGCAAGCCACACGCCGTCGGGATAGCGGTCGAGAACTTCGCGGCCAGCTTCGATCGTGAGTCGGGTCTTGCCCACGCCGCCGGAGCCCGTCAGCGTCACGAGCCGCGAGCGCTTGAGCAGCGTCTTGATCTCGGCGAGCTCGGCCTCGCG
>JBKPUA010000411.1:0-18610 GCA_046735815.1 Pseudomonadota bacterium
CCTTCGTGCGCGATGATGCGATTGGCGAGCGAGAGCTCGTAGCGGGCGTCGTCGAGGGGATCGGGCATGGGGTCTCCTTTATCTTTCGCGCTCGGAGTCGTGCCGTCGCGCTCCTTCGCGCGCAAATTGTCGGACCTGGCGACACGGCCAATCGAACAGAAACCGTATCGCAAGCCAATGCTTTCGTGTCAGACTCGATACGAGGATCACGCTCAATCGAGGGCCGCCGGATAATGACAAGCCAGCTATTCTCGCCGATTACGCTGCGCGGACTGGCGCTCGACAATCGCATCGTGCTGTCACCCATGTGCCAGTACGCCTCGCAAGACGGTAATCCGAGCCAATGGCACACCGTCCACCTCGGCACGTACGCGCTGGCAAATCTGGGACTGGTCATCACCGAGGCGACCGCGGTCGAGCCGGCCGGGCGCATTTCGCCGATGTGCCTTGGCCTCTACACCGACGCGCACCAGGAGGCGCTCGCGCGCATCGTCGGCTTTTTCCGTGAGTACGGGACGACGAAATTCGGCGTGCAACTCGCCCATGCGGGCCGCAAGGCCTCGGTGCTGCCGTCCTTCATGATCCGCCGCGCGGTCACTCCGGAGGAGGGCGGATGGACGCCGATCTCACCCTCCTATTACGAGGATAGCGTGCATCCGCCGCCTGCGGTTATGGACATCGAGTTGATCGAGCGCGTGAAGACGGCCTGGCGCGATGCGACGCGGCGGGCCGCCGAAATCGACGTCGATTTGATCGAGCTGCATTTCGCCCACGGCTATATCGTCAACCAGTTCCTCTCTCCGCTCATCAATACCCGCACCGATGCATACGGCGGCAGCCGCGAGAACCGGATGCGTTTCGGGCTCGAAATCTTCGAGCTGTGCCGGCGCGCGTTCCCTGCCGAGCGACCGCTGGGGGTGCGGATCTCGGTCACCGATTGGGTCGAGGGCGGCTGGGACGTCGAGGACTCCGTCGCGTTCGCCAAGGAGCTCAAGGCGCGCGGCTGCGACTATATCTGCACCACCAGCGGCGGCGTGTCGCTCAAGCAACGGATCGAGGCCAAGCCCGGTTATCAGGTGCCGCTGGCGCAAGCGGTGCGGCACGGCGCCGGCATCGCCACCATGGCGGTGGGGCAGATCACCGAGGCGCGGCAGGCGGAGGCGATCCTCACGGAGGGCAAGGCGGACATGATCGCGATCGGCCGCCGGCTGATGTTCAACCCGCACTGGGCCTGGACCGCCGCCTCGGAGCTCGGCGCGTTCCTGAAATATCCAGCGCGCTACCGCAACGCCCATCCGCGCATCGGCCAGGAGATGGACTTTCCGGAGTCGCCGGAGAAGCGGCGGCGATTGCTCGAGGTCATGCGCGAAGAGGAGCGCGTCTCCCAAGCGGACGGGTAAGGCAGGTTGGGAATTACCCTCTTGTCGTCATGCCCGCGCTCGTCGCGGGCATCCACGTCTTTAGCGCGGCAGAGCAGCAAAGTCGTGGATGGCCGGGACAAGCCCGGCCATGACGGCAGTTTTCAATAACGCTGGATCAACTCGTTGAGCTGGGAGTCGCTCAGCGCGGCCGGCATGAACTTGAACGTCACGGCCTGCGCCATGAGCTCCTGCAGGCCCGCGATGTTGGACGGATCGACGTCGGTCTTGGGCAAGAACTCGTCGCGCAGCCGCCGCGCGACGCGCTCGCTGGTGCCGGCCCATTCGGCATAGGCAGCAAGCGCCCGCGGATCGGTATAGAGCCAATCGAGTCCCTCGCGGTAGCCGCGCATATAGCGGACGGACACATCCTTGCGGCGCTCGAGCGCCGCGGCGTTGGCGGCGAGCACGCGCGAGGTCTGGGTGCGGAAGGCGACCACGTCGCTCGCGCGGGCGATGACCCGGATCTTGCCCTGCTCGACCGCTTCGACCCCGAACGGTGCCGCCGCCCAGCCCACGTCGATCTGCCCGCTCATCACCTGCGTCAGGGTAGCGGTGGCGCTGCCGGCGGCGACCGGCTTGAACTTGACACCGGCCAGTCGCTCGAGCCCCAGCACTACCATGTGCGTGGACGAGCCGACGGTGGAAAACGCCACCGTCCGGCCGTCGGCATCTTTCAGGCTCTTGATCGGAGAATCCGCCGGGACATAGAGGTAGGTGTCGTTCGCGCCGGTCATGGTGGCCCCGATGATGCGGATGGGCGCGCCCTTGGCATAGGCGCCCATCACGCCGAGCGTGCCGAGCCCGATGCCGAGATCGGCGCTGCCCGAGATCACCGCCTGCAGCGTCTCGCCGGCGCCCTGAGTGTAGAAGATGTCGAGTACGACGCCGTGCTTCTTGAAGATGCCGGCGTTCTGCGCCAGCTCTGAGATCGACTGGTCCCAAATGCCCTTGGCGCCGACCGCCAGCTTGAGCGCGTCCTGCGCCTGGGCGAGCGGATGGTTCGCGAGCAGAGCGCCGATGGCGACGAAGCTCACTACTACGGCGTGCAGCATTCTGTTGTCTCCCGGCTGACAACTTGGTCCATATTCGATCCTATAAGGGAAACGACGTAACGGGAAAATCGACATGGATTTGGAGCTGCCCGAGGAGCTGAAGCTTCTCAAGCGCACGGTCGCGACCTTCGTCGATCGGGAGCTCATTCCGATCGAGATGCACGCCATGGACGGCCCTTCGCTGCGCGAGGACATCCGTGCCGATCTCGAGCGCAAGGCGAAGGAGCTGGGCCTGTGGCTGCTCGATGTCCCGGCGGAATACGGTGGCCAGGGCCTGAGCCTCCTCGGCATGGTGGTGGTGTGGGAGGAGATCGCGCGCACCATCGCGCTGCCGCCGCGCGGCCCCGGCATCTTCGGTCCCGACGTGCGGCCGGTCTTGTTCACGCTCACGCCGGCGCAGAAAGAGAAATATCTGTTTCCAGTGCTGCGCGGCGAGAAGACGACCGCGTTCGCCCAATCGGAGCCTGATGCCGGCTCCGATCCGGGAAGCATGCGCACCACCGCCGTGCGCCACGGCGACCATTACGTCATCAACGGCTACAAGCGCTGGATCACGAAGGCGAACGACGCCGATTTTCTGCAACTGGTCGCCGCCACCGACCGCTCCAAAGGCAGCCGCGGCGGCCTCAGCATGTTTTTGGTCGATACTACGACCCCCGGCGTCAAGATCGTGCGCCGCACGCCCACCATGATGAGCGACATGCCGTGCGAGATCGCGTTGGACAACGTGATCGTGCCGGCCGAGAACCTGATCGGCAAGGAAGGCGACGGCATGCGGCAGGCGCAGTCGTGGATTACCGCGGGCCGGCTCTATCAGGCCTGCCGCGGGCTCGGCGTCGCCAAGCGCTGCCTCGATCTCGCCATCGACTACGCCAAGCAGCGGGTCACGTTCGGCGCGCCGTTGGCCGACCGCCAGGCGGTGCAGTTCATGATCGCCAACAGCTTCACCGAGCATCACATGACGCAGCTCATGGTGTATCAGCTGGCTGCGCGCACCGACGCCGGCGTCGCGGCCCGCCATGAAAGCTATATGGCCAAGATCGTCGGCACCGAGCTCGGCTTCCGCGTCGCCGACCGCTGCATGCAGATCCACGGCGCCATGGGGCTCGCCAAAGAGATGCCGATCTCGACCATGTGGCACGACGCCCGCAGCTTCATGATCACCGAAGGGCCGGTCGAAGTCATGCGCATGGTGCTCGCGCGCGAAATCCTTCGCGGCCGCGCGTGAGGCTCAGGACACCTGCCGCGCCTGGTCCTGCCAATAGCGCGTGCGCAGCTGCTTCTTGTCGATCTTGCCGTTGAACAGGCGCGGCAGCGCCTCGAGGAAATCGACGCTGCGGGGCTTCTTGTAGCTCGCGATCAACTTGCGGCAGTGTTGGATGAGCTCGTCCTCGCTTGCCGCGCAGGCCGGGCGCAGCACGATGCAGGCTTTGACCGACTCGCCCCAGCGGGCATCCGGCACGCCGATGACCGCGGCTTGCAGGACGGCGGGATGCGTCAGCAGCGCCTCCTCAACCTCGCGCGAATAGATGTTCTCGCCGCCAGAGATGATCATGTCCTTCTTGCGATCGACGATGAAGAGAAACATCTCGGAATCGAAGAAGCCGACGTCGCCGGTATGCATCCAGCCGTCGCGCAGCGTCTCCACCGTCGCCGCGCTGTTGTTCCAGTAGCAGGTCATCAGGCTCGGCCCCCTTATCAAGACATCGCCGATCTCCTCCGCCTCGCAATCCGACCCATCGGGCCTCACCACGCGGATGGCATGATCGAAAAACGGTTGCCCGGCCGAAGCCAGGCGGCGCACCTGCGCGGGAGTACCATCCGGCAGATGCTCGTGCGCGTGCAGGATGGTGCCGACCACGCATTCGGTCATGCCGTAGACCTGGGTGAAGATCGGCCCGAACGCCGCCATGGCTTCGCGCAGCAGCGCGACCGCCATGGGCGCCGAGGCGTATTGGATGCTGCGCAGCGAGTCGCGGCGATAGCGAGGCAGGTCGGGACTGTCGAGCAGGGCGCGCACCATGATCGGCGCCAGATGCGCGCAGGTGATGGCCTCCTCCTCGATCGATCGCAACACTGCTGTGGGATCGAAAGCGCGGTGCAGCACGATGGTCGTGCCCAGCACCAGGTTGGCGAGCTGGTTGATCTTGGCGCCGATGTGAAACAGCGGCATCACGATCAGCATTCGTTCGGACGGATGCACGCCTTGTTGCCACGAGATGCCGATCGCGGCCGAGAGGAGGGCGCGATGGCTGAGCAGGACGCCTTTCGCCCGGCCGGTGGTGCCGCTGGTGTAGATGAGATAGACGCCGTCCTCGGGCTCAGCCCGCAATGGGGGCGGCGCGTCGGAGGCGGCGGCCATCACCTCGTCGTAGCTTTCGGCCCAGTCGGTGGCAGGACCGATGACGATGAAGTGCTCGATGCTGCCGCCTTGACGGCGCAGCGCGTCCGCCTGCGCGCTGAACTGGGCCTCGAAGATCAACACCGTGGGCGTGGCATCGGCGATGATCTGCGCCAGCTCCTGCGTCGACAATCGCCAATTCAGCGTCACCGCAATGAAGCCGGTGAGCTCGGCGGCGCCGACCGCCTCGAAATATTCAAGGCAGTTCTGCGCCAGCACGGCGAAGCGCGCCTGTCGTTGCAGGCCGCAAGCTGCGAGTGCATTGGCGATCCGGCGCGTGCGTGCGGCAAACTCGGCGTAGGTGACGCGCCGCCCTTCGAATACGACCGCTGTCTTATTCGGGAAATACCGGGCATTGCGCTCGTGGACGTCACCGAGGACGGTAGGCGCGTGGTGCATTGTTTCCTCGTACGGGGATTCAGTTCGACAGCTGGCTCACTCAACCTTGATATTGGCGTCGCGCACCACCTTGCTCCAGGTCTCGATGTCACCCTTGATTTGCGCCGCGTAAGCCTCGGGCGTATTGGCGACCGGCGCAAACCCGAGCGCGTCGAGGCGCTCCTTAACCTCGGGCAATGCGACGATGCGGGCGATCTGGCGCTGCAGCAGATCGACGATCGGCTTTGGCGTCGCGGCGGGGGCGACCACGCCGATGATCAGCTCCGACTCCTGGTCGCGTACCCCCGATTCGGCCATGGTCGGGATCTCGGGAAAAGCCGGCGAGCGCTTCGGGCTGGTGACGGCGAGCGCACGCAGCTTGCCTTCCTTGATATGCGGCGCCGCCGGCGGTAGCCCAAGCACCGCGATCGGTGTGTGGCCGGCCAACGTCGAGGTGATGATTGGCGCCGCGCCCGGGAACGGCACCCGCACGATGTCGAGGCCGAGCCCGAGGCGAAACAGCCGCTCGCTCGACAATTGCCCGAAACCGATGCCGAGCGAGGCGTAGTTGTACTTGCCCGGTTCCGCCTTCGCGAGCGCGATCAGCTCCTGCATGGTCTTGGCCGGGAACGAGGGATGAACGACCACCACCTGCGGCGAGGCGGCGGCGATGGTCACCGGCGCGAAGCTCTTGACCGCGTCATACGGCACCTTGCTCGACACCGTCGGCGCCACGGCGAAGTCATTGGTCACGAATAAGAGGGTGTGCCCGTCGCCGGGCGCATTGGCGGCGGTGCCGGTGCCGACCACGCCGCTCGCGCCGGTCAGATTTTCGACGAAGAAGTTTTGCCCGAGCGCTTCCGACAGATGCTGCGCCACGACCCGCGCGATCACGTCGGTTGGGCCGCCGGCCGGGTAGGGCACGATGATGCGCACTTGCCGTGTGGGATAGGCGGGCGCGGCCGCGCCAGGGGCGTTCTGGCTATGGCTCGCGGTCGCGAGCGTCAGGGCCGCGCCGGCGGCGGCGATGGCAACGATCGATTTCATGGCGTCCTCTCCCACCCGAAGCGCGGTTCGGGCATGTTCAACGATGGCGGTCGGATCGATCCGACTTCGATATCGGCGCGAGCATAATGGTGAAGCTCCGTCGAATCGAGACGACGGGACAATCTCTGGGCGTATCGGCGCATGGTGGAAATCGTGGTGACCGCGGTGTATGGCAGCTCGTCAGGTGAGCGGGACAGGGCCAATGCCGACAAGCTACGCGCCGCTGCGCACGTTGCAGGACGTCGAAGCACTCGAGTGCGTGCCGCTCGAGGAGCGCATCTTCTCCTGGAGCCTGAACGACTGGCTCGCGCGCGGATGCGCGCTCGATCCGGACAAGATCGCCATCCGCTATATCGCCGACGGCGATCCTGAAAGCGCGCCGGTCACTCTCCGTTATCGCGAGCTGCAATCGCGTGCGAGGAAGGCCGCCAATCTCTTCCACTCGCTTGGCGTCGAGCCCGGCGATGCCGTGCTGATCGTGCTGCCGACCTTGCCGCAGCTTTACGTCGCCATGCTCGGCGCGGTCGCGGCCGGCATCGCCTGCAGCGTCAATTGGATGCTCAAGGGAGAGCAACTTGCCGAGCTCGTGCGCTCGAGCAAGGCCAAGGTGCTTCTCACGCTCGGGCCGACGCCCGGCTACGAGATCTGGGAGAACGTGCAGGCGATCCGCGCCGACATCCCGGCCTCGGTGCGCATTCTCACCGTGCCCGGACCGGGTGGGGCGCCGATCGCGGACAGCGACTTCGACACGCTCACGGCGCGCGAGAGCGGCGAGCGCCCGAACTTCGCGCGCACGATCGTACCGGCCGAGATTGCCGCCTATGTGCATTCCGGCGGCACCACGGGATCGCCGAAACTCGTCAAGCTCACGCACCGCGGCTTTGCCTACAAGTGCTGGGCCAATGCGGTCGTCATGGCGCACACGCCAGACGACGTGATCTTCGCCGACTATCCCATGTTCCACATCGCCGGGATTTTCGGCCGCGGCTATTTCGCCATCGCGCACGGCATGTCGATCGTCATTCCCTCGCCGCTAGGCGCGCGCGACAAGCGTTTCATCGACAATTATTGGAAGTTCGTCGACAAATTCGGAATCACGATCTTTTCCGGCGTGCCAACGACCTTGGCACAGCTCGCCAAGAGCGGCCCGCGCGGCGAGCAGCTCGCAAGCCTGCGCAAATACGCCTGCACCGGCTCGACCGCCTTCCCGGCCGAGGTCGCACGCCAGATCGAGCGTCTGATTGGCGTGCGCGTGCTGTTGACCTACGGCGCCACCGAATACACCCAGAACGTCACGCAGGCGCCGCGCGACGGCGATCCGAAATACGGATCGCCCGGCCTGCGGTTGCCCTACACGCAGGTGAGAACCGTCGAGCTCGACGGCGACCGCATCACGCGCGAATGCGCGGTCGACGAGATCGGCGTGGTGGTGGTCAAAGGGCCGAGCGTGACGCCGGGCTATCTCGACCCGCAGTACAATGAGGGCGTGTTCATCTGCGACGGCTGGTTCAACTCCGGCGATCTCGGCCGCTTCGATGCCGACGGCTATCTCTGGCTCACCGGACGCGTCAAGGACGTGATCATCCGTGGCGGCCACAATATCGATCCCTCCGTCATCGAGGAGACGTTGCTCAAGCATCCCGCCGTGCTGCTGGCGGCGGCGGTGAGCAAGCCCGACGCCTATGCCGGCGAATTGCCGATCGCCTATGTCCAGCTGGTCGCGGGCGCGCGCGTGACTGCCGACGAGCTCCGAGATTTCGCCGCCCGGCACATCGCGGAGCGCGCCGCGGCGCCGAAGGAGATCATCATCGTCGAGCGCATGCCGCTCACCGACGTGCAGAAGCCGGCCAAGACCGAGCTGCGCCGCGACGCGGCGCGCCGCGCCTTCCGCGAAGTGCTGGCGGATGTGGCCGACGGCAAGCTCGCCGTCGAGATGGTAGCCGATCCGGTCAAGGGCATGATGGCGGTGATCTCCGCTGCGGCCGACGTGCCGCGCGCGGTGGAGGAGCAAATCAACGCGCGCATGAAGGCATTCCCGGTCGCCTATCGCGTGCAATGGATGGACTGACGGTTCTTGTCTCATCCGCACTGTTCGACCGCGGGCTTGACCCCGCGATCCCGAAGCCAGCACACTGAAGAAAAATGAAACGCGGGAGGATACGCGGATGCGGTTTCATAAGGTCGTGGCGCTGGCGAGTGTGGTAGGCGTTCTCAGCGTCGCCGGACTCGCGCAGATCAGTTATCCTTCTGCCCCCATCCGCGTCATCATTCCGCTCGCCCCTGGCGGCGCGATCGACGTCATGGTGCGCGCGCTCGGCAAGGCGTTCGAGCAGCGCAACCCCTACGGGTTTGTCGTCGAAAGCCGCGCCGGCGCCAACACCATCATCGCCGCCAATGCCTGCAAGGCGGCGCCGCCTGACGGCGGCACCATCTGCCTGCTCTCGCGCAGCTCGGTGTCGCTCAACCCCACGCTCTACAAGAATCTGTCCTACGATCCGATCAAGGACTTCGAGCCCATCACCAATCTGGCTTTCGCGCACCAGGTGCTGATCCTCAACAAGAACGTGCCGGTGAAGGACTTCAAGGAGCTCGTCGCCTATTCGAAGACCAATCCCGACAAGCTCAATTTCGGCTCGTTTGGGGTCGGCGGCGACACCCACCTGGTGGTGGAATGGCTCAAGCACGAGACCGGTGCCAAGCTGGCGCATATTCCGTATAAGGGCGCCTCCGACGCCATGCTGGCGTTCAAGTCGGGCGACATCCAGTTGCTCTATCTCATCATCGGCAATCCCGACATCGCGCGGCAGATCAACGAGGGTGAGGTCAAGGGCCTCTTGGTCCCGGGATCGCGGCGCAATGCCCTCGTTCCCGATGTCCCGTCGTTCGCCGAGTCCGGGCTCTCGCCCGACCAATCCGCCTTCGAAACCTGGTTCGGCATGTTCGCGCCCAAGGGAACGCCGGCTGCGATCGTCGACAAGCTCAACGCCGAATTCTCCGCTATCGTGAAGTCGCCGGACTTCGCCAAGGAGTACCTGCTGTCCAAGGGTTTCGAGCCGGTCGGCGACAGCCGCGCGGATTTCGCGAGCTTCATCGTCGCGGATCAGGCCAAGGGCAAGCTCCTCGTCGACATTTCCGGCGCCAAGCTCGAGCAATGACGGAACGACCATGGGTTTGAACTACGAACGCATCATGGCCTATCGGCCGGCCGACATTCCCGTGCGCTACGAGAAACGCGATTGCATTCTCTACGCGCTCGGCATCGGGCTCGGCATGCACCCGGTCGATCCGGGCGAGCTCAAGTTCGTGTACGAGCGTGCTGGCCTCGAGGCCTTTCCGACCATGGCGGTGGTGCTGGGCTGGCCCGGCCGCATGACCGATCCCGCCTTCGGCATCGACGAGCGCCTGGTGGTCGCTGGCGACCTCAAGGTGGTGCTGCACCGGCCTTTGACGCCGGAGGGCCGGCTGGTGAGCCGCCCGCGCGTGAAGGAGGTGATCGACAAGGGTCCGGGCGGCGCCGCGATCATCCTCAACACGCGGAATCTAAGCACCGAAGATGGAACGCTGGTCGCCACTGTCGACAGCAGCACCTTTGCCCGCAAGCATGGCGGCTTCGGCGGCAACGTGAGCGAGACGCCGCCGCAGCACGCGGTGCCGCAGAGCGCGCCGGAAGACATCTGCGATCTGCCGACGCCGCCTAATCTCGCGCTGCTTTACCGCCTCAACGGCGACGAGAACCCGCTGCACGCCGACCCGGAGCGCGCCAAGGTGGCGGGCTTCGATCGTCCCATCCTGCACGGCGCCGCGAGCTTCGGCATCGCCGCGCACGCGATCCTGCGCACCTGCGCCGACTATCAGCCGCAGCGGCTCGCGAGCATCGAGGCGCGCTTCTCGCGGCCGGTATTTCCGGGCGAGACGATCCGCACCGAGATGTGGCGCGAGGGGGCGCGCGTCTCGTTCCAGTGCCGCGTGGTCGGACGAGACGAGATCGTGCTCAGCAACGGGCTCGCAGTGTTGAAGGCCTGATCGCATGTCCGCGTCCGCCGCCTGGGACAACACGACCCTATTCGTGGACGACAATCCCGCCGATCGCGCCTTCCGGGCGGAGGTGCGCGACTGGGTCGCCACAAACCTGCCGACGGAGCTCTGCAATCGTTCGCGGCGCATCGATCCGCCCGAGCTCAAGCCCTGGCACCGCAAGCTCTACGAGCGCGGATGGATCGCGCCTCATTGGCCGCGGGAATACGGCGGCATGGGCGCGACGCTCACCCAGCAGATCATCCTGTTCGAGGAGATCAGCCGCGTCGGCGCGCCCACGCCCTATCCGCACGGGCTCAATTTCATCGGGCCGTTGATCATCGAGGTGGGCACGGCGGAGCAGAAGGCGAAGCACCTGCCGCCGATCCTCACCGGCGAGATCACCTGGTGCCAGGGCTATTCCGAGGCCGGCGCCGGATCTGACCTCGCGAGCCTTGCCACCCGCGCCGAGCTCGACCGCGATGATTTCATCGTCAACGGCCATAAGATGTGGACCACCAACGGCCATTTCGCCGATTGGATGTTCGCGCTGGTGCGCACCGATCCCAAGGCGCAGCCGCGCCACGCCGGCATCAGCATGCTGCTGATCGACCTGAAATCACCCGGCATCACGGTGCGGCCGATCCAGACCATCAAGGGCGACGCAGAATTCGCGGAGGAATTCCTCGTCGATGTGCGCGTGCCGCGAGCGAATCTCCTGGGCGCGCTCAATGACGGCTGGCGCGTTGCCAACCGGCTGCTCGGATCCGAGCGCTTCACCACCGGGCATCCGCGCAACGCCGCCGTGCTGCTCAACAAGGCCCGCCAGGTGGCCGAGCTCACCGGCGCGCTGCGGGAGGGCGGCTTCGCGCACAAGCTCGCCGCGCTCGAGATCGACCTTCTGGCGTTCTCCGCCTACTACCGTCACGCCGCCGCGCTGCACGCTGAGAAACGCGCGCCGTTGTCGATGGCGCCGGTGATCAAGGTCGTCGGCGGCGAGCTCGGCCAGCGCGCCTCCGAGCTCCTGGTGGAGGCGGCCGGGGAATATGGACCGCGCGTGGAGGACATGACCATCGGCAATCACGCCGTCAATCCGGCAGCCGAGCTGTTCGAGATGCGGCGCGTCACCGTCGGCAGCGGCGCAGTTGAGGTCCAGCGCAACATCATCGCCAAGCGCGTGCTCGGCCTGCCGAGCTGATCGAGATCGAATGACGGGAAATTCACTTTGGACCTGTTGCTGAGCGAGCAGCAAAGCCTGTTCGCCGAGACCGCGGCGCGGCTCGCCGCCGATCACGGCGGACCCAAGCGCCGGCGCCGACTGCGCGCGGCCAGCGCTGAGATCGACGCCGAGGCCTGGCGCGCGGCGATCGGAGCGGAGTGGCTCGCGACGGTGGTCGCGGAAGGGCATGGCGGGCAGGGGCTGGGGATGTTCGAGCTTGCGCTCGCGCTAGAGCAGGCCGGGCGGGCGCTCATGCTCCTTCCGCTCGCCGAGACGGCCGCGGCGGCATGGGTGCTCTCGCGCGCTGCCCCCGGCGCGCCGGCCCCGCCCGCGCTGGCGGATCTACTGCGCGGCTCGCGCCTGATCGTGCCGGCGGCCGCGACGAAATCCTGGCGTTCCAGTGATCGCTCGCCGGCGCTCGACTACGATGCCAAGGGCTCGGTCCTGCGCGGGCGCGTTCCCTTCGTGGCTTTTGCCGGCGCGGCCGACACATTCCTGGTTGGGACCGATTCCGGCAGCGAGTCCGTGCTGGCGCTGGTGCCGCGCGCGGATGTCGGCATCTCGAGCGAGCGTAATGTCGACGGCGCGACCGCGAGCACGCTCGACTTCGCCGGCGTTCCCATCGCGCCGGACCAGTTGATCGCAACCGGCGCCCGCGCACGGCAGCTCGTGTCCCAGCTGCAGCAGCTGCTGATGCTGGGCGCGGCGGTCGAGCTCGTCGGGCTTGCCGCCGCGGCGCTCGCCGTCACGCTCGAGCACATCAAGCTGCGGCAGCAGTTCGGGCGGCCCATCGGCAGTTTCCAGGTGCTGCAGCACCGCGCGGTCGACGGCTTCATCGATATCGAGCTCGACCGTTCGCTCGTCTACCGCGTGCTTGCCGCCTTCGACGCCGGCGAGCACCATCCCGCCATGGTGGCGGCGACGAAGGCGCGCGCCTCGCGCTCGGCCTTGCAGGTCGTGCGCGCCGCGCTGCAGATGCACGGCGCCATCGGCTATACCGAGGAGCACGACATCGGCCTCTACTACAAATGCGCGATGGTGCTGGCAGCGCGCTACGGCGGGGAGCTCGATCAAACCCGCCGCTTCGCCGACCTCACGCTGACGCTGGAGCCGTCGCCATGAGCGAGACCTCTTCGCCCGCTGCGGTCATGCTGCGCTCCGTCGACGAGCGCGGCGTGGCAACACTCACGCTCAACCGGCCGGAGAAGGGCAACGCCTACAATCAAGCCGTGCTCGACGCGCTGCTCGCCGAAATAAGCGCGCTCGGCGCCGATCCTGCCGTCCGGGTCATCGTGCTGCGCGCAAGCGGCAAGCACTTCAGCGTCGGTGCCGAGATCGGCGCCGCCGAGCCCGCCAAGGAGGGGACGCGGGTCACCATTCCCGCTTTGTGCGCCGCGCTCGATGCGGTAGAAAAACCCACGGTCGCGCTCGTCCACGGCGCTTGCATCGGCGGCGGCGTCGCGCTCGTGTCCTGCTGCGACGTTGTCCTCGCCGCCCGCGAAGCGTTCTTCGCGCTGCCGGAGGTGCGGCTCGGCTTTGCGCCGGGCCCGCTCATCCCGATCTTTCTGCGCGCCATCGAGGCGCGCAGCCTGCGCCGCTATCTCATCTCCGGCGAGCGTTTCACTGCCGATGAGGCTATGCGGGTCGGTCTCGTTCATCAACTCTACGACACCGAGGCAGTCGACGCCGCCTTGACGCGACTCCTCGACGAGTTGCTGCTCGCGGGGCCCAACGCCGCCGCACAGGCGAAGCGGCTGCTGCTGCGCTTCACCCAGGCGCTGCCATCGCCGGAGCTTCTGGCAGAGCTGCAGCGCGAATTCGAAATCGGCTTCCGCTCGCCGGAAGCAGCCGAAGGCCGCGCCGCCTTTCGCGAGAAACGCAAGCCGCGATGGGTGCGTCCCGAAAATGAGCAATGACCGGGAGGATTGTTTGCGTTTGATCCGCGTGCTCGTGCTGGCGCTGCTCGCCGCCGCCTGCATCCCCGCCGACACCGCGGCGGCGCAGAGTTGGCCGGTCGGTAGGCCCGTCACCATGGTAGTGCCGTTCCCGCCCGGCCCGGCGCTCGATCTCGTGGCGCGCCTCGTCGCCGGCAAGCTCGGCGAAGCGCTCGGGCAGACGATCGTGGTGGAGAATCGCAGCGGCGCCAACGGCACCATCGGATCGAACCTGGTGGCGCGCGCGGCCCCCGACGGCTTCACTTTGCTCGCCGCGACCGCGGGCACGCACGTCACCGCCGTGCATCTGATGAAGAGCCTGCCCTATGATCCGGTCAAGGATTTCACGCCGATCGCAGCGGCGGTCGAGCCGGTGACCTGCCTCGCGGTCAATACCGATGTCCCGGCCAATTCGGTCGGCGAGCTGATCGCCTACGCCAAGAGCCGGCCCGACGAGCTCTCCTACGGCTCCTCCGGCGTCGGCTCGGTCTTTCACATGCTGGGCGAGCTGTTCAACCAGACCGCCGGCGTGCGCATCAAGCATGTGCCCTATCGCGGCGTGGTGCCGGCGATGCAGGACGTGATCAGCGGCCACATCCCGATGGTGTTCATCTCGGTGTCCAACGCGCTTCCCGCCGTGCAGAGCGGCCGCGTCAGGATCCTGGCGACGCTCGAGCCGGTGCGCTGGAAGAGGCTCGCGCAGGTCCCTTCGATGTCGGAGATCATCCCGGCGTTCAAGAAACCGTCGTCATGGTTCGGCTTTCTCGGCCCCGCCGGTTTGCCGCAGGCGATCACAACGCGACTCAACGCCGAAATCGCCAAGGCGCTCGAGGCTCCCGACGTGGTCGGCAAGCTCGACGACAACGGCATGACCGTGATCGGCGGCACGCCGGGGCAATTCGCGGCGTTGATCGAGGACGGCATCGTCCGCTACGGCGCCATCATCAAGGCCGCGGGCATCCAACCGGAATGAAAGCGTACGGCTGCGAGCCTACTTCCCCAGCCGCCGCGTCGCCTTCATGCGCTGCACGCTGTCGCCGGCGAGATGGCTCCAGATGATGGCGTCGCGCACGAGCTTGTCGGCGCGCGGCGCAAGCACGTCCGCGCCGGCGTGAAGCTCGAGGTTGAGCTCGGTCACCTCCTGGATCGCGTCGGTGGAGAAATTCATGCACAGGCCGGCATTGGCCGAATGCAGCTTGCGGTCGTGCTCCCAGGCGATGCGCATCACGAACGAGCGCAGCGCCTCGGTGAGGAGATGCATCCGGTTGAGCTTGAGCTGCACCACCTGCTGCTCGAACAAGGGGTGGCTGCCCTGCCGGTGCGTGCGTGCGAGGGCGAGCGCCATCTCGCAGGCGTCGTCGCACACGCCGAGCGCGTTGGCGGCGAGCTCGAGATCGCCGAACAGGTCGCCGCCGGTGCGGTCGCCGGCCTGCTGCGTCTTCATGTCGGAGCCGTTGACCGGACCGACCACATTGGCGTGCGGCACGCGCGCGTTCTCGAAGATCATCTCGCCGTTCTGGTAGAAGCGCCAGCCGTTCTTGTTGAAGACCTTGCCGATGCGGAAGCCCGGCGTGTCGCGCGGCACCAGGAACATGGTGGTGCCCTGCTTGAGCGGCGCGTTGGGATCGGTGCGCGCGTCGATGAAGAACAGCTTGCCGACGCTGGCATTGGCGATGAAGCATTTCTCGCCGTTGAGGATCCACTCGTCCCCGTGACGCTCCGCCTTGAGCTTCAAGCCCGCCCTCGGGTCGTCCGGCGGCAGGCGGTTGTCGGAGCCCGCGCTCGGCTCGCTGATGCCCTTGCCGAGCAGGAAGGTGTCGTCCTCAAGGAACGGCTTGAGGAAGCGCCGCTTCTGCTCGTCGGTGCAGGTGGCGGCGATCAGGTGGCTCCACTTCCAGCATTGGCTGAAGGTCTTCGAGATCGCGCTGTCTCCCTTGGCGAGCTCGGCCATCACCAGCGCCTGTGTGACGAAATCGGTGCCGTGGCCGCCCCATTCCTTCGGCACCGCCATGGTGCGAAAGCCGAGTCTCGAGCCCTTCTTGATGATCTCCCAGTCGAAGCTCTCGCGCGGATCTTCGATGTCGTCCCGTTCGAGCGAGATCGGGCGGATTTCCTCCTGCGCGAACTTGCGGGCCGTCATCTGCCACGCGCGTTGCTCGTTGGTGAGCGTGAAGTCCATAGGCGTGGGTCCTTGCTTGTTCTATTCGGCCGCTAGTGTCCCGATTCCGAAGTTCGCACACCTTTGCGGCACCCTCTGATGCGAACTTCGGAATCAAAGGGACACTAGCAACTCTATGATTCTAGTGCCCCTTTTGAACCCGAAGTTCGCAACCGTTTTTGCAGCACGACGTGTGCGAACTTCGGGTTCGGGGGCACTAGCGCGGGGGAGGCGGCGGGACGGCGATAGCCTGCCAGAGCTTCCGCGATGCGCAGCTTGGCCTCGTTGTTGCCGCCGCCGGCATTAAGGCAGACGAGCGCGTCGTGCACGTATTGCTGCAGCGGCATGTCGCGCATCACCCCCATGGCGCCGAAGCATTCGGCGGCGTCCTTGGTGGCGCGGTAGATCGCCTCCGTTGCGAACACCCGGGCGATGTCGGCGAGCGGCAGGTCGGGGAGGCTGCGGTCGGCGACCGCATCGGGATGGTCGCAAGCCCAGGCCGCCTGCCAGATGGCGGCGCGCGCGACCTCGAGCCGGATGGCGATCTCGGCGAGCTTCGTACCGATCGCCTGGTGCTCGATGATGCGGCGCCCGCCCTGCACGCGCAATTGCGCGTAGTCGAGTGCCGCCTCGTAGGCCGCGCGGCCGATCCCGAGATCGAGCGCCGCCGCCTGTGTGATACGGCGCCCGGCATCGGCCGCGAGGGCGTTCCGCCCGTCCGCGCCGAGAAGATTGTCCAACGGCACCCGACAGTCCCCGAATTCCAACTCGCCATAGGCGCCGTGCTGCCGGCGCATGCCGCCTTCGCCGTCCTTGACGGTCAGTCCGGGCGCGTCGCGCGGCACCAGCAGCGTGCCTGTGCCGCCGGTGTCGATGCTTAACTCGACCGCGAACAGCTTGGCGAGCGGCGCGTTCGCCACGCGGTGCTTGCGGCCATTGATTACCCAGCCTGCATTCGTGCGTACCGCGGCGCTCTCGGACCTCGCCGCGCTTGTGCGCGGCCGGTGATAGTCGATCCCGAGCGCAGTCCCGCCGTCCGGCTCGTGCTCGGCGAGCGCGAGATGATAGTGGTCATCGGCGAGGAACGCCGGCAGAAAGCGCGCGCGTTGCTGTGGCGTCATGGCGTGGTCGAACAGCGCGCGGGCGAGGCTCGACGTATGCGCAAGCACGGCCGCGATATCGGGATCGCCGGCCGCGATCTCCTCGGTGACGATGCAGCAGGTGAGCGTGTCGGCGCCCGCGCCACCGGCGTCCTCCGACAGCGCGAGCGCGCGCAAGCCAAGCTGCGCCGCCTCATCGAGCACGTCCGCGAGCAGCCGCCGCGCGCGCGCTTCGAGCCGCGCGGGCGCGAGCGCCTTCGGCTTGACCTCGCGTGCGACGAAATCGCGAACCGTGTCGCGGATGTCGCGCTGCTCCGCGCTGAGGTGAAGGTCGTACATGCAGTCACTCCCCCTTGATGCCGGCGGTCTTGATCACGCCCGCCCATTTCGCCAAGTCCTTGCGGATAAGCTGATCGAGCTGACCCGGATCGAGCGCGAACGGCGTCACCTGTTGCTCCGCGAGCAGCTTGACCACGTCGGGGTCGTGCATGATCGCCAGCGTCTCTTTCGAAAGTCGTTCCACGATCTCCTTCGGCGTGCGCGCCGGCGCGATGATGCCGACCCACGGCGCCATCTCGAATCCGGGCACCGTCTCGGCCACCGCGGGAATGTCCGGCAAACCCGGCATGCGCTTTGGCTCGGCCACCGCCAGCGCCACCAACTGGCCCGAGCGCACGGTCTGCAGCAGCGTCTGCACGTTGTTGAAACCCATCTGCACCTCGCCGCCGACAAGCGCGAGCGAGGCGGGCCCGGTGCCTTTGTACGGTACGTGCAGGAGCTTCACCCCGGTCGACTGCGAGAACAGCTCCATTGCCAGATGGCTGAAATTGCCGATCCCCGCCGAGGCATAGGCGAGGGCGCCAGGCTTCGACTTCGCGAGCGCAATCAGCTCGGAGACCGAGCGTGCAGGCACTGAGGGGTGCACCGCCAGCATTCCCGGAAACCGCACCATGGTCGCCACCGGCACGAAGTCGCGCAGCGGATCGTAGGCGAGCTTCTCGTAGAGCGATGGGTTGACCACCAGCGGCGTATCGGAGCAGGCCGAGATGGTGTAGCCGTCGGGATCCGACTGCATCAGCGCGGTGAGGCCGACCGCGCCGTTGGCGCCACCGCGGTTCTCGACGAAAACCTGCTGGCCGAGCCGGTCGGAAAGATGCTTGGCGGTGAGCCGCGCGATGAAATCGGTGCCGCCGCCGGCCGGGAACGGAACGATCATCTTGATCGCGCGCTGCGGCCAGGCCTGTGCCACCGCGGCCGTGGGCAAAGCCAATGCGAGCGCGAGCATGGCCGCAAGCTTGGCGAAATGAGTGCGCATGGCGTCCTCCCGATATCGCGCCTGCCGGTTGCTCCGGCATGGCGTATTACGTCCTTATCCTTGCACGGCGGCGGCGATGGCGTCTCCCATCTCGCGGGTGCTGGCCTTGCCGCCCAGATCCGGGGTGAGATGCTTGCCGTCGGCGATCACCGCCTTCACGGCCGCCTCGATGCGCTGCGCTGCGGCGCTGGCCTTGGGCTCGCCGCGCTTGCGGCCGAGCCAGGCGAGCAGCATCTGCCCCGACATGATCATGGCGTAGGGATTGGCGATGTTGCGTCCGGCGATGTCCGGCGCCGAGCCGTGGGTGGCCTGCGCCATCGCCTGCTTCTCGCCGACGCATAGCCCGGGCGCGAGCCCCAGCCCGCCCACCAAGCCGGCGCCGATATCGGTGAGGATGTCCCCGAACTGGTTGGTCGTCACCACCACATCAAACTGCTGCGGCGCGGTGACGAGCTTCATCGCGATCGAGTCGATCATCATCTCCTCGAAGGCCACGTCCGGGTACTCGCGCGCGACCTTGCGGCATTCCTCGGCGAACATGCCGCAGGCCAGCCGATAGACCGGCTCCTTG
>JBKPUA010000412.1:0-5397 GCA_046735815.1 Pseudomonadota bacterium
AATCCCATGTCGAAGAGTGGATGGCGTCGCATCGCCCGCGGGTCGTCTTTCTCACCGCCGGCCGCGTGGGCGGTATCTACGCCAACGATACGTTTCCCGCCGACTTTCTCTACGACAACCTGCTCATCGAGGCCAATATCATCCATGCGGCATGCCGCATCGGTGTCGAGAAGCTTCTGTTCTTCGGCTCGTCCTGCATCTATCCGCGCGAGGCGCCACAGCCGATCCGCGAGGAGGCATTGCTGACGGGACCCTTGGAGCGAACTAACGAAGCCTATGCGGTTGCCAAGATCGCCGGCATCAAGCTTTGCCAAGTCTACCGCAGCCAGCACGGCTGCGACTTCATATCGGCGATGCCGACCAATCTTTACGGCCCCGGCGACAACTTTCATGTCGAGAACAGTCATGTTCCGGCGGCGCTGCTGCGGCGCTTCCACGAAGCCAAGCTGGCGGATGCAGCCGAGGTCGTGGTCTGGGGCAGCGGGACGCCGCGCCGCGAGTTCCTGTACGTCGACGACCTCGCCGACGCCAGCGTCCATCTGCTGCGCCACTATTCCGGCGAGTCGCACGTCAACGTCGGCGCCGGCTACGACGTCACAGTGGCCGAGTTCGCCGAGCACGTGAAGCGTTGCGTGGGGTTTGCGGGACGCATCGTATATGACCGCTCGCGCGCGGACGGAACGCCGCGCAAGCTGCTCGACTGCAGCCGCCTCCATGCGCTCGGCTGGTCGGCCAAGACCTCGCTCGAGGAAGGCTTAAGGCTTTACTACGACTGGTTCCTCTCGAACCAGGGCCGATTGCGGGAAACGGTGATCGAGAACGTCGCGCTCCCCCGCTGAAGCCGCCTTCATCTGCGGGCGGCAATGGCCTCGCCTCGCCTGCGGCGAATTGATCAAATTGAGTCAATTTTTGCACGCACTTTTACGCAGCTCGTCAAATCGATGTTGATGCTGTCCGAACATTTGCCGGGCGCTGCTGGACGATTTTCACCCTTCGCAACCGTCTCACCGGTAAGGATGCGCCACAAGAAACAGATGGGGTGGCGTATGCAATATCGAGGAACCGAAGACGCGACCAAGCCCGCCGCGCTCGCAGCGCAACCGGGCGAGCCTCGCATCTGCATCGCAGACACGAAGCGATCGATACGGGCGTTCATTGCGGCGAGCGTGGAGGAGCTCGGCCTCGTCACGTTCGAATGCGCCGGCGTTAGTGATCTCGATCCGATACTCGAAACGAGCCGACCCGATCTCGTCGTGATCGGCTCGTCGGTCGGCGGCATCGAGGCGTGCCAGATGGTGGAATTGCTCGCCACCCGGCACTTCGCCGGCAAGGTGCTGGTGCTCGGCCCGCGCGCCTCCCCGATGGTGTCGGCCATCAGCAGGCTGGGGGAGCAGCTCGGCCTCGCCAGGCTGCCCTTGCTCCCCACGCCATTCAGCAATGACGACGTGCGCGATTGCATCGCCAAGCTGCTGAGGGGCGACGTCTCGCCGGCTCCGTCTGCCGATCGGACAAAAGTGCTCGGCGTGGCGCCGGTCGAGCTACGATACGAGCCGAAGATCGACGCGCGCAGACTCGCGCTGAGCGGCGCTGCGGCGCGCAGCGCGGTCCGCGACGCACCGGCGGAGCTCGTGATCGCGCGGGCGCTCGCGGATTGGCGCTATTTCGCCGCCCGGCACGGTCACGTGGAGATCGCAGTCGAGCTGCCGATTGCTTTCTTCCGACAGCCGGGATCGATCGACACTCTGTGCCGGCAGATGCCCGACGACCCCGCATGCGAAGGCTTGATCGTCGCGATCGACGCTGCGGAGGGCATCCGGCATCTGGGGCTGATGAAAGATATCGCTCGTCGCGGGCGCTATCACAACATCGCCATTGCCATCGATAATCTCGGGACGGAATGGCCGTCGCTCGCGGAGCTCGAGGACTTTCCCTTCGTCGAGCTCAAGGTCGATCGCCGGTTGGTCGAGGGCTGCGCCCATGATCGCACGAAGCAGACAACGTGCCGACGTATCGTCGCGCTTGCCGACGCCATGGGCGCCCGTGCCGTTGCCGATGGTGTCGCGAGCCGTGCCGACTATCTCGCGATCCGCGGCATGGGGTTCCATCAGGCGCAGGGGCCGCTTTTCGCCGCGCCTATGACGGCCGAGCAGTTCGCCCGCACGTGCTTGCGGTAACGGAAACGACGATGCGTGCCTGCTGCCCGGGCGTCGCGCGTCTTCAACGCTCGCGGAAGGTGCGTGCGATCTGCTCCCGCAGTGGCTTGAGCAGGTACTCGAGTGGCGTGCGCTCGTGAGTCTGAATGAAAACCTCGGCCGGCATGCCGGGAACGAGGCGAAGGTCTTTGAGACGAGCCACCTCGGCTACAGGCAGGGCGATGCGCACGGTGTAGTAGGGCTGCTGCGGCTGGGGCGAATTCTGCTGCTGCTGCTGCTCGTGCGCGATATCGGCCGACACCCGGGTGAGAACGCCGACGATCTCCGGCTGGGTGCGCTGATTGCCGGCCATAATGCGCACGACCGCCTTTGCGCCGACCGCGACCTGGTCGATATCGTTGGGAGCCACCTTGGCTTCCACCACGAGGTCGTCGGCGCGCGGCACGATCTGCATCAGCGTCTCGCCGTTGGCGATCACACCGCCAACGGTATGCACCGAGAGCTGATGGACGACGCCCGCCTGCGGCGCGCGCAAATCGACGCGCTTGAGCTGATCCTCGGCCGCGGTGAAGCGTTCCTTGAGCTCGGCGATCTTGCCTTGCGCTTCGCGCAGGTCCTTGAGCACGTCGGTGCGGAAGTCCTGGTCGACCTGGAGGATCTGCAGCTCGGTCTCGCTGATCTTGCCGCGCGCGCGGGCCATCTCGGCAATCAGTTGCCCGCGCTCGCCCTGCAGCCGCGTCTCGTCACGTTGCAGCTGAGTATAGCGCGAGATCGAGACGAGATTCTTGCGGTAGAGCTCGGCCACCCCGGAGAGCTCCTTGCCGATCAGCGCGAGCTCGCTTTCCTTTGCCGCCAGCTGCGCCGAGAGCCCACGGATCTCCTCGTTCAACTGGGCGATGCGCTCGCGCAGTTGCGAACGCTGGCCGATGCGCGCGCTCTTGCGCGACTCGAACAACTTCTGCTCGCCGCTGAGTGCCATCGTTGCCGAGGCGTCGTCGTTGCGGTCGCGCAGCTGCGCAGGGAAGACGATGGCGTCGGCGTCCTCGCGCTCAGCCAGCAACCGCGACTCGCGCGCCATCAGTTCGTCGAGCTGGGAGCGCACCACCCCGAGCGTGGATTTGGTCACCGTATCGTCGAGGCGCAGCACCACCTGGCCGTCCTCGACTTCGCTGCCTTCCTTGACGAGAATTTCGCCGACCACGCCGCCGGTCGGATGCTGCACCTTCTTCACGCTGGACTCGACCACGATGGTGCCCGGTGCGATCACGGCGCCGGCGAGTTGGGAGGTCGTCGCCCAGCCGCCCACGCCGCCGACGAGCAGCACGATGATGGCCAAGCCGGCGAGATTGAGCCGGCGGATGGTCCGACGCGGATCTTGCTCGCTGTCGGTCATGTCTGGCCTGCGGCGGTGGTGTCGCTGACGACCTTGAGATTCGCGGCCGGGGCGGCCGGCGGCACGGGACGCGCCCTGATCTTGCGCATCATCTCGTTGCGCGCGCCGAACTCCACCTGCATGCCGTTGGCCAGCACCAGGATATGGTCGCAAACCGAGAGCACGAACGGCCGGTGCGCGATCAGCACGACGATCGCGCCGCGCGCCTTGGCGCTGGTGATTGCCTGCAGCAACGCCGCCTCGCCTTCGCTGTCGAGGTTGGAGTTCGGCTCGTCGAGCACGACCAGGAACGGATCGCCGTAGAGCGCTCGCGCCAGCGCGATGCGCTGCCGTTGCCCACCCGACAGCGCCTCGCCGCCTTCGCCAATCGGCGTGTCATACCCGGACGGCAGCCGCAGGATCATGTCGTGCGCACCGGCGGCGCGCGCCGCGCGCAGCACCGCGTTGGAGTCCGGCGCCACGCTCATCCTGGCGATGTTCTCGGCGACGGTGCCGTCGAACAGCTCGACCGTTTGCGAGATGAACCCGATGTGCCGCCCCAGAGCTTCCGCGTCCCATTGCTCGAGCGCGGCGCCGTCGAGGCGCACGCTGCCTTTGGCCGGCCGCCAGATGCCGACCAGCGTGCGCACCAGCGAGGTCTTGCCTGCGCCGCTCGGGCCGATGATGCCCAGCGCCTCGCCGGCTTTGAGGGCGAAGCGCGCACCCGTCACGATCGGCGTGGTACCGCCGGGGGCGGTCACGATCACCTGCTCGACCTCGAGGCTGCGCGCCGGCTTGGGCAGCGCGGTGGCGGCCCGCCGCGGCGCCGCGCGCGTGAGCGCCTCCGACAGCCGGGTGATGCTCTGGCGCGCCGCGACGAAGGCGCGCCAATTGGCGATCGCGGTCTCGATCGGGGCGAGCGCGCGGCCCATCATGATCGAGGCTGCCACCATGGCGCCGGCGGTCAGCTCCTGGCGGAGCACGAGATAGGCGCCGAGCCCGAGGATCACCGACTGCAGCAGGAGCCGCAGAACCTTCGATATACTGCCGAGCGAGCCCGCGATGTCGCTCAAGCGGCCGGTGGCCGCGATGTAGCGATTGTTGATCTGCGCCCAGCGCTGCGCCAGCGCGCCCGCCATGCCCATCGCCACGACGGTCTCGCCGCCCCGCCGCTGCGCCTCCATCATGATCGAACGCCGGCCGGCGTCCTGCGCCGCGACGCGCGCCGGCGTGCGGCTGGCGCGTTCGGTCAGCAGTGTCATGGTGAACAAGACAGCGCCGCCGACGGTGGCCGCCACGCCGAGCCAGGGATGGATGAGGAAGCAGATCGTCAGAAATACCGGCACCCACGGCAGGTCGACGATGGCAATGGGCCCGGCGCTGGTCAGGAAAGTGCGGATCTGGTCGAGGTCGCGAACGGGCTGCGGCGTCTCGCCGCTTTGCCGGCTGGCGATGGCAAGCCGGATGACAGCGCCATGCACGCTCAGTGCCAGCCGCCGGTCGAGCACCGCCGCCGCCCGCACCACCACGCGCGCGCGGATGAGATCGAGCGCGCCCTGGAAGGCGTAGGCGCCGACCAGGAAGAGCGAGAGCGCGACCAGCGTGGGCACGCTGCGGCTGCTCAAGACCCGGTCGTAGATCTGCAGCATGTAGAGCGGGCCGGCGAGCATCAGCAGGTTCACCATGCCCGAGAACAGCGCCACGCTCCCGAACGCGCGCCGGCACTCGCGCAGCGCCGCTGCGAGATCGGGATGAGTCGTGCTCCCCCTCATCATGAGCCTATGTCGACCTGATCAGCCTGCGGGCACTCGCCGATTTGGAGAATGGTTTGATTAATGTTGACAGCATCGGCACGCGCGAGTCGAGCGCCGT
>JBKPUA010000413.1:0-4917 GCA_046735815.1 Pseudomonadota bacterium
TCCACCGCCCGGCTTTGCAGGATTGCCGGCCCACCATCCCAATTCCACGGCATGCGGAAACGGGTGAAGGCCTTGCTGAGAACCGGCGCCTGCAACGCTGCCGGTGCCCAGCTCTTGCCGCCGTCGGCCGACACGTCGACCTTGCTGATCGGGCCGTTGCCCGAATAGGCGAGGCCGGAGATCTCGTAATAGCCCGGCGCCTTCATGTTCAGCCCCGGCGACGGGTGAGTGATGAACGACTTGACCTCCTGCGGAAAATAGAACTGCCACGCTTTCCCGTCCGGCAGCAAAATCGTGTACTGCTTGGTCTCGTTGATCGCCATCACCGGGGTCTCAACCAGCTTGATCCGGCGCAGCCATTTGACGTTCATGTTGCCCTCATAGCCGGGCAGCAGCAGGCGCATCGGATAGCCGTTGGACGGGTTGATGGCCTCGCCGTTCTGGTAGAGCGCGATCATCGCGTCATCCAAAGCCTTGGCGAGCGGAATGCTGCGGTTCATGGTCGGTAGGTCCGCGCCTTCCGCGATGAACCATTTCGCTCTGGGATCGATGCCGACCTCCTCGAGCAAGGTCGAGAGCTTGATGCCGGTCCATTCCGCGCACGAGACCAGGCCGTGCAGCGCCTGCACGTCGGCCTGGATCGGCTCCTTGGAGTAGAGCGGCGCGCTGTTGCCGCCACATTCGAGGAAGGTGATGCGCGACACCATCGGATAGCGATGCAGCGCCTCCAGCGTGTAGACCATAGGCTGCTTCACCAGGCCGTGGATCACCAGGCGATGCTTGTCGGGATCGACGTCGGTCTGCCCGCCGCGCGCAATCACGAAATGCAGGCCGTTCGGCGTGATGGTGCCGTTGAGCAGATGATGCGGCGTACGCGCCGCGCTGCCGCGCGGCTCAAGCTTGGGGTTGGAGAGCGTGCGCACCACCTTCTGCTCGAATTTCGAGGGCTGGCCATAGGGCGGAACGGGCACGCCGGGCGCGAGGCTCCACGGCCCGGTCTCCAATGGCTCGGCGGCGGCGCTTGTGAGCGCGGTACCGACGCCGGTGCCCATCGCGCCCGCGAACACCATGCCGTGCTGAAGCAGCGCGCGGCGATCGAGCAGGCCGTTGCCGGCGACGGGCTCCAGTGGCGGCGATTGCGTTCCTTTTTTGTCGCGCTTGCGAAGGCTCATGGCGCTCTCCCTAGGAGATGAATGTTTTGCTCCGCCCCCGAGCTCGACTCGGGAGCGGCGCGGCAGATCTCGAGTTGGAAACGTTTGTAGTAACCAGCTCTAGATCCGGTCCGGATAGGGCAGGATGAAGTTGTCGCGGTTGGGCATCTTCACCTGCGGCAAGGTTTTTGCGTCGATTACGTCGTTCTCGCCGATGAGTTTGTTGAGCGAGAGGATGTAGGCGGTGAGCGCGTACACCTCATCATCCTTCAACGAGCGCGGCGACTGGAACGGCATGCCGCGCCGGATGTAGTCGAAGATGGTCGTGGCATAAGGATAGTAGTTGGCGATGGTTTTCTGCGTCTCGATGCCGCTGGCGAGCGGTTGACCGCCGACCAGCGGTCCCGCTCCCGGCGCGACTCCGCCCTTGCCGCCCTCGCCGTGGCACGCGAGGCACTGCTGCGCATAGAGCGTGGCGCCTTGCGCGGGCGTCCCGCTGCCGGGCGGCAGGTTGGAGCCATCCGGCAGAATCGCGATGTCCCAGTTCGCGATATCCGCCTCCGATATCGGCTTGCCGAGGCCGGTATTCTCGGCGAACGCGGGAAGAGCGGAAAATGAAAGCGCGAGGGCGAGCGCGGCGAGACTCTTATGCGTAGACATGTTTGATCTCCCCTTTGCCGTCGACGCCCCAGCTCGTGATGCTGTTGTAGTGCTGATTGGGGAACACCAATGGGTTCTTCAGCGGCTCCTTGGTCTGGCCGCGCGCCGCCACGAATTCGGCGCGCAGCGGCTGTGCGTTGCCGCCCTCGTCCCAGGCGCGGCTTTGCAGGACCGCCGGTTGCCCGTCCCAGCGCCAGGGCATGACGAAGCGCGTGAACGCCTTGCTATAGATCGGGCCCTGCAGGGCGGCTTCACCCCAGCTCTTGCCGCCGTCGGCGGAGACCATGACCTTGGCGATGCGGCCGGTGCCGGAATAGGCAACGCCTGAGATGGCGTAGAAGCCGGGATCCTTGAGTTGGTGTCCGAAGGACGGCTGGGTGATGAAGCTCTTCACCTCCATGAGGAAGTGGAAGCGCCACGTCTTCCCACCCGGCAAGATCTGCGAATAGGTCTTGCTCTCGAACATGGAATAGGCCGGCTGATCCACGGCCTTGATGCGGCGCAGGAACTTGACGTTCATGTTGCCCTGGTAGCCGGGCAGCAGCAGGCGCATCGGATAGCCATTGCCGGGCATCAGCCGCTCGCCGTTCTGGTAGATCGCAACGAGCGCGTCGTCGTAGGCCTTCTTGACCGGCACGCTGCGATCCAGCATCTGCGCATCGGCGCCCTCGGCCACCAGCCATTTGGCTTTCGGATCGATCCCGGCCTCGTCGAGCAGCACCGATAGCGGCACGCCGGTCCACTCGGAGTTGGAGCACAGGCCGTGTATCGCCTGCGCGGTGACCTGCATCGGCTCGCTCGAGAACATGGGCGCCGAATTGCCGGCGCATTCCACGAAGTTCATGCGCGTCACCAACGGGTAGCGCGACAGCTTCTCGAGCGTGAACTCGAGTGGCTGGCGCACCATGCCGTGGATCACCAGCTTATGCTTGGCCGGGTCGATGTTCGGGATGCCGCAGTGATTGATCGAGAAATGCATACTGTTGGGCGTAACCGTGCCGTTCAGCAGGTGATGCGGGGTGCGCGCGTGCGAATTGCGAAACTCGCCGTTGGGATTGCTGAGCGAGCGCACCACGTCCTTCTCGTAGGGCGAAGGCGTCTGCAGCGGCGGCGTGATGCCGCCGAATTCCAGGCTCCACTTCTCGTCTTTGAGCGGCTCGGCGGAAGCGCTGGTGAGCGCAGCGCCGGTGGTGACGGCGCCGGCAAACGCGATGCCGCGGCCGAGCAGCGCGCGCCGGTCGAGCAGGCCGTTGCCGGCGACAAACTCGAGCGGCGGAGACTTGGTGCGACGCTTGCGAAAGCTCATGGATCCTCTCCCTAGTCGATAAGCGGCTTGTTGCTGCGCCGTTTTTTGTCGGGGGGGCTTAGCCGCGCGCCAGGGATGAATGTCCCGTCCGCGCGTGTCGTGTTTTTTCCTTTCTTGCTCAGCTGCGGCAAAACCGGCGTGTGGATGAAGGCGCGAAAAGATTGCGCCTTTTCCAAACTGGGTGCAACAAATAGGGCAGTCACATTGACCTAAATGCCGCCTGCTCACGCCCGGCCGTTGCCGTCTAGCAGCCAGCCGAATTTCTCCCGCGCCTTGCGCGCGACTTCCGCACTCGGCGCGTTGGTCGGCGGAAACTTGTCGCGCCAGCGCCACGGCTTGCAGGCGTCGATCAGCGCCACCGAATGGGTCATGTCGCCGACCGCGCGGCGCTCCGGCGGCAGCGCCGGGTCGGCGCTCGAATCCCACGAGCCGGTGATGAACTGGATCGACTCCTTGGGATCGGTGCGGGTCAGCATGGCCCACAGCAGGTGGTCGAGATTGCTGACGTCGACGTCGTCGTCGACCACCACGACGTATTTGGAGGCATAGGCCGAGGCGCCGCACTGGGCGGCGACGTGGGCGGTCTGCACCGCGTGGCCGGGATAGCGCTGGGTGATCGAGACTGCGTGCAGCATGCGGGCGCCGCCGACCTCGTGGCACCAGACCTGCTGCACGCCGGGAACGCCGGCATTGGTAACGTTCTGCTTGATGGTGGCGGAGCGCATCACCGCGCGATAGCGCGCCATCTCGTCCGGTCCCGCGCCCATCGGCGGCACGCCCAGCACGATCGGATCGTTGCGATAGTAGATCGCCTTGATGTCGAGCACGGGAATCTGCCGCACGCCGCCGGCATAGTGGCCGGTCCACTCGCCGAACGGGCCTTCGGGGTGGGTGCGGTCGGGCGGCACGTAGCCTTCGAGCACGATCTCGGCATTGGCCGGGAAGGGCAGCCCGGTCACCTTGCCGCGCACCATCTTGACCGGCCGGCCGCGCAACCCGCCCACGAGGTCGAGCTCGAACACGCCGTAGGGCGCCTCCAGCCCGCCGAAGAAGAAGGCCAGCGGATCGCCGCCGATCACCATTGCGGCCGGCAGCGGCTCGCCGCGCGTGAACGCCTTGTCGCGGTGAATGCGGCCGTGGTGGCCGGCGGCCATCACCATGCCCACCGTCTTCTTGTCGTGCACCTGGGCACGATAGGCGCCCGCATTGAGCCAGCCCTCCTCGGGATCGCGGGTGATGGTGTAGGTGCCGGTGCCGATATATTGGCCGCCGTCCTTCTCGTGCCATTTCGGCGCCGGGAATTTGGTGACGTCGACCTCCTCGCCCATCATGACGTTCTCGAGCACCGGCCCATCCTCGACCATGACGTGCGGCACGATGCGCTGCTCCTTTAGATAGGCCTCGCGATAGGCGTCGCTGAGCTCCCATTTGGTGAGATGATCGGGAAAGCCGAGCGTCATGTTGCGGCGCGTGCCGGCGAACATGTTGAGAAGGAGCCGAAAGCCTTTGGGGCAGCCGGGGATGTCCTCGAACACCACGCACGGGCCATGCTCTGCCCGCAGTACCGCCTCGGCGGCGAGCCCGATATCCTCTTCGCAATTGGCGCCTTTGACCGTGCGCACCTCGCCCAGACGCTCGGCCATCGCCAGCCATTCGCGCAGATCGTCATAGGCGATATTGCCGGCGAAATTTCTCTGATCGATCATGTTCGGCATCAACCTTTTCTTGTGAACTCCAAGCGGGCGGCGGCGCATGATAGAGCACTCCGACGAGTGCGTCGCGACGAAAAGGGCGGACGCT
>JBKPUA010000414.1:0-2144 GCA_046735815.1 Pseudomonadota bacterium
GGGCGCGATCTTCATGGACTACGTCGCCATGCAGAGCTGCACCTCGGGGCGCAATGCCTTCTTCACCGGCATGTATCCGGTGCGGACCGGCATGATCCCGCCGCAACTGCCGGGCAGTCCCTCGTATCTGCGGCCCGGCACCCCGGCGCTTGCCAAGTTCCTGCTCGATCTCGGCTACAACACTGGCGAGTTCGGCAAGAACCATCTGGGCGACCACACCGAGGCGCTGCCGACTGCGCATGGCTTTCAGGAATACTGGGGCTATCTCTATCACCTCGACGCCATGCAGCAGGTGAGTTTCCCCGACATCAACAAGAGCCCGACCGAGCAGACCATCGCGCCGCCGTGCAAGAACACGCCGATCCCCGGCATTCCGGAGGTGCCCGGCGCCGTGGATCCCAAGACCACGACCTGTCTGACTCCTCCGCGCCCGGTGCTGTGGTGCAAGTCCTCCGACGGCACGGCGGTGAACCAGCGATGCAGCGACGAGGGTCCGCTGACCTTGGAGCGCTCGAAGACGGTGGACGAGGAAATCTCCGCCAAGGTCATCGACTTCCTCGACCGCAACGACCCACGACGGACCAACAAGCCGTTCTTCGTCTGGTACAACCCGGCGCGCATGCACGTCACGACCGTGCTGTCGCCGAAATACTACGCAATGGTGGGCGAGCAAGGCGGCAAGGACTGGGGCGTCAACGAAGCCGGCATGAAGCAGATGGACGACAACATCGGCCTCGTCCTCCAGAAAATCGAGGACATGGGCCAAACCAACAACACTATCGTCGTCTTCACCACCGACAACGGCGCCGAGGCGATCTCATTCCCGGACGGCGGCGTCACGCCGTTCAAAGGCCAGAAGGGCGAGGCCTGGGAAGGCGGCTACCGTGCTCCGATGGTCGTCCGCTGGCCGGGCGTCATCAGGCCGGGCACGGTCAAGAACCAACTTTTTGCCGCCCTCGATTGGGTACCTACGTTCGTCGACATCGCCGGCGGGCCCAAGGGCGAGGGGCTGAAGCAGCAGATCGAGGCGGGACAGTATCCCGGCATCGTCAAGACCACGCTCGACGGCTTCAACCAGCGCGCTTATCTCGAAGGCACGTCGGAGAAGTCGGCGCGCGAGTTCTTCTTCTATTATTCGGGCGCGACGCCGTCGGCGGTGCGCTACAAGAACTGGAAGATGTATTACACCATGTCGCAGCCTGGGCCGGCCGGCTGGATTCTGCCGCTCATCCCGTTCCACTTCACGTTGGTAGCGAACCTCAAGCGTGATCCGTTCGAGCAGGCGGTCGGCATCGACCAGAAGACGGCCATGAGCCTGGGCGGTGCACTCGGCGGCCCGCTGACCGCATTCCAATATGACTGGAACATGCTGCCGATCGGCCAGCAACTGTGGGAGAAGCACCTGCTGACCTTCGAGCAGTTCCCGCCGCTGCAGGCTCCCGAGGCGTACAACCTCAGCGGGATCCTGGAGCAGGTCAAGAAGGCGAATCTCAGGTCCCCGAGCGACTAGCCGCGGCGAGAAAGTCGCAATGCCAACCATGCGGGCCCTCCCTATGGGGCGCCCGCTCAAACGCCGGCAAGACGCGATCAGGCGATCTTCTCGCACGCGCTGCGTCGCGTCGTGCACACCGATCGGACGGGTCATATCCGGTGCCACCCCACTGCCTGATGGATCGACCATGAGCAATCATCAGGAGCGATCTTCCGGAATCAATCATCGCGTTCTGCTCTCGATGTTGGCGTTGCTGCCGGCTTTGTCCGGAGCACCCCTTCCCATCTGCGCGCTCGCGCAAACGACGAGCAGCCCGCTGCCGTCGTGGAACGACGGCGCGGCGAAGCAGGCGATCATTGATTTCGTGCGCGCGACCACCGAGCGATCGAGCTTGAGCTACGTCTCGCCCGAGGACCGCGTCGCGGTGTTCGACCAGGACGGTACGCTGTGGGTCGAGCATCCGATGTACACCCAGGTGGTCTACTGCCTCGAGCGCGTGCCGGCAGCGGTGGCGAAGAAACCGGAGCTCAAAAACGTCGAGCCGTTCAAGACCGTGCTCTCCGGCAACCGCGAGGCGATGGCGAAGCTCTCGACGCGGGACCTCGAGAAGATCCTGGCTACGACGCTGACCGGCATGACGGTCGAGGAGTTC
>JBKPUA010000415.1:0-9714 GCA_046735815.1 Pseudomonadota bacterium
TGCGTGGTTCATCTCGATTCGGGCATCGTGCTCGAAGCCGATGCGCTTGCGGCCGACGCCTATGCCAGCGCCGATCAGGCGGCTTTGCGCCTGGAGAAACGGTTGCGCCGCTACAAGCATCGGCTCAAGGACCGTCAGACGCGCGCGGACGGCCAGGGGGCCGGTAGCGAGTAGCTCGATCGGGCCACGATGGAGGCGCCGAGCTACGTCATCGCCGCGCCGTCGCATGACAGCGAGGAGGAGATTGCGCAGTGGAATCCGGTCATCATCGCCGAATCGAGCACGGCGCTGAAGCGGCTCTCGGTCAGCGAAGCCGTGATGGAGCTGGACCTGACGGGCGTGCCGGTTGTGGTGTTTCGTCACGCTGGACACGGCCGCGTCAATCTGGTTTACCGCCGCGCGACGGGCATATCGGCTGGATTGATCCGCCGACGATCGAGCCCGACGGCCATTGACGGGCAATCGACTGGTTCCTATGGTCCGCGGCCTTTGCGACGGGCCATCCTGAGCTTCCCCCAGATTTCCGGAAAAGGTCCATGTTGCTCACCGATTTGGTCGCGCCCAATGCCATCATTCCGGCGCTGAGGGTCAACAGCAAGAAACAGCTGCTGCACGAACTGGCCGCCAAGGCGGCCGAGCTTTCCGGCCAAAGCGAACGCGCGATCTTGGAGGTCCTGCAGCAGCGGGAAAAGCTCGGTTCGACCGGCGTCGGCAACGGCATCGCCATTCCCCACGGCAAGCTGCCCAAGATCAACAAATTGTTCGGGCTGTTCGGCCGGCTCGAACGGGCGGTCGAATTCGAGGCGCTCGACGGCCAGCCGGTCGATCTTGTTTTTTTGCTGCTCGCGCCGGAAGCGGCCGGCGCCGATCATCTCAAAGCGCTGGCGCGCGTCGCCCGGCTGCTGCGTGATCCCGATGTTGCTCGTAAGCTGCGCGATTCCCGCGACGCCGAGGCGCTCTATGCGGTGTTGGCGCTGCCGCCCGCGAGCGCCGCCTAGCGGCTCACCTCGGTCGGCGACCGAGTTCAGTGCACGCTCACCGTCTCGATCTGCTGGCTGGCCGCGTCGGCCAGGACTGCCTCGCGGCTGTCGGCGAGCAGGATCGGAGCGCCATCGGCTGCGTACAGCACGAATACCTCGTGACCGGGCGGGAGCAGCGGCGCGTCTGCGCTCAGAAATGCAACCTCCTCTGAGCGGATCGCCTTGATATAGGCAAGACGGTTCTCGCCCAAGGCCGCGAATGTCTCGGGCGACATCTCTGCGCGCTGCGTTGCGGACCGATCGAACATGACACGTGCTCCTCGCGCCATCGGGCGCGGGGAGCACTATGGTTCGATTCTGGCGCGTTGGCTGTGCCCCGGATCACACAGCGAGCGCAAATATACCGTCGACCGCCGCGAAGGCGTGTTTATGCGAGTTTCCACTGTGTCCTGAATCACACAGTCGGCTCAAAATGCTCGGGAGAGAGCCTCAGTGGACGCTGACGGTCTCGAGCTCCTGGCTCCACGCGTTGGCGATGGCCGCCTCGCGGCTGTCGGTCAGCATGATCGGCGTGCCGTCGGCTGCGTGCAGGGCATAGAGCAAGGTCCCCGGCGCGAGCTGCGGAGCTTGCGGGAATTGCGCCTGCACGTCCTCGGAGCGGATCGTCTTTACGTAGGCGATTTTGCCGCCGCCGAGCAGCGCAAGCGCTTCGGGCGAGATCATAGGCTCTCGGGAGGTGATGTTGTTGTTCATGGCACTCGACTCCTTTGCTTTCAACGCGTCGAGCCCTGTTCGGGTTCAGTCATGGTCCGTGATGCTGATCGTCTTCACGATCCGTTCCGGCTCCGGCCGGGCGAGATCGATCGACAACAGCCCGTTTTTCAAATCGGCGCCCAAAACCTCCATGCCGTCCGCCAAGACGAAGGTGCGCTGGAACTGGCGCGCGGCAATGCCGCGATGGAGATAGTGGTGCTCTTTGTCGTCCTGCTGCCGCCCGCGGATGACGAGCTGGCTCTCCTCGACCGTCACGTCGAGTTGATCGCGCCTGAAACCGGCGACCGCCAGCGTGATCCGGAGGCGCTCGGGCTGGCCGTTTTGGCGGGCAATCCGCTCGATGTTGTAGGGCGGATAGCCGTCGGCGGCCTTGGCAACGCGGTCGAGCGCACGCTCGATCTCGTCGAATCCGAGCAGGAACGGGCTGGATAGGGACGGAACCCGGGACATGGCCTCAAAGCCCTCGTAAGCGACTTTGACGGGGCCCTTGCGGCGCCCCCTCGACCGGCCGGCAGATTCCCTCTCCGGTCGGTCTCACCAAATATGGGGCTTGGCGGCCGAGCCTGCAAGAATGCCCGCCAGTCGTGGTAGCCGGCTTCGGCTGCGAGTGTCTTCCCTCGCCGCGGATTGAGCGGGGCGTCCGCGCACAGTATTCATGCGGGCGGTTGCCATTTCGTTGAGGGGAGGGTGCAGCTTGCGCATCGCGGTCATGGGGTCGGGCGGCGTCGGCGGATATTTCGGCGCCCGGCTCGTCAAGGGCGGCGCCGACGTTCACTTCATCGCGCGCGGAAGCCATCTCGCCGCCATGCGCGAGCACGGCCTCGCGGTTGAAGGCGGGCCCGAGCCGATTCACCTGCCCAAGGTCGACGTGACCGATGACCCCAAGACCATCGGCCCGGTCGATCTGGTGATGTTCTGCGTCAAGCTGTGGGACACCGAGAGTGCTGCGCGCCAGCTCCTCCCCATCGTGAAGCCGGAGACCGGGATCATCTCGTTTCAGAACGGCGTGCAGAAGGACGATATGCTGCGGCCGATCTTCGGCGACAAGGCGCTCATGGGCGGGGTCGCCTATGTCGGCACCAGCATCGGGCGGCCCGGCGTGATCGCCCAGACCGGACCGCTGCAACGGCTGGTGTTCGGCGAATATGACGGCCGCCGGTCGCCACGCGTCGAAGCGTTCTATCAGGCGTGCAAGCGAGGCGGCATCAACGCCGAGATCAGCGACGATGTGCGCCGCTCGCTCTGGGAAAAATACGTGGTGCTGGTCGCCATGTCGGGCGCGACCACCGCCATGCGCCACACCATCGGCCCGATCCGCTCCAATCCGCTCACGCGGCAATTCCTGCTCGACCTTGCGAAGGAGGTGGTCGCCGTCGGCCGCGCCCATGGCGTCGCGTTGCCGGCCGACTATGCCGAGCAGCGCATTCCGTTCTTCGACGGCTGGCCGCCGGAGATGACGACCTCGATGCACCACGATCTGCAGCAGGGCAGGCCGCTCGAAGTGCGCTGGCTCTGCGGCGGCGTGGTCGATCTCGGCGCGGAGGTCGGTGTGCCGACACCCATGAACCGCGCGGTGCGCGATATTTTGATCCTGCACGCCGAGGGCCGCACCGAAGCGAAAGTCGGTGCGTAGGCCTTGCGTCGCTCACGCTCCCGGCAGCTTGAACAGCTTCAGCGCGTTCGCGCGCCCGATTTTGCGGCGGTCGGGCTCGCTGATTTCCGCGCCGTCGAACCACTCGGCGGCTTCGCTCATGTCCTCGAACGGATAGTCGACGGAGAACATGACGCGGTCGGCGCCGATCTCGGTCACGGCATTGACGAGCGCTGGCGTGCTGAAATGGCCTGACGTGGTGAGATGGAAATTGGCGCGGAAATAGTCCGCCACCGGTTTGCGCGCGGCGTATTTGTGCGGGGCCTTCATCCATGCGTTTCTATTGTCGATGCGCCACAAATAGAACGGCAGTCCCTCGCCGAGATGACCGAGGATGATTTGCAGGCGTGGCAGCTCGTCGAACAAGCCGCTGCCGATCAGCCGCAGCGCATGCACCGCGGTCTCGGCCGCAAACGCCCAGTTGGGCCCGAGCAACCAGTCATGGCCCGCGTAGTTGGGTATGCTTCCCGGCAATGGGTTACGAGGATGCAGATAGAAGGGGACGTCCAGGCTGTCGACCAAACGCCAGAACGGCCGGTATTGCGGCAGGTCGTAGTAGATCGCGCTATCGGGCGATCCTACCTGCGAGAAGCCGTTGACCAGCGCGCCTTTGAAACCGAGCGTCCTGACGCAGCGCTCAAGCTCCGTCGCCGCGCGGTCGGCGTCCTGCATCGGCAGCGCCGCAACGCCGACGAAGCGGTCCGGGCGCTTTGCGACCTCCCGTGCCAGCACGTCGTTCGCCTCGCGCGCAACCTCCACCGCCCGTTTCACGTCGGAGATGGCCTGGATCGCGGGAGCATTGAGCGACACGATCATGACCTCGATGCCGGCGGCATCCATCAGGCGCAGCCGCTGGTCCTGAAGGTCGAGGAGGCGAGGCCCCAGCGCCGACCACACATGCGCGCCGAACACTTTGGAATCGTCGAGCGTGGTCGTGGTCGCGAAGTGATCCTCGAGCGTAATCTTTCCCTGCATGTTTCCTCCGGATGCGGATGCTAGAATCGGCGCGCACAATGCCCACCCCACCAATCAAGAAGCCCGAATTCACGCCAAGATCAACATGAGCCGTAAACCTGCTCCTCCCCTCCTCACGCTACGCGCCATTCGCTGCGTCGGTGTCGAGGTGCCGATGACCTACACGCTCGGCACCAGCCGCGGCATCATCACCAAAGCCCCGTTGCTGCTGATCGATCTCGAGACCAAGGAGGGTGTTACCGGCCACTCCTATCTGTGGTGCTACTTCCCTGCGGCCATTCCCGCGATTGCGAGCATCCTCCAAGAGGTGGAGCGGGTGGTCAAAGGCGAGCGCCTCGCGCCGGTCGATCTCTGGAGCAAGCTCTCCGAGCGCTTTGCCCTGATCGGGGTGCAGGGCATCGTGCGCATGGCGATGTCCGCCTTCGACGTGGCGGCCTGGGACGCGCTCGCGCTCGCCGCCGGCGTGCCGCTTGCGACGCTGCTCGGCAGCGCGCCAAGACGCATTCCCGCCTACAACTCCTGCGGCCTCGGCCTGATGGCGGCGGAGCGGCTCGCGGACGAGGCCGAGAAGCTCACCGCCGGTGGTTTCCGTGCGGTCAAGCTGAGACTCGGCTATCCGACATTGAGAGACGATCTCGCCGCCTTGCACGCGGTGAAGAAGCGCCTCGGCAGCGAGATCGTGGTGATGGTCGACTACAACCAGGCGCTCAGTCTGGCGCAGGCGCTCGAGCGCGGTCGCGCACTCGATGGCGAGCAGATCTATTGGCTGGAGGAGCCGATCCGTCACGACGACTATGCCGGCAACGCCACTCTCGTGCGCGAGCTCGAGACGCCGATCCAGATCGGGGAGAATTTCTCCGAAAGCTCGGCCATGGCCACGGCGCTTGCGGCCGGCGCCGCCGATTATGTCATGCCCGACCTCGAACGGATCGGCGGCGTCACCGGCTGGCTACGCGCGGCGGCGATTGCCACTACTCACCGCATCGAGACGTCGTCGCATCTCTTTCCCGAGGTGAGCGCGCACCTGCTCGCGGCCACGCCCACCTGCCACTTCCTCGAATATGTCGATTGGGCCGACAAGATTCTGCAGGAGCCGCTTGCGATCGCCGACGGCTTCGCCGTGGTGCCGCAGCGGCCGGGGAACGGGCTTACATGGGACCGCAAGGCGGTGGAGAAATATCGGATTTAGACAGCGGGCGGCCAGCAGTTATTGAGTGGCGCATGTGCTTGTCGGCGAACCGGTATCCACTTCGCCGGAACATGCGCTAGATCTTCACCCACCCTGCCGGCGGCTTCTTGCCGGGGTGCACGGCACCGCATTTCTTGCACCTGCGCGCCTTCTCGTCGGCATAGAACGCCTCGTAAAGCGGTGGCAGGTCCCTCACCAGGTGTTGAACCTTGACCTCGACGCGGTGCACCAGCGCCCCGCACTCGAAGCAGTACCATTCGAAGGCATCGAGCGCGTTGGGACGCGCCGCCTCCACCACCAGTCCGATCGAGCCTTCCTGCGGCCGTTGCGGCGAGTGGGGCACGTGCGGCGGCAGCAGGAAAACCTCGCCTTCGCGAATCGGGACATCGTAGAAATCGCCGTTGTCGGCGACCTTGAGCACCATGTCGCCCTTGAGCTGGTAGAAGAACTCTTCCACGGGGTCGTCGTGATAGTCGGTGCGCTCATTCGGGCCGCCGACCACCTGCACGGTCATCTCGCCATCCTCGAACACCTTCTTGTTGCCGACCGGCGGCTTGAGCAGATGCTGGTGCTCTTTGATCCAGTGCTGGAAGTTGAAGGCGTGAAGGCGTCCGGTCGCCATGGCGTGCGGTCCTGCTATTTGATCAGGCCGGTGATCCTATCCACGATCGGCCTGGGCGTCGCGTAGATTTTCGCGATCAGCGCCGCGAGATGCTCGCCGTCTTCCGGCGCGAGCTCGAGCTTCGATCGCTCGGCGTCGGCGCGGAATTCCGCGTCCTTCATGGTCGCATTGAACGCGTCTCGCAGCATGGTCAGCCGCTCCGCCGGCAGGTTCGGCGGCGCCACGAACGGGCGTCCGATACCCTGGCCGGCATAGAGAAACTCGATCGCCTGCTTCTGCTCGGCGCTGCGCGCGAGATCGAGCACGTACGGCACGCCCTTGAGCTCGGGATTGGGCTCGGGGGCGCCGCCTTGAAACAGGATCGAGATCGTCTTGGTTGGAATCCAGTCCGGCCGGCGGATCTTGATGCTGTCGAGGCTCTCGCAGATGCCCTCGACCTCGCCGCGCTCCATCGCCAGGAAAACGTCCGACGACGCCGGAAAGCCGCCGACCAGCTTGAACCTCGTTCCAATGAGCTCGTTGAGCGCCTTCGGATAGGAGCGCGTGCCGGTGCCGGGACCGGTATCGCCGACGATCAACTGCTTCTCGAGCAGGTCCGCGACCGATTTGACCGCGGCGGTGTGATAGGCAATGCACACATTCGTTTCTTTGGTCGGCGTCCCGATCCATGACAGCTTGGTCGGGTCGAAGCGGGCGCCGGTCGCACCGGACAGCGGCCCGAGCGCCGCGTCGCGCGCGATGATGCCGAGCACGGTGCCGTCCTTCGGCGCCACGTTGAAAATGTAGCTTGCCGCCGCATAGCTGCCCGCGCCCGGCATATTCTGGGGAATGACCGTCGGATTGCCCGGCAACTGCCGGCCTATATGGCGCCCCACGGTGCGTCCCCAGAGGTCGTAGCCGCCGCCTGTGCCAAAACCGATGATCATCTGCACCGACTTGGCGGCGAGCGTGTCCGTTTGCGCTGCGATCGGTGCAGCCGCGCTCAACAGCAGCGCCGAACAAATCGCGCCCGTCGCTAGTGATGCTGGTCTTGCTCGCAATGCTTCCTCACGCGGGCCTGCGCGCTCGCCTTGGCCTGTGCATCGCCATTCTATGTACCATTCGACTGTGGGCATAGCAGTCGAGACGATACGTCAAGCCAACCGACAGCACTTCAGAAGTTGAGCGAGGAACGAACGGCAATGACCCAGGCGTTCGGTCGGATGCTGCCGTCGCTGTTGGGAACGCCGCCGCCGGGACGAACGATGTATTGCAGCTCTGGCTGCAGCATCCACCACGGTGCCAGCTGCGCCTGATACATCATCTCGATCATGGTTTCGCCGGTGCGTATCGGGTAGATAAAGTTTCCGAACAGCCCGACGTCGGCATCGAGCGAGCGCGCATTGCCGCCGACGCGGGCATAGGCGGCGGCGATCCCGACCTTGTCGTCCGGCCGGCGCGGCAGGAGCCCTTTGTAGAGCATGCCGCCATCGGCATAGAAGCTGATCAGATTTCGGTCGTTGGGCACGCCGCCGGCGCGAATGAATCCCGAAAGCCCTTGGTCCTCGGTGCCGGGCACGCGATAGAACATCTGATCGATGACGCCGTAGAAGCCGGTGTCGCCGGTGTGATTGAGTGGAATGCCGGTCGACTGCGGATCGGCGAGCGAGAGGCCGATATTGTCGAAGCGCTGATCGGCGAAGCGCGGACTGGTGTGATACCACGCACCGATGCGATAGGCGCCGGGCAAACCTTTGGCGCCGGGGCTTTGATTGGGCAGGTAGCTCGCCTCCGCGATGACAAACGCGCCGCCGCGGAAGCTGAACACGGTGCCGGTGGGAAGCGGCGCGCTCTGATTGGAGCCATCTCCGCCGCTGGGATCGCCGCTGAACACGGCGGCCTGAAACGCCACCTCATCGATCGGTTTGATGCGGACGCGAACGCCTGGGGCGGGCAGCGGATAGGCCGGCCCGCCGGCCGGAAGATTGGCGGCAAGGAACGTCGGCCAGCTGATGCCGTTGTTGATGAAATTCGACGCGGTCTTGCTCTGCAGGAACTGGCTATCCGCCGACATCAGGCCCGCGCGCACCGACAAGCGATCGTTGAAGACGTTCTGCTCGTACCAAAGCGAGTAGAGTCG
This sequence comes from Pseudomonadota bacterium, assembly GCA_046735815.1. Taxonomy (GTDB): domain Bacteria; phylum Pseudomonadota; class Alphaproteobacteria; order Rhizobiales; family Xanthobacteraceae; genus VAZQ01. Next base: position 8,311 of record JBKPUA010000415.1, read on the forward strand.
CGCGACGGGCCCGGCTTCGAGATTCGAGACCGCGAGAATGTTGCCGAGATAGGTCGCGCTGAAAAACGGCCCGTGGGTGACGAGGCCATGGGCGTGAATTTTCCCGCCCTCCCAGCCCACGAGCTTCTGCAGGTCGACGTCGAGCTGCGGCTGGAAGACCCCGATCCCGACTGCGCCAGGACCGATGCCGCCGCGCACATTGGCGAGGAAATCGTTGGTGTAAGGGAGCGTGAAGGTGAGGCCCTTGCCCTCGAGGTAGGACCGCAATCCCCCCCAATCGCCGCTCAGGTAGGGCGGGGACGGTTCCTTCGGTTCGTCCGACCGCTGCGCCTGCGCCCAGGCTGGTCCGAAATCGCAGGCCGAACCAATCAAGAAAGCCGCGACGAAGGCAAACGTCTGCGCGCAAAGACGCTTGCCGTTGATGCGCATCGCCCCGCCCCCCGGGAGTCAGTGCCGCGTAGAGTCTCGGCTGCGATTCAGGCGAAAAGTTGTGCGGAGCGGTCGTTGAAAACGGGGTCGCCTGCGAAATGCGACCGCTCTATCATCCGGGCTCGATGGGAGATTCCCGGCCAGGCCGGCGGAGGTAGCTTCAGTCATGCGCCGTCGCATCATCGCAGGACTGTTCTTGACAGCGGCTTGGCTCGCGTCGCCGGCCGTAGCGCGGGTCGAGCGCATCGAAATCCTGAGCCGCGAGCCATTCGCGGCGGGTGCCGAATTCGGCTCCCCCGGCGCCTACGAGAAGCTGCGCGGTCGCGCCTTCTTCGCGCTCGATCCGAACGCCGCCGCCAATCAGCCGATTGCCGATCTCAAGCTCGCGCCGCGCAATGCGCGCGGGCTCGTCGAATTCAGCGCCGATTTCCTCGTGCTGCGTCCGGCCGTCGCAGCGCGCCGCAACGGCACGCTTTTGTACGAGGTCAACAATCGCGGCAATATCGGCATTCTCCGTCAGCTGCAGGACGCGACATCCGGCAACGATCCGGCCACTGTCGCGGATGCCGGCAACGGTTTTTTGTTTCGTCAAGGCTTCACGCTGGTGTGGTCGGCGTGGGCGACCGATGTCGCCGCGACGTCCGGCGATAACAGGCTGGTGCTGCGGGCGCCGATCGCGAGCAAGGACGGCGCGCCGATCACCGGCAAGGTCGCCTACGATCTTATCGTGGAAGCGCCGCGTCCTTCCGCGCGTTTTACCGGCCTCCTCGGCACCGCCTATCCGCCCGCAAACGAAAGCGCGCCTGACGCTGTGCTCACCGAGCGCGATCGTCCCGACGGCGAGCAGCGGCCGATCCCGCGTGGTGCATGGTCGTTTGCTGTGTCTAAGGATGGCGAACCCGCCACGGAAATCCTGCTCGATGGCGGGTTCAAGCCCGGTCGGATCTATCAACTCACCTATACCGCGCGCGATCC
>JBKPUA010000416.1:0-5784 GCA_046735815.1 Pseudomonadota bacterium
GGCGGGGGACGGGCCGGCATCATCGAGACCACATTCCGCGAGGAGTGCGAGACCGATCTGTTCGGCGAGCAATCGGTGCTGTGCGGAGGGCTCGTCGAGCTGATGAAGGCCGGCTACGAGACTCTGGTCGAGGCCGGCTACGCGCCAGAAATGGCTTATTTCGAGTGCGTGCACGAGGTGAAGCTGATCGTCGATCTCATCTACGAAGGCGGCATCGCCACCATGAACTACTCGGTGTCGAACACCGCCGAATACGGCGAATACGTCTCCGGCCCGCGCGTGGTCAACGATGCCACCCGCGCCGAGATGAAGAAGATCCTCGACGACATCCAGTCCGGCAAGTTCGTCAAGGACTGGATGCTGGAGAACCGCGTCAACCAGACCTCGTTCAAGGCCATGCGCGCCAAGATGGCCACGCATCCGATCGAGGAGATCGGCGCCAAGTTGCGCGCCATGATGCCGTGGATCAAGCAGCGCGCGCTGGTCGACCGCAGCCGGAACTGATGCCGCCGGTGCCGCCGGCGATTGCGCTCGCGCAAGTCACGGTAACCTTCCGCCTGGCGGACGGGGACGCATATCCCGCGGTCGAGCGCGCGTCGCTGGCGGTGGCCGACGGCGAGTTCGTGTCGATCGTCGGTCCCACCGGCTGCGGCAAATCGACTTTGCTCAATATCGCTGCCGGGCTGATCGCGCCCTCGTTGGGCCGCATCGACATCTTCGGCGCCCCGCTCGCGGGCCTCAACCGCCAGGCCGGCTATCTCTTTCAGGCCGAGGCGCTCTTTCCCTGGAAGACCGCGCTCGAGAACGTCGCCATCGGGCTCGAGACCGCGGGCGTGGCGCGTGCGCAAGCGCGCGAGCGCGCGCAGGCTTGGCTCGCCCGCGTCGGCTTGGCGGAGTTCGGCGCGCGCTATCCGCACATGCTTTCGGGCGGCCAGAGGAAGCGCGTCGGTCTGGTGCAGGTGCTCATCCGCGATCCCAAGATCCTGCTGATGGACGAGCCGTTCGGCCCGCTCGATGCGCAGACGCGGCAGATCATGGGCAACCTGCTGCTCGATCTGTGGAACGCCGATCGCAAGGCGGTGCTGTTCGTGACCCACGATCTCGAGGAGGCGATCGCGCTCTCCGACCGGGTGGTGATCATGTCGGCGGGGCCGGCCGCGCGCATCATCGGCGAGTGGAAGGTTCCTTTGCCGCGGCCGCGCGACACCGCCGAGATCAAGACCGAGCGCGGGTTCCACGAGCTCCACCGCGAGATCTGGTCGACACTGAAAGCCGAGGTGCTCAAGGGCTACGCCCAGAGCGGCGGTGGCTGACATCGCGTTGCAATGTTGCCTTGATATCGCGGCGACGGCTACACTTGCTGACATGGGCGAATGACCCATACGGAGGAAACTTATGTCGGTAAAAGGAACACTCTTGCTGGCTGGCGGCGTTGCTCTGGCCGTTGCCTGGAGCTGCCAGAATGCGACCGCTCAGAGCGCGTTCACGATCACGTCGTCGTCGTTCAAGGACGGCGAGCGCCTTGCGACCAAGATGGCTGGCAACAACAAGCAGAACCCCAACTGCGTCGGGGAAAACGTGTCGCCCGCGCTGTCGTGGGCGAATCCGCCGGAAGGCACCAAGAGCTATGCGCTCTTGATGTTCGATCCGGAAGGCCGGCCGCCCGGCGGCGTGAGCCACTGGGTCGCTTATGGCATCCCGGTGTCGGTGACCGGCTTTGCCGAGGGCGAAGCGTCCAAGCAGACCGAGAAATATGTCGGCGGCAAGAGCCTGATGGGCTTGCCGCATTATTTCGGCCCCTGCACGCCGCCCGGCGCGCCGCATCACTACACCTTCACGCTGATCGCGACCGATCTCGAGCCGACCGCGCTGCAGCCCGGCCTGACGCGCGATGAGCTCATCAAGGCGCTCGAGGGGCACGCCAAGGGCGCGACCGGCATCATCGGCACGTTTTCGAAGCCGTGATCTGAATCATCCGTCGTGGCCGGACTTGTTCCGGCCATGACGACTCCCATTCGCAGCCTCGCGGCTCGGAGCTTCATCGTGTCGCGCGCCAGGCTTCTCGCACTCCAGTTGCTGGTCGCCATCGTCGCGGTGCTGCTGTGGCAGCTGCTCACCACCGTGCCGATCGGCGGCGTGCGGCTGTTGCCGCCGTTCTTCTTCTCGACCCCGATCGACGTCGCCGGGCGCATCGTCAAATGGTTCGTCGAGGGTACGATCTGGAAGCATCTCTGGATCACGCTCGTTGAATCCGTCCTCGCCTTCGTGATCGGCTCGGTCGCCGGCGTTCTCGTCGGCTTCTGGTTTGCACGGCAGCCGCGCGTGGCTGCCGTGTTCGATCCCTACGTCAAGATGATCAACGCACTGCCGCGCGTGGTGCTGGCGCCGATCTTCGCGCTTTGGCTCGGGCTCGGCATCTGGTCCAAGGTCGCGCTCGGCGTTACCCTCGTGTTCTTCATCGTCTTCTTCAATGTCTACCAGGGCGTGAAAGAGGTGAGCCCGACCGTGCTCGCCAATGCCCGCATGCTCGGCATGAACGAGCGCGCGCTCATGCGCCATGTCTATTGGCCTTCGGCGCTGTCCTGGATGTTCTCCTCGCTCCACACGGCGGTCGGCTTTGCGGTGGTCGGCGCTGTCGTGGGCGAGTATCTCGGCTCGGCCGCCGGGCTCGGCTATCTCATCCAGCAGGCCGAGGGCGTGTTCGACGTCGCCGGCGTGTTCGCCGGCATGTTGGTGCTCGCCGGCTTCGTCATCGCCATCGATTTTCTGGTCACGCTGGCCGAGCAGCGCCTCCTGGTGTGGCGGCCGGTCGCGGCCGAAACGCGCACCTAGCGACCTTTCCGCCTGATCATCACCGCCGTATAAGGCGTGGAACAACAGCGGCTCGCCCGCGGCCGCGCCGGAGGAACGCATGCACACCGTCAAGACCCTGCTCGCCACCTTTGCGCTTGCGCTTGCGATGACCGGCAGCAGCCAGGCGCAAGGCGTCGAGAAGAAGCAGCTCACGCTCGCGGTCGGCGGCAAGAGCGCGCTCTATTATCTGCCGCTGACCATCTGCGAGCGGCTCGGCTATTTCAAGGAGCAGGGGCTCGACATTACCATCAACGACTTCCGCGGCGGCGCGCAGTCGCTGCAGGCGCTGGTCGGCGGCTCGGTCGACGTCGTCACCGGCGCCTATGAGCACACCATCCGCATGCAGGCCAAGGGCCAGGATATCAAGGCCGTGATCGAGCTCGGCCGCTTTCCCGGCATCGTGCTCGCCGTGCGCAAGGACAAAGCCGCGAGCTACAAGTCCGCCGCCGATCTCAAGGGCATGAAGATCGGCGTGAGCGCGCCCGGCTCCTCCACCAATTTCTTTGTGATGTATGTGATGTCGAAAGCCGGCCTCAAACCGACCGATGCGGCTTACATCGGCGTCGGCATCGGCCCCTCAGCAGTCGCCGCCGTGCAAAAGGGCGACATCGACGCGCTCGCCAATCTCGATCCGATGATCACGAAGCTCGAGCAGGATGGCGACATCAAGGTGGTCGCCGACAGCCGGACGGAGGAGGGCACCCGCGCCATCTTCGGCGGCTCCAATCCCGCCGCGGTGCTCTACGTGAAGCAGGACTTCATCGACAAGAACCCGAACACCGTGCAGGCGCTGGTCAACGCCTTCTACAAGACGCTCAAGTGGCTGGAAAAGGCCACCCCCGAGGAGATCGCCGCGGTTGTACCGGAGGATTATTTTCTCGGCGACAAGGCGCTCTACGTCGCCGCGGTCAAGGCCAACAAGCCGGTCTATTCGCTCACCGGCGTCATCCCGGCCGCCGGCATGCAGTCGGCCGCCGACATGCTGTTCGCCTTCGACCAGGAGCTCAAGGACGCCAAGGTCGATCTGGCGCGGACCTTCGACGACCGCTTCGTGAACAAGGCCGCCGCCGGCAAGTAAGCCGGTTTTCGAAGCAACTTCGCTCGTCGCCATGAACAGGCGTTCACCGGCGGCGTCGACGCGTCGAAATTTTGCGGTCGATATCGCGTTTGTGCGGTTTGAACTTGAAATGACGAAATTAATACAGTTCTATGACAGAGGTCCGTGTGCCGGGCGTTAGGATGGGTCATTGCCGGGCACGGGCCGGCCGCCATGCCGCCCTCCATCGCATTTCTAACAGGCCGTCGGGCACCGGACGCGGTGCGCCCGGTCGGCACGCTGCGCATCGTCTTGACCGCAGCGCTGCACGCGGCGGCATTGGCTCTCATGCTGTGGAGCGAGATCGGCTTGGTGCCGAAGCTCGTCTTCGCCCTCACCTGGGGCCTGCTCAACTTCTTCTGGCTCGCCCTGCTGCGCCGCCCCGCGGTGGCGGCGGCGCTGTCGCTCGCGCTGATCGTGACCGTGATCCTGCTGTCGCGGCTCAAATACGACATCATCTGGATGACGGCCAATTTCCTCGACCTGATGATCGTCAACAGCGACACCATCAGCTTCCTGCTCTCGATCCAGCCCGAGCTCTATCGCCAGGCCTTGCTCGGCCTCTCGGTGGTGGCGCTGAGCCTTGTTCTGCTCTGGCGCATCGACGTTTCCCGCGTGCGTCGGCGGACCGCATTGGCGGGATTTTTGGTCTGCGCCGCCGCCCTCGTCGGTACCGCGCTCGCCGTTCCGGAGGAGGAGTGGGAAACGTTCTTCGGCGACCGCTACGTGTCGAAATTCGTGCGCTCGGGCGTCACCGCGGTCTCCGAATGGACAAGGCGCGGATATCTGGAATCCGATGCCACTGTCACCGAGCGGCTCAAGACCCTGCCGGAGACGACTTGCGCGCCGACCGCAAAGCCGCCGCACATCCTGTTGGTGCATGACGAGTCGAGCTTCGACATCCGGGTTGCGCCCGGCATCCGCGTGCCGGCGGACTACGGCAGTCATTTCCAGTCGTTCGACGGCCGGCGCCGGCACTTCATCGCCGAAGGCGCGGGCGGCCCGAGCTGGTTCACCGAGTACAACGTCCTCGCTGGTCTCTCCGCCCGCTCGTTCGGGCGCTTCGCCTACTACGTGACGCAGATCGCCGCCGGCCGGGTCGAGCGCGGGCTGCCCACCGCGCTGCGGCGCTGCGGCTATCGCACCTTCTCGATCTATCCGGCGCTCGGCGCCTTCATGAGCGCCAAGGCGTTCCAGACCACCACCGGCATGCAGACATTCGTCGATCAGGACGCGCTCGGCACCAGCCGCATCGAGCCCGACGAGTTCTACTACAACACCGCGCTGCGCATGATCGAGCGCGAGCGCGCCAAGGGCCCGATGTTCCTGTTCGTCTATCTGGCCAAGAACCACTATCCCTGGAGCTATCGCTGGCGCCCCGACCTGATGCCGGAGTGGAGCGGTCCCGGCAATGCTCCCGAGGTCGACGAATATCTGCGGCGCCAGAGCATGAGCTTCCACGACTATGCCGCGCTGCTCGAGCGCCTCGCGCGCGACTTTCCCGACGAGTCGTTCCTCCTGGTGCGCTACGGCGACCACCAGCCGGAATTCGCCTCGTTCATCCTCGAGCCTTGGCTCGACGAGGCCGGCATCAACCGCCGCCTGATGACCTACGACCCGCGCTACTTCACCACCTACTACGCCATCGACGCGGTCAACTTCAGGCCCGCCAACCTCTCCTCCGCCCTTGAGACCATCGAAGGGCCGTATCTCCCGCTCGTCGTGCAGGAAGCGGCCGGCCTGCCGCTCGATCCCTCCTTCGCCGAGCAGAAGCGCATCCTCGAGCGGTGCAAGGGCCTGTTCTACGCCTGCGCCGGCGGCGCGGAGGCGCGCCG
>JBKPUA010000417.1:0-3607 GCA_046735815.1 Pseudomonadota bacterium
GCGGGCCTGCACCGACACGTCGAGCCCCCCGGTCGGCTCGTCCATGAACACCAGCCGCGGGCGGGTGACGAGGTTGCGCGCGATCTGCAGCCGCTGGCGCATGCCGCCGGAATAAGTGTTGGGCGCGTCGTCGATGCGGGCATGGTCGATCTCGACGCGCTCGAGCCAATCGCCGGCGGCGCCGCGGATGCGGCCGTAGTGTCGCCAGCCCAGCGCCATCAGGCGCTCGCCCACATTGGCGCCCGCCGACACGCTCATGCGCAGACCCAGGGCGGGATCCTGATGGACGTAGCCCCAGTCGGTGCGAAACAGAAAGCGGCGCTCGGCCTCGCCGAGCGAGGCGAGATCGCGGGTCTCGCCGTCGCGCATCGCGTAGAGCACGCGCCCGCGCGACGGCGCGAGCTGGCAAGACAGGAGCTGCAGCAGCGTTGACTTTCCCGAGCCGGACTCGCCCACCACCGCGATGACTTCGCCGGGATAGAGCGAGAACGAGACATCGCGGCAGCCGAGCTGCCGCCCGTACCACTTGCTCAGCTCCTGCGCGATCAGCAGCGGGCGATCGGGTTCCGTCATGGCGGTTCCGCGCTCGCGCGTTGCGCTTCGGCGGCGCCGGCCGGGCGGCGGCATTCGCAATAATCGGTATCGGAGCAGACGAACATCCGTCCGCCGCGGTCGTCGGTCACGACCTCGTCGAGGAAGCTTTCGGTCGACCCGCAGAGCGCGCAGGTGCCGTCGTGACGATAGCGCTCGAACGGATGATCCTCGAAATCGAGCGACACCACCGACGTATAGGGCGGGATGGCATAGATACGTTTTTCCCGTCCCGCGCCGAACAGCTGCAAGGCGGCGCAATCGCTCATCTTCGGATTGTCGAATTTCGGCGTCGGCGAGGGATCCATGACGTAGCGGCCGTCGACCTTGACCGGATAGGCATATGTGGTCGCGATATGGCCGTGGCGGGCGATGTCCTCGTAGAGCTTGACGTGCATCACGCCGTAATCCGCAAGCGCGTGCATACGGCGGGTCTCGGTCTCGCGCGGCTCGAGAAAACGCAGCGGCTCGGGAATCGGCACCTGGTAGACCAGGACCTGATGCGCGTCGAGCGGCGTTTCCGGGATGCGGTGGCGGGTCTGGATCACCGTCGCCTCGGCGGTGAGGGTGGTGGTGCGCACGCCCGCGGTCTTGGCAAAGAATTTTCTGATCGATACCGCGTTGGTGGTGTCATCGGAGCCTTGGTCGATCACCTTGAGCACGTCGTCGGGCCCGAGTATCGCCGCCGTGACCTGCACACCGCCGGTACCCCAACCGTAGGGCATGGGCATTTCCCGGCTGGCGAACGGCACTTGGTAGCCGGGGATCGCGATCGCCTTGAGAATCGCGCGCCGGATCATGCGCTTGGTCTGCTCGTCGAGATAGGCGAAGTTGTAGACCGGCGCGCTCATTCGGCGGCGTCTCGCATGACGTCGGTAACGTCTTGCGCGCGGGCGGCGAACTCCTCGCGCATCTGCCGCACCAGTCCAAGCTCGGCCTGGAAATCGACGTAATGCGGCAGCTTCAGATGCTCGACGAAGCCCGTCGCTTGCACGTTGTCGGAATGGGAGAGCACGAACTCCTCGTCCTGTGCCGGCGCCTTCAATTCCTCGCCGAGCTCGCGCGCGCGCAAGGCGCGATCGACCAGCGCCATGGACATCGCCTTGCGTTCGCTCTGCCCGAAGGCCAGGCCATAGCCGCGGGTGAAGCGCGGCGGCTCGCTGGCGGAGCCCTTGAACTGGTTGACCATCTGGCATTCGGTCACGGCGACCACCCCGAGCGGCACGGCGAAGCCCACCTCTTCGGCGAAGAACTCGACCTCGACCTCGCCGAAGCGGACCTCGCCGGCGAAAGGATGCGTGCGGCCGTAGCCGCGCTGGGTCGAGTAGCCGAGCGCCAGCAGGAAGCCTTCATCGCCGCGCGCAAGATTCTGCAGGCGCAGATCGCGCTCGGCGGGAAATGACAGCGGGTCCCGCGTCAAATCACCGACGGCTCCGCCGTCGGCGCCCGGCGGAGATCGCTCGATAAGGTCGGCGGCGGCGAGAAGATCTGTCACGGGACGCAGCGGCGCGCCGTCATGGGCCGCGGTGGCGGGCTCAGGAACATTGGTCGCCTCGGCCAAGCCCTGATCGAGCAGACGATGGGTATAGTCGAAGGTCGGCCCGAGCACCTGCCCGCCGGGCAGGTCCTTGAAGATAGCGGAGATGCGCCGCCGCACGTCCATGCCGGCGGTCGCGAGCGGCGCGGATGCGCCGAAGCGCGGACAGGTGGTGCGAAAGGCGCGAACGAGGAAGATCGCCTCGATCAGGTCGCCACGCGCCTGCTTGATGGCGAGCGCGGCCAGGTCGCGGTCGTAGAGCGAGCCTTCGGTCATCACTCGGTCGACCGCGAGCGCCAGCTGTTGCGAAATCTGCTCGAGCGAGATCTCGGCCACGGCGCGGTCGCCGCGCCGTCGATCGGCGAGCAACGCATGGGCGTTCTCGATCGCGCGCTCGCCGCCTTTGACCGCCACATACATCGTCAGCCTCGCTCCGAGGTAACCGAGCGCGGCAGCGCCGCCACTGCTTCGGGAGAGACCAGCACCACGTCGACGCCGCGCGGAAAGAGCGTGTGGTTGGCGGCCAGGCGGTCTTGAAAGTCGAGCGGCAGCGGCTCGGCCGCGAGTTGCGCGCGCCCCGCGATCCCGGGGCCGGAGAGCGACAGGCGTTCTCCCGCCCCGAAGCGTTGCACCTGAAGCACGACAGTCGTAGAGCGGTCCGGATACTCGGCGCTGCCGAGCGCGAACAGGTCGAAGGGCGGCGCCTGCGCAGGCTCCGCGATGATGGCGAACGCCGCCTGCCGCGGATCTACGGTCATGGGCGCTCCGGTCTGGAAGCGGATCCACTCGACGACCTGGGACGCGCGCGCCAGCACCGGGTCGAGCCACAGCGGCGTTTCGTAGTCGAGCAAGGCGGATGCCAGCGCCGCCGCGGTTGCTCTCAGCGGCGCCGGCGCAGCGGACATGCCCGGCAACCGCTTGAGCTCGCCCGGCCGCGCGAATGCGTCCATGACGGCGCGGAACACCGCCTGGCTCGCGAGCACCGGCGCTGGGAAGGCAGCGCCTGGCATTTCAGTCCTCGCCGCGCACCAAGGTGAAAAAGTCCACCCGCGTCGCCGCGATCTCGGCACGCTCGGCGGCGCATGCGGTTTCGATCCGGGTCCGTATCGGCGCCAGCACGCACCGCTCTACCGCATCGCGATGGCGCTTGCTCTGCCAAAGGGCGTCGCATACGGCGCACAAGCGAGCCTTTCGGTCGTCGCGCCCCAGAATATAGGAGAAGCCCACCTCGCCCGAGGCGATCTGGACGGCCGCGCGCGTCACCGTGGCTTCGCCGAGGTTAAAGGCGGCGCCATCCCCGCCGATGCGCCCGCGCACCATCACCAATCCAGTCTCGGGCGCCCGCAGCTCGACATAGTCGAGGGGCGCGCCCACCGCGCGCAATCCCGTCTCGATCTCCTCCACCTGCGCTTGCGCGAGCACCGCCATGGCCGCGCGGCGATCCGCGTCCCGTCCGGTTTCGCGCGTATTGGCAATGTG
>JBKPUA010000418.1:0-13643 GCA_046735815.1 Pseudomonadota bacterium
TCGCATCATCACGGACGACATTTTCTGCTCCATCAGGTTCGCACGGAACAGGGGTTCCGTCTCCTGGTGGGCAATCTATGGATCGCAGCACCGCAAGCACTCCGATCCTTGCTGTCAAATCAAAGATAGGTCTGCGGCCCATATTCCGCGATGGCCCTCGGGGACAGGCGGGGAATGCCCGGTTCCTGGCTCCGATGGTTGACCGCGCCCGATCTTATGCCCTACTGCCTTTGGTAAGCATTCGGCAGGCATATTTAGTCCATGGCGATCGAGCGCTACAACGCCCGCGAGGCGGAGCCGCATTGGCAGAAGGTGTGGGACGAACGCGGCATCTTCGCCACCCGCAACGACGACCCGCGGCCGAAATACTACGTGCTGGAGATGTTCCCGTACCCGTCGGGGCGCATCCACATGGGGCACGTTCGCAACTACACGATGGGCGACGTGGTCGCGCGCTACAAGCGCGCCATGGGCTGCAACGTGCTGCATCCCATGGGTTGGGACGCCTTCGGCATGCCGGCCGAGAATGCCGCCATGGAGCGCAAGATCCATCCCATGGCGTGGACCCACCAGAACATCGCGGCGATGAAATCGCAGCTCAAGTCGATGGGTCTCTCGCTCGACTGGACGCGCGAGATCGCGACCTGCGATCCCGATTATTACAAGCACCAGCAGAAGATGTTTCTCGACTTCCTGCGCGCCGGCCTGGTGGAGCGCAAGCTGGGCAAGGTGAACTGGGACCCGGTCGACCGCACCGTGCTCGCCAACGAGCAGGTGATCGATGGCCGCGGCTGGCGCTCGGGCGCGCTGGTCGAGCAGCGAGAGATGCCACAGTGGTACTTCGGCATCACCAAATTCTCCGAGGACTTGCTGCAGGCGCTCGACCGCCTCGATCGCTGGCCGGAGAAAGTGCGCGTCATGCAGCGCAACTGGATCGGCCGCTCGGAGGGGCTCCTTGTCCGCTTCGCGCTCGATCCCGCGACGACGCCCGACGGCGAGACAGAGCTCGAGGTCTTCACCACGCGGCATGACACGCTGTTTGGCGCCAAGTTCATGGCGCTCTCGCCCGACCATCCGCTCGCCGCAGCGGCGGCCGCGAACAATCCGGCGCTCGCCGAATTCATCGCGGAATGCCGCCGCCACGGCACCGCCCAGCAGCTGATCGACACCGCGGAAAAGCAGGGCTTCGACACCGGGATGAAGGCGGTCCATCCGTTCGATCCGGATTGGAAGCTTCCGGTCTATGTCGCCAACTTCATCCTGATGGACTACGGCACCGGCGCGATCTTTGGCTGTCCGGCGCACGATCAGCGCGACCTCGATTTCGCCAACAAATACGGGCTCGGCAACACACCGGTGGTGTGTCCGCCGGGGCAGAATCCCGGCACGTTCGTCATTACCGACACCGCCTATGACGGCGACGGCCGCATGATCAATTCGCGCTTCCTCGACGGCATGACCATCGAGCAGGCGAAGGAGGAGGTCGCGCGCCGGCTCGAACATGCGAAGCGCGACGGCCGCGCCGTCGCCAGCCGCCAGGTCAATTTCCGCCTTCGCGACTGGGGCATTTCGCGCCAGCGCTATTGGGGCTGCCCGATTCCCGTCATCCACTGCGAGCGCTGCGGCATCGTGCCGGTGCCGGAGAGCGATCTGCCGGTGACCCTGCCGGGCGACGTTGACTTCGAGCGGCCGGGCAATCCGCTCGACCGCCATCCCACGTGGAAGCACGTCGAATGTCCGCAATGCGGTGCGCCGGCGCGGCGCGAGACCGACACCATGGACACCTTCGTCGACTCGTCCTGGTACTTCGTCCGCTTCACCGATCCATGGATCGCCACGAGCCCCACCAACCGCGCGGTCGCCGACCGCATGATGCCGGTTGATCAGTATATCGGCGGCATCGAGCACGCGATCCTGCACCTGCTCTACAGCCGCTTCTTCACCCGCGCCATGCGCATCACCGGACACATCGACCTCGACGAACCGTTCGCCGGCCTGTTCACCCAGGGCATGGTGGTGCACGAGACCTATCAGGCGGCGAACGGGGAATGGGTGATGCCCGCCGAAGTCAAAGTCGAAGGTGCGGGCGAGCAACGACGCGCGACGCTCCTCACGACCGGCGAGCCGGTGACGATCGGCCCGATCGAGAAGATGTCGAAGTCGAAACGCAACACCGTCGATCCCGACGACATCATCGACAGCTACGGTGCCGACACTGCGCGCTGGTTCATGCTGTCGGACTCGCCGCCCGACCGCGACGTGATCTGGACCGAGGAGGGGGTGCAGGGCGCTTGGCGCTTCGTGCAGCGGCTCTGGCGCCTGGTGAACGAGGCCGGCGAGGCGGCGGCAGCCCCTGATGCGCCATGGCCGTCCACCTTCGGCGAGCCGGCGCTGGCCTTGCGCAAGGCTGCCCACCGCGCGCTCGCGCGGGTCTCGGAGGACGTCGAGCGGCTGCGGTTCAATGTCTGCGTCGCCCACATCTATGAGTTCGCCAATGCCTTCCAGACCTCTCTCGCCGAGGTGGAGGGTGAGCCAATGGCCGACTATCGCTGGGCGGTGCGGGAGGCGGCCGACATCCTGGTGCGGCTGTTCCACCCCATGATGCCGCATCTGGCGGAGCAGTGCTGGGCCGCGCTTGGCCACAAAACCCTCGTTGCATCAGAGGCTTGGCCGCAACTCGAGGCGGATCTGTTGGTCGAGAGCACGATCACACTTCCGGTCCAAATCAACGGTAAGAAGCGCGGGGATGTCACCGTCGCCCGAAATGCCGCTAAAACCGACATTGAGGCGGCCGTCTTGGCCCTCGACGCGGTCAAACGGGCGCTGGACGGCAGGCCGCCCAAAAAGGTCATTGTTGTGCCCCAGAGGATCGTCAATGTGGTGGCCTAGGGACGGGCGCTGACCCTCAGATCCAGAGGGTTACGGGGGCAAGGGGTCGGGGGATGCAGGCCGAGTGCACTGGCGATAGGCGGCCATCGTCGGGGAGACGAGGACGCGCCCTGCGCGCCGCTGTGGCGCTGGCGGTCGCCGCATTGGCGGGCGGGTGCTTCCAACCGCTTTACGGGGAGCACTCTCCGACCGGCGGCCCGGTGCTGCGCGACCAGCTCAGCGCCGTCGATGTGCTACAAATCGAGGCACCCAAGGGCAGCGACGAGGCACGGCTCGCGGTCGAAGTCCGCAACGCGCTTCTCTACGACTTCACCGGAGGCGGGGTGTCGGCCTCGCCGACTCATCAGCTGAAGATTTCGATCTACTCGACCCGCGCAACGATCATCGTCGACGTCAACACATCGCGACCCGATATCGAGAACTACGGGCTCAATGCCACCTATACCTTGACCGAAATCGCGACCAAGAAGGTGGTCGTGACTGGGCAGACCTTTGCCCGCGTTTCCTACGACATCCCCGGCCAGGAGCAGCGCTTCGCCCGCATCCGCGGCCTACGTGACGCGGAAAACCGCGCCACCAAGGTGATCGCCGACAATATCAGGTCCCGCCTCGCCTCCTATTTCGTTGCGGGCACTTAGATTAGGTTACGTTCCGTCATTCGCGGGACGTCATGGTCGCTCTAAAAGGCTCCGACATCGACAGCTTCGTGGCGCGCCCCGATCCGGGGCGGCCGGTCGCGCTGGTCTTCGGTCCGGACGCGGGGCTGGTGCGCGAACGCGCGGAAGCGCTCGTACGCGCGTCGGTCGATGATCCCAAAGATCCCTTTCAGCTCGCACGCCTCGACGGCGACGATCTCGCCGGCGCGCCCACACGCCTGATCGAGGAGGCCAATACTGTTCCGTTGTTCGGGGGACGCCGGGCGGTGTGGGTGAAGGCCGGTGGGCGTAATATTGCGCCGGCGGTGGAGCCGCTGCTCGCATCACCTGCGCCGGATTGCCGTGTCGTGATCGAGGCCGGCGACCTCAAACGCAGCGCGCCGCTGCGCGCCATCTGTGAGCGCTCGAAGCACGCGGTGGCGCTGCCCTGTTACCCCGACGCGGAGCGCGATCTCGTTCGCCTTATCGATACCGAGCTGCGCGCAGAGAGCCTTGCCATCTCGGCCGAAGCGCGGTCCGCACTCGTGCCGCTGCTTGGCGGCGATCGCCTCGCGTCGCGCCACGAGATCCGCAAGCTCGCGCTGTTCGCCCGCGGCAAGGCGCGCGTGGAGCTCGACGATGTCATGGCGGTGGTCGCCGACGCCTCGACGCTTGCGCTCGACGGCCTGATCGACGCCGCTTTCGCCGGACGCACCGGCGAGCTCGAAGCCCAGTTCGGCAAGGCGCGCACCGCCGGAACCGCCGCGGGCACGATTGTCTCGGCCGCGCTCCGCCAGGTGGCGCAACTGCACCGGGCGCGGCTTGCGGTCGATGAGGGCGCACCGATCGGCACAGCAATGGAAGGCATTCAGCCGTTCGTCCATTTCAGCCGTAAGGCAGCGGTCGAGTTAGCGCTGCGGAATTGGAGCGCGGCGCGGCTCGAACGCGCGATGACGCAGGTCGCGGAGGCCGCGCTCGAAACCCGCAAGCAACCCGCCCTCGCCGAGGTAATCGCGCAACGCACGCTGCTGGCGCTCGCCGTGAGCGCGCGCCGAAAGGAATAGGCTCAGAAACGTTGCTCGTGGCCTGCAACATCGGCGGATAAGCCGGCAGGCTCCAGTGTCAGGTGACGAGGTGATCCCGATGCATGTTCGTCTGCGCATCCCGGCGGGGCTGCCGTTCGCGCTGGCATGCGCGCTCGTGTTGCCCGTCGGGCAAGTTGCGCCCGTTCATGCGCAGTCCTATCCCACGCGACCCATCAAGCTCGTGGTGCCGTTTGGCCCGGGTGGACCGACCGATGTGTCCGCGCGCATCGTGGCGCAGGTTGTGCAGTCAGGGCTGGGCCAGAGCGTGGTGATCGAGAACCGGCCAGGAGCCGGCGGCGCCATCGGATCGAAATCGGTCGCCACGGCCGAGCCCGACGGCGCCACGTTGCTGATCGGCACGAGCGCGACGCTTGGCGTCGTGCCCGCACTGGTCAAGAACCCCGGCTACGACCCGATTCGGAGCTTCGTCCCGATCGCCAAAGTCGCGGACAGCACGCTGGTTCTGGTTACGCCAGCGACGTTTCCGGCGAATTCAGTGCAGGAATTCATCGCCTACGCCAAGGCCAATTCGGGCAAGCTCAGCTACGCCTCCGCCGGCGTCGGCAATCAGACCCAACTTCTCGCCGAGCTTTTCAAGGCGAAGGCCGCCATCGACCTCGTGCACGTGCCCTACAAGAGCGGTGCCGAGATGGTGACCGCGATCCTGGGCGATCAGGTGCAGCTGGCATTTCC
The DNA here is from genome assembly GCA_046735815.1 of Pseudomonadota bacterium. GTDB lineage: Bacteria > Pseudomonadota > Alphaproteobacteria > Rhizobiales > Xanthobacteraceae > VAZQ01. The sequence continues at coordinate 5,303 of JBKPUA010000418.1, forward strand.
TGACGTGTCGATTCTCATTCCGCTGATCCGCGAGAAGAAGCTCAAGGCGCTCGCCGTCACCAGCGCGAAGCGGCACCCACAGCTCCCGGAGATTCCGACCATGATCGAAAGCGGCATCCCGGATTACGTGATGACGTTTTGGTCGGGCGTCGTGGCACCCGCGGGCACACCGGCGGAGATCGTGGACAAGCTCAACGGCACCGTCAACGACGGCCTCAAGTCGGAAGCCGTTCGGGACAATCTTGCAAAGGTCGGCGCCGAAGCGAGCCCAGGCTCGCCCAAAGATTTCGCGGATTTCATCGCCGCCGAGACCAAGAAATGGAGCGCGGTGGCAAAGATGTCCGGCATAAGCCCGGACTGAAGCGCCTCTATTTTCTCACTCACCGAATTTCGCTGCCAGCTCCGGCTCGAACTCCCCATCGATCAGCACGAAAGCAACCACGCAGGGCGCGTTCGAACGATTGCTCCAGGCGTGGTTGGTGCCGCATTGCACCACCACGTCGCCAGCGCGCAGCGTCACGTCCTCGTCATCCAGCACCATGGTGATCTCGCCGGACAGCACGATGGCATAGTCGATGGTCTCGGTTCGGTGCATTAGCGGATGGCGGCCGCCTTTGCCGAAGGTTGCGGCCTTTTCATTGCCGAGCGCCGCGAACGCGGCGCGCGAAGCGCGCACATCCATTTGTCGCACCGCCGCGCTTTCCGGCGGAAAGTGATTGATGCGCAAAACTGTGCCGCGCTTCCCCGGCATTTGCCGGCGCGGACCGAGCGTCGACTCCGCCGCCGCGCGCACGATGCGCGCGGGCGTCTCATTCGTTCGCCAGATGTCGGTCGAGTACCACTCCGGATCGACGGCATTGACGTGCACGAATGGCGCGGGGCCGTCAGAAATCACGATCGCCTTGCCGCGTTCGTCGTGACCCGTGACAACTCGTCTGACCGTTTTGGCCATCCCCTCCTCCGCGTTCGAATGATTGTCGTTAGAGCGTGATCCCGAAAATGCCTGCCCCGGACTTTGATCCGGGGTGGACACCGGTTCTCGGAAAAAGATCATGCTCCAGCAAGAAGGACGCAATAGCGAAGCGCATTGCGCCAATGCAAACGATTCATCGCGGTGGCGGCTCTAATTCTTTTCCAGCCGCCGCACCACGTCGTCGAGCTGATCGAGGCTGCGATAACGAATCTGCACCGCGCCGCCGTCGTCGCGGTGATCGATGGTCACCGTGAGGCCGAGCGCATCGCAGAGGCGTCGCTCGAGAGCAATGGTATCGGCACTCTTCACACGCCGTTTGCTGACGCCCCTACCCGATCCTTTGGCACGCTCCTTGGCCAGCGCCTCGACCTGCCGCACGTTGAGATCGCGATCGACGATCTCGCGCGCCATCTCTTCCGGATCAGGCGCGGCCACGAGCATGCGCGCGGCGCCAGCTGTGATCTTGCCGGCGTTGATGTAGGCCTTGACCGTTTCCGGCAGCTTGAGCAGGCGCAACGTGTTGCTGACATGGCTGCGGCTCTTGCCGACGACCTTGGCGATGTCCTCGTGGCTGTGGCCGTATTCGCTCGCCAGCATTTGATAGCCGCCCGCCTCTTCCAGCGGATTGAGATCGGTGCGCTGCACGTTCTCGATGATGGCGAGCTCCAATGCCTCGCTGTCGCTCGCTTCGAACGGCACGATTGGAATTTCGTGCAGGCCTGCGCGCTGCGCCGCCCGCCAGCGCCGCTCGCCGGCGATGATTTCGTATGCGTCCTTCGTACCGCGCACGGAGCGCACCACCACCGGCTGGATGATGCCGCGCTCCTTGATCGATGCCGCCAGATCGGCGAGCTCGGCGTCGGAGAAGTTGCGGCGCGGATTGCGCGGATTGGGCCTCACATATTCGATCGGCACACGGCGGTGACTGCGCACGCGCTCGCTTGTCGTGCTCTCGGCGCCGACATCGCCCATGAGCGCGGCCAACCCGCGCCCTAGTCGCGATCGACCGTCATCTGCCATTGCTCCCACCCCTTTCCAATCACGCCGCGCCGTGCTGCTCGCTCGCGACGCTCATGCCGTCGGAACGCGGCACGCCCGCGATCAATTCTTTTTCCCGCTGTATGATCTCGGTTGCGAGCCGCAGATATGCTTCGCTCCCGACGCATTTGAGATCGTAGACCAACACGGGTTTGCCGTAGGACGGCGCTTCCGACACCCGCACATTGCGCGGAATGACGGTGTCGTAGACCTTTTCTTTGCTGTTCTGACGCACGTCGGCCACGACCTGGTTGGAGAGATTGTTGCGCGCGTCGTGCATGGTGAGCACGATGCCGTGGATCACGAGGTCGGGATTGAGCGTCGACTTCACGCTCTGCACGGTTTGCAGCAGTTGCGAAAGTCCTTCGAGCGCGAAGAACTCGCACTGGAGCGGCACCAGGATCGCATCCGCTGCCGCCATCGCGTTGACGGTCAGCAGGTTGAGCGACGGCGGACAATCGATGAGGACATAGCTGAAGCCGCCAACGCGCGTACTCGCATCGACTGCGCGCAACGGCGCGAGCGCGGTGCGCAGCCGCAAAGCGCGGTCACGCTGCTGGCTGACTTCGAGCTCGAGCCCCGAGAGGTCGAGCGTCGATGGCGCGATGGAGAGACGCGGCACCGCGGTCGCGAGCACCGCGTCGCGCAACGCGGCTTCACCGATCAACACGTCGTAGGTGGAATGGCGACGACTGCGCCGGTCGATGCCGAGTCCGGTTGAGGCATTGCCTTGGGGATCGAGGTCGAGAATCAGCACGTACTCGCCGATGGCGGCGAGCGCGGTCCCAAGGTTGATCGCGGTCGTGGTCTTTCCGACGCCGCCCTTCTGGTTGGCGATGGCGATCACGCGCGGCGGCTGCGGGTTGGGAATTCGGCTCGTAAGCGGAATGACCTCAGGCACTTCCGCCGGCAGATCCGCAGGTTCGGTCATGGCATCGCATCCAGCTTCGATCGCTTGAGGTGCGAATCGGTTGGAATCTTATGGTGTCGTGCCGTCGCGCTCCACCCGGATAACGATGATGCGCGCGGCCGGATCGGTGCGGCTCGGAACGAGCGTCGCCTGCATGCCCCAGGACTTCATCTGCGCGGCAGCATCTTCGAGTTCAAGCTCTGCATGTTGTCCCTTCGGGAACAAGGCCATTGCACCGTTTTTCCCCAGAAGCGGAAAACACTGCTGCAGCAAAGGTTTAAGCGGTGCCACGGCGCGTGCGGTGACGACATCTACGCGCTCGTGACAGCGTTCGGCGAAGTCGTCGATGCGCACGGCGTGCACCATCGCCGGTGCCCCGGTGACGCGTTGCGCCTCGCGCAGGAATGCAGCCTTTTTGGCGTTGCTCTCCACAAGATGAATGGCGGCGCCGGGCTTGCCCATCAGCGCAACCGCAATGACCAAGCCGGGGAAGCCGGCGCCGGAGCCCAAATCGACCCAAACGCGTGCCTGCGGAGCAAGCTCGAGAAGCTGAAGTGAATCGGCGATGTGCCGCGTCCAAAGACGCGAGAGGGTCGAGGGAGCGATGAGATTGGTCGTGCGCTGCCAGCGCAGCAAGAGCTCGACAAAGCGGTCGAGGCGCTCCGATGTTTCACGTGAAACCGGGGTCAGCGCCAACGCACGCGCACGATCGGCGGCAAGGTCAGACGCGGCGGCGCCGGAACGGGATCGAGCCATTGCCCGATCCTAACCGGCCTTTCGTTGACAAGAGCTGACGGACGTCCGCAAGCCCCATCAATTTGCTGCGGCGGCGGTTCGGACGCCGCGCGCTTTGCGTTTGAGATGCGCCACCAGCAGCGTTAGCGCCGCCGGGGTAATGCCATCCATACGGGCGGCTTGGCCGATGGTACGCGGCCGTGCGCTTTCAAGCTTCTGCCGCACCTCGTTCGACAGCCCGACGAACTCCGCGTAATTCACGCTCTCAGGCAGTTCCAGGCTCTCGTCCCGGCGATAGGCGGCGATGTCGGCTGCCTGGCGGGAGAGATAGACCTCGTATTTGGCATCGATCTCGAGCTGCTCGGCGATTTTTGCGGGCAGCTCGGCAAGCCGCGGCCAGATCGGCGCCAGCCGGGCAATGCCGATATTTGGATGCGAGAGTAACTCGAAGGCGCTACGCCGCCGGCCGTCGCGATTGAGCGCCAAGCCGTGCCGATCCGCCTCGTCCGGGGTCAGGGACACGGAACGCGCGAAGGCACGCGCCGCTGCGAGTGCCGCCATTTTCTCCTCGTGCCGGCGCCGCCGGCCAGCGCTCACGCAGCCAATGGCAATACCGCGATCGGTCAAGCGCTGGTCCGCGTTGTCGGCGCGCAAAGTCAACCGATATTCCGCCCGCGATGTGAACATCCGATACGGCTCGGTGACCCCGCGCGTCACCAAATCATCAATCATAACAGCGAGGTAGCCCTCGGCACGATCGAACGTGAGCTCGCCTCGCCCGCCCGCCCGCAAGGCCGCATTGAGGCCCGCGATCAGACCCTGCGCGGCGGCCTCTTCGTATCCGGTGGTGCCGTTGATCTGCCCGGCCAGGAACAGCCCGGGCAGGCGCTTGGTCTCGAGCGTCGGCCTGAGCTCGCGTGGATCGACATGGTCATATTCGATGGCATAGCCCGGCCGGATCACCTTCGCTTTTTCCAGCCCCGGGATGGTGGCCACCAAGGCCAGTTGGACCTCCTCCGGCAGCGAGGTCGAGATCCCATTCGGATAGACCGTGGGATCATCGAGGCCTTCTGGCTCCAGGAAGATCTGATGTCCATCGCGTTCGCCGAAACGCACGATCTTGTCCTCGATTGAGGGGCAATAGCGTGGTCCCCGGCTCGCGATCTGCCCGGAATACATGGGCGAGCGGTGGACGTTGTCGCGAATGATGCGATGGGTGGCGGCGGTGGTGCGGGTGATGCCGCAATGGACCTGCTGCGTCTCGATGCGTTCGGTGAGCACCGAGAACGGCTCCGGCGGCTCGTCGCCCGGCTGCATCTCTACCGCCGCCCAATCGATGGTGCGGCCGTCGAGCCGCGGCGGAGTCCCGGTCTTGAGCCGCCCGAGGGCAAAGCCCAGCCGCTCCAGGGTCAGCGACAGGCCGACCGCGGGCGCCTCCCCTACCCGGCCCGCCGGGGTCTGGCGTTCGCCGATATGGATGAGGCCGCGGAGAAACGTCCCCGTCGTGAGCACCACGGCTCCTGCCGCAAGCTCGCGTCCATCGGCGAGCTTGAGCCCGACGACCCGCCCACTTGCGATCACGAGATCGTCGGCCTCGGCTTCGAGCACCACGAGATTGGAGGTTTCACTGATCGCCTGCTGCATCGCGCCGGCGTAAAGCCTGCGATCGGCCTGGGCCCGCGGGCCCCGGACTGCGGGCCCCTTGCGCCGGTTCAGAACACGAAACTGGATGCCGCCGAGATCGGCTACCCGCCCCATGAGGCCGTCGAGCGCGTCGATCTCGCGCACGAGATGGCCCTTGCCGAGGCCGCCTATTGCCGGGTTACACGACATCGCGCCGATGGTGGCAAAGCGATGGGTAACAAGCGCAGTCTTGGCGCCCATGCGCGCCGCGGCGGCGGCCGCCTCGGATCCGGCGTGGCCACCTCCGACGACGATCACATCGTATTGCGCGTGCATGGCTCGGATTCTCTGCCGGCGGGCTTCTACCTGACTCCTGGCCGGCCGTCTATTTCGAGCCTCTCGCAAGCATCCGGATGTTTCACGTGAAACACGGGGCGCCATTGTCTATTTGCCGATGCAGAAATCCCGGAAGATCACGTCGAGCACGTCCTCCACATCGACGCGACCCAGCAGCTTGCCCAGCGCCCGGCTCGCGAGACGCAAGTGCTCCGCCATGATTTCTTCGCGGCCGTCCGCGGCGGCCTGCTGCGCCTCGCGCAAGGCCAGCGCCGTTTCGCGCAGATGGGCGCGCTGACGTTGGCGCGTCACCAAGGCGGGCTCTGCAGTAAAAAATCCTTCGGCGAAGCTCGAAATGGCATTGACCAATTGGTCCAACCCGGCGCCAGTTGCGCTTGAGATGAAATGAATTGGATTCACTTTAGTGAATTTTGATTCAATTCCGTTCAACTCATCGTTGTCGGCGAGATCGATCTTGTTAACCACGATCCACTTGACCGGACCCGAGGCAGGCTGGAGAGGTCGGCATGAGGTCTGCTCGCGCGCGCTCGCGTCAATGAGCCACAGCACCAGATCGGCGGCGGCGGCCTGTTCGCTTGCGCGCCGTACTCCCTCGCGCTCGACCGGGTCGTCGACCGCACGAATGCCGGCGGTGTCCAGCACCGTGACGGGATAGCCGCCGAGATCGAGATGCACCTCGAGCACGTCGCGGGTCGTTCCCGGATACGGCGACACGATCGCGGCGTCGCGGCGAGCAAGCCGGTTGAACAGCGTCGACTTGCCGGCATTGGGCGCGCCCGCAATCGCAACCCGCAGGCCTTCACGCAGCCGCTCGCCGTGCCCTGCTCCGGCTTTGCCGATCTCGTCGGCCAATGGCCTGATGAGCTCGAGCGCGCGTGCCATCATGTCTTGCGGCACATCGGCCTCGTCGGAAAAATCGATGCCGGCCTCCACCAAGGCCAGCGCATCGATCAGCCGTTGCCGCCAGCTCTCCGCCCGCTCGCCGAGCAGCCCCTTCAGGTGCTCGAATGCTTGGCGTCGCTGCGCCTGCGTCTCAGCCGCGACCAGATCCGCAAGCCCTTCGATCGCGGTCAAATCCATGCGCCCATGCTCGAAGGCGCGGCGCGTAAACTCCCCGGCCTCGGCGGGACGCAGGCCCTCAAGCTTCCCGAGCGCGGCGAGCACCGCCGCGATCACCGCGCGGCCACCGTGGACCTGCAGCTCCGCCATGTCTTCGCCGGTCTCGCTCTTGGGTCCGGGAAACCACAGCGCCAGACCTTCGTCGATAACTTCGCTACTCGCAGGATCGCGCAGGCGGGCAAGGCTCGCGCGCCGCGGCGCCGGCATCCGTCCGATTAGTTTCTCCAGCGCGAAGCCCGCGCAAGGTCCGGAGACGCGAATCACCGCAATCGCCGCCGGCGGCCGGCCGGAGGACAGGGCGAAAATGGTGTCGCGATCCTCAGCCATGCCGCGAGCCCCAATTGAGGTCGTGAACGTTGCCGGCCATGCCAGCGCCAACTAGGTTACATCTACCTTCGGAGGCAGCGTCACGCCGCGCAAGCCACATTCAGGCGGCGTATAGTTCCGTTCGAGTGGAAGCCGGTTCGAACAGACTTTGACGGAACCGGGCGACGATGGCGTCAAGGTGGTACTGCGTGTACTCAGCCCGGCGGCCGAACTTTTGCCAGGCTTCCGCCATTCCTTCTTGGACGCAAACTCCCTGCGGTCCGCAACCAACGGGTAAATTGAAGAATGACGTCGTCCACCACCCATGAGAACCGGCTCGCTCGCGAAACGAGCCCATATCTGCTGCAGCACAAGCACAATCCGGTCGAGTGGTGGCCTTGGGGCAGCGCGGCGCTGGCCGAGGCCAAGCGCACGAACAGGCCGATCCTGCTCTCCGTCGGCTATGCCGCCTGCCACTGGTGCCATGTCATGGCGCATGAAAGCTTCGAGGACGAAGCCACCGCGCAGGTGATGAACGATCTGTTCGTCAACATCAAAGTGGACCGCGAGGAACGACCCGACATCGACCAGATCTACATGTCGGCGCTGCATCACCTGGGCGAGCATGGCGGCTGGCCGCTGACCATGTTTCTCACCCCCGACGGCGAGCCGTTCTGGGGCGGCACCTATTTTCCCAAAACCTCGCGTTACGGAAAGCCCGCTTTCGTCGACCTCCTGCGCGAGGTCGAACGCGTCTTCCGTCAGGAGCCGCAGAGCGTCGAGCAGAACCGCAGTGCGCTGATGGCCCGATTGGCCGACCGCGCGCGGCCGCAGGGCCGGGTGGTGATCGCCGCACCCGAGCTCGACCGCACCGCTGGCCAGATCGCCGGGATGATCGATCCGGTGAACGGCGGCATGCGGGGGGCGCCCAAATTCCCCCAGGCGATGATGCTCGAGTTCTTGTGGCGCGCCGGCCAGCGCATGAGCGACCGTCGCTATTTCGGTGCGGTGGAGCTCACCCTGGCGCGTATGTGCGAAGGCGGCATCTACGACCATCTCGGCGGCGGCTTCTCGCGCTACTCGGTCGATGAGCGTTGGCTCGTGCCGCATTTCGAGAAGATGCTCTACGACAACGCGCTTCTGCTCGAACTGCTCGCGCTCGCCTACCAGCGCTCGGCCAATGGCCTATTCCGCACCCGCGCGTACGAGACAGTGGGATGGCTCGAACGCGAAATGACCACCGCGGAGGGCGCGTTCTGCGCCTCGCTCGATGCCGATTC
>JBKPUA010000419.1:0-2545 GCA_046735815.1 Pseudomonadota bacterium
CATAGGTAGCACCGCGAATGAAATGGCAGGAGGGAACGTGCTACGCCGTCCACATTGACGCAAGGAAATTCAGCAAGTTATGAACTGTCGTCAATCAACTTCCATCTACGTGAAACCTCGCCCCGAGAACGCAAGGGGAGAGGGCGCAGACACAACCATCGCGCTTGCGGCCCGATGGGGCTACGGCTTGATCGGCGCCTCGGGCAGATATCCCGGACGATAGATCTGCTCGGCGGTGAGCCGCTCGCCCGGCACCTCGATGTTCTTGTTGATGAAGTCGACGGTATTCTTCATGCGCTCCGCTGACACGTAACCGAAGCCGTTCTTCTCGACGTCCGGCGTAATAGCGATGCGCTTGAGGATCTGGATCTCCTCCACCACGATCTGCGGATCGAGCGCCTTCACGAATTGGATCTCGATGCGCGCCGCCTCCTCGGGATCGGCCAGCGCATCCTTCCAGCCCTTGAGCGCGGCGCGCACGAACTTCTTCACCACATCGGGATTCTTGGCCAAGAAATCCTCCGACACGCCGATGGAGTTGGCGTAGATCTCGAGGCCGTAGTCGCCGGCGAACAGGCAGACCGGCTTGGCATTGGTCACCGCGCGGCGAATGGCGGGCTCGCCCATCAGGAATTGGTCGATCGATTGCACCTTGCCGGCGGCGAGCATCGGCACACGGGAGGCGGCGTCGATGTTCACGATCTTGAGCGTCTTGCTGTCGACCTTGTTCATTTCCATGAACGCCGCCCAGATCTTCGGCACGAACGAGGCCGTGCTCGAGCCGAGCTCGAGCCCCGCCATTTGCTTCGGCTCCGTGACATTGGCGCCGGGATTCAAGGTGAAGACGCAGTAGGGCGGCTTCTGATAGTTGGCCGCGACGATCTTGATCGACGCGCCCGCGCTGCCGGACGCGACCAGGCTCGGGATATCGATGAAGCCGATCTCCGCGCCGCCGGTCGCCACGGTCCGGATCGCGTCGGCAGTGCCCTTCGACGGCATGATGGTGACGTTCAAGCCTTCGTCTTTGAAATAACCCTTGCCGAGCGCCACGTACCACGGGGCATGGCGCCCCAGGCTGATGAAATCGAGCACGAATTTGAGGTCGCGCTCCTGCGCCTGTGCGGGTGACTGCAGCGCGGTCGCAATGGCGGCAAGCGCGATCACCCCTGCGAATGGTCGAAACATCGTCTGTCTCCCTGATGTGCGGACAGGCCGGTTCGCGCGGCCGGCGGGGCGGGTGCCGCCCGCCTGATTGACGCTCGAAATATCATAAGATATTTCACGTGATACTCAAGACGCCGTCTGCAGCGGATCGCCGCAGCTTGCGGGCCGCAGGGCTCGCTCGAAGCAAGTTTCGGGCCGGCGGAGGGACAACGGGCGGACGCATGGCGTTCGGAGTGATCAGCAACGTGCGCAAGGTCTTCCAGGTCGAGGAGCTCGGCGGGCGTGCGCTCGAGCCGGTGGTGGCGTTGGAGGACGCGAGCTTCCAGTTCGATGAGGGCGAGCTCGTGGCACTTCTCGGACCGAGCGGATGCGGCAAAACCACACTGCTGCGCATCGTCGGCGGGCTGATCGCGAAGTCGGCGGGCTCGGTCGCCATCGGCGGGCGCGAGATCACCCGGCCGATGGGCGACTACGGCTTCGTGTTTCAGGCGCCGAGCCTGATGCCGTGGCGCAACGTTTTGGACAACGTGCTCTTTCCCATGGAAATCCTGCGCAAGAACGACGCGGCGGCGCGTCGCTACGCGCAGGAGCTGCTCGAGCTGGTCGGGCTCGCCGGGTTTCTTTCGGCGCGGCCGCACCAGCTCTCCGGCGGGATGCAGCAGCGCGTCGCGCTGTGCCGCGCCCTCGTTCACCGACCGCGACTGTTGCTCATGGACGAGCCATTCGGTGCGCTCGACGAGCTCACCCGGATGGACATGAACGATCTGCTGCTTCGCATCCGCAACGAAACCAGAGCGTCGGTCCTGTTCGTCACCCATTCGATCTCCGAGGCGGTCTATCTGTCCGACAAAGTTGTCGTGTTCAGCAAGCGCCCGGCGCGGGTGGCGAAAGAGATCCCGATCGCGCTGTCCTATCCGCGCAGCCACAAGCTTCGCTTCACCGCGGCGTTCACCGCGGCCGAGCGCATTGCGAGCGAAGCGCTCGGCGTCATCGCGCCGACTGCTGAAGAGGTGGCGGCACCATGAGATCGCGCCTCGCCTCCCAATTCCTATACCCGCTCGCCGGCGTCGTCCTCATCATTGCCGTCTGGGTACTGGCTTGCTGGTTGCTCAACATTCCGACGGTGGTCCTGCCGTCACCCGACAAGGTGCTGCGCTCGCTGATCGTCCGCAGCGATCTGCTGCTCAGCGAAAGCTGGATCACGCTGAAAGAGACCTTGTACGGGTTCCTGCTGGCGCTGGCGGTCGGGCTTCCGCTCGCGGTCGCGGTGGCCAACTCGCGGCCGCTCAATTTGATGTTCTATCCGCTGCTGATCGCCCTGCAGTCGGTGCCGAAGGTGGCGTTGGCGCCGATGATCCTGGTGTGGCTCGGCACCGGGCTC
>JBKPUA010000420.1:0-7901 GCA_046735815.1 Pseudomonadota bacterium
TGCGCGAGCCGCACCTCGACCGCCACCCCCTTGACGTCGTCGAGCCGGAACGCCTCCGGCGGACCATCGCCCTCGACCAAGGTGGCAGCCGAGGTGATCGCGACCTCGGCGAGATCGATGTCGACGAGCGCGGCGAACAGCTCGGGGTCGGACACGTAGACGACGGGCGCGGCCTCGAGCGAGGAGCCGATGCGCTTGTGGGCGCGCTCAATCTCGAGCGCGCCGGTGATGACGCGGCGCACGTTGCGCACCTTGCGCCATTTCTCTGCCAGCGCGTCGTCGCGCCAGGCGGCCGGCAGCTCCGGAAACAATTCGAGATGCACGGAGCCGTCCGCGGAGGGATAGCGCGCAAGCCATGCCTCCTCGGCGGTGAACGCCAGGATGGGAGCGAGCCAGGAGACCGTGGCGCGAAAGATCTGGTCGAGCACGGTCAAGCAGGCCTTACGCGTGACCGAGGAGATCGGATCGCAGTAGAGCGCGTCCTTGCGGATGTCGAAGTAGAACGCCGACAGATCGACCGTCATGAACGCGTTGAGCGCCGCGAAGATGCGCTTGAAGTCGAAGTCGGCATAGCCCTGGCGCACCTGGCGGTCGAGCTCGCCGAGCCGATGCAGCATGAGCCGCTCGAGCTCCGACATCTTGGCGAGCGCGACGCGGTCGTCGGGATGGAAGTGCGCGAGCGAGCCCAACATCCAGCGCAGCGTGTTGCGCAGCTTGCGATAGGTCTCGACGAAGTTCTTGAGGATCTCGGGACCGAAGCGGACATCGTCGGCATAGTCCGAGGCCGCCGCCCACAGCCGCAAGATGTCGGCGCCGTTCGTCCGGAACACGTCCATGGGCGAGATCACGTTGCCCCTCGACTTCGACATCTTGTCGACGCCCTTCTCATCGAGGATGAAGCCGTGGGTGAGCACCACGTCGTAGGGCGCGACACCGCGCGTTCCGCACGACTCCAAGAGCGATGACTGGAACCAGCCGCGGTGCTGGTCGGAGCCTTCGAGGTACATCACCACGTCGTCGCCGCCCTCCTGCTTGCGGCGGACCTTGAGGTCGTCGCGCACCTCCAACGTGAAGGCGTGGGTGCTGCCGGAATCGAACCAGACGTCGAGCGTATCGTCGACCTTCCGCCATTCGTTGGAATCGTAGTCGGGCTTGAGGAAACGTGCCGCGGCGCCGGTCGCGTACCAGGCGTCGGCGCCTTCCTCTTCGAAGGCGTCGGCGATGCGCTTGTTGACGCGGGCGTCGTCGAGGATGTCGACCGAGCCATCGTCGCGCTCGCGCACGAACACGGTGATCGGCACGCCCCAGGCGCGCTGGCGCGAGATCACCCAATCGGGCCGGCTCTCGATCATGCCGGTGATGCGGTTCTCGCCCTGCGGCGGCACCCAGCGGGTGACCTTGATCGCTTCGAGCGCGCGGTGGCGGAGCGTATCCCCCGGCTTGGCCACTCCCGCGGCGTCCGCGATCGGCTTGTCCATCGCGATGAACCATTGCGGCGTGTTGCGGAAGATCACCGGCTTCTTCGAGCGCCAGGAATGCGGGTACTGGTGCTCGAGCCGGCCGCGCGCGATCAGCATGCCGGCTTTCTCGAGTGCCGCGATCACCGTCTTATTGGCGTCGCCCTTCTCGCCCGTATCGGTAAGCACGCGCTTGCCGGTGAAGCCCGGGGCATGATCGGTGAACGCGCCGTTCTCGTCGACGGTGTAGGGAATGACGGTGTTGATGCCGCGCTTTTCGAGCGCGGCCTTGTTGGCCGTCCACACCTCGAAGTCCTCGCGGCCATGGCCGGGCGCGGTGTGCACGAAGCCGGTGCCGGCATCGTCAGTGACGTGGTCGCCGGCGAGCAGCGGAACGCGAAACGCGTAGTCGCCGCCAAACCCCTTGAGCGGATGCTCGCACTCGAGCATCGCCAAATCGTCGGTCGCGACCGATTCCAGGCGGTTGAATTTAGTCACGCGCGCCTGCTGGAAGACCTCGGCCGCAAGCTTGTCGGCGAGCACGAGCCGATCGCCCGGTTTCGCCCAGTTGCCGGCCGGCGCATCGACGACTTCATAGAGCCCGTATTCGATGCGCGGCGAGAAGCTGATCGCGCGATTGCCTGGAAGCGTCCACGGGGTCGTGGTCCAGATGAGAATGGCCGCGCCCGCAAGCCGGCGGTTCGCATCGTCCGCGGCCGATGTTCGGATCGGAAACCTCACCCACACCTGGTCCGAGACATAGTCGTCGTACTCGACCTCGGCCTCGGCCAGCGCGGTCTTCTCCACCACCGACCACATCACCGGCTTGGAGCCGCGATAGAGCGTACCGTTCTGCACGAACTTCATGAGCTCGCGCGCGATCTGGGCCTCAGCCGCGTAGCTCATGGTGCTGTAGTAATGGTCCCAGTCGCCTACGCCGCCGAGCCGCATGAACTCCGTGCGCTGAACGCCGAGCCAGTGCTCGGCGAAGGCACGGCATTCGCCGCGGAATTCGATGATCGGCACCTCGTCCTTGTTCTTGCCCTTGGCGCGATACTCCTCCTCGACCTTCCACTCGATCGGAAGGCCATGGCAATCCCAGCCCGGCACGTAGTTGGAATCGTAGCCGAGCATCTGCTGCGACCGCACCACGATGTCCTTGAGGATCTTGCCGAGCGCGGTGCCGATATGGATGTGGCCGTTGGCGTAGGGCGGCCCGTCGTGGAGGATGAATCGCGGCCGGCCATGGGCGGCCTCGCGCAGCCGCTCGTACAGGCCGAGCTTCTGCCAGCGCGTAAGCAACTCGGGCTCCTTCTGCGGCAGTCCGGCGCGCATGGGGAAGTCGGTCTTGGGCAGAAATAGAGTCTCGCTGTAGTCGCGGGCGGCGGTCATGGTCTTGAAGGGCCTGGCGGTCTAGTTGGAACGGGCTGGCAAGAGTGGCTCGGCAACGCAATCCGGTCCCGCCGACCCAAGGTCAAGCGGGAGCCGGGCCTATAATTGGCCGAGCAGCCGACCCGAAAGCGGCAGCGAATGAAACGCGCGCCATCATGGGCGTTTCCTAGCAGATCACCCCGTGCCCGGAAAGTCCCGGCGCGGGTGCGCCGAGGCGCGCCGACGATGCCGCAGGGCACTCCTCCCTGTCGCACGGAACCGGGCATAACGATGTGGCGTTGAGTTCCGCCAAAGACGGGACCCGATCCCGTCGGCCCCGGAGGTAACGCAGGTGGAGCTTTTCCGCCCCCGTCGCGACAAGGTCAAAGCACCGCCGCTCAAGGAGCCGGAACCGCCCGTCAAGGAGCCAGAACCGCCCGAATCGACCGAGGACATCTGGTTGCCGGCCGCGCAGGTGGCGACGGTCGGGATTTTCGTGCTGCTGTTCGTGGCCGCGCTTTATATGTGCCGCCCGGTGCTGCTGCCGGTGGTGGCGGCGATGGTGGTCGGCACGACGCTTGCGCCCATCGTCAAAGGGGCCGCGCGCCATCGCATCTCGCCTTGGGTAACAGCGATCGCGCTCGGCGTCGTGCTGGTCGCGGCCGCGGCGCTGGCGGTGACTTTGCTCGCCCAGCCGGTGAGCGAATGGATCACCAAAGCTCCCGACATCGGCGCAGCCATCAGGCAGAAGCTCTATGTGCTTGATCGCCCGCTGGCGTCCTTGCGCGAGCTGCAGGAGGTGCTGCGGCCGTCGGCGGTCAACCAGGTGGCGATCGAGCCATCGCAATGGGGCGTGGTCACCCCGGTGATCGCTGCGGTCACGCCGGCGGTGGTCGAGATCACACTGTTCTTCGTGACCTTGATCTTCTTTCTCGCCACGCAGATGGATTTCCGCCGCTACACGGTGTCGTTCTTCGCGACCCGAAACGCCAAGCTCCGGTTCATCCGCATCACCAACGACCTCGAGAGCTATCTGGCGTCCTATGTCGCCGTCGTCACGGTGATCAATTTCGGGCTGGGCGTGGTGGTGGCGATCGGCGCGTGGCTGTTCGGTTTGCCGAACCCGATCTTGTTCGGGATGCTGGCCATGGCGTTGAACTACATTCCCTATATCGGTGCCGCCTGCATGACGCTGATCCTGCTTGGGGTCGGCTTGGTAAGCTTCCCGTCGCTCACCTTTGCGCTCGTGCCGGCGGCGGCGTTTGTTGCGGTGGCAACGATCGAGGGTCAATTCATCACGCCCACCGTGCTCGGCCGCAGCCTCACGCTCAATCCGCTCGTCGTGTTGTTGGCGCTGGCGTTCTGGGCTTGGCTGTGGGGACCGATGGGGGCGTTTCTCGCCGTTCCCCTCACCATCGTGGCGCTCGTCGTGCTGCATCATCTCTTCCCGCCCGATGAGGACAAGCTGCCAGAGTGATGACACAGCGTCATCGAGGAACTTTTTCGCTTGCGCCCGGTTAGCGGCACAGCGAATAATTCACTACCCAGCGTGGAGTGACGCGACCCAGCGTGGAGCAAATGAATGTCCAACACATCGGGCACGATCAGGGATACGGTCCGGGATACCGTGAAGGACGCCAAGGACGCGGCGCGCGAGAGCGGCAGAGCCGCGTCGGCCGCGAGCGGCGACATCCAGGCCGACCTCGAGGGACTGCGTAACGATGTCACGCGGCTCGCCAACCAGATCGCCGAGATCTTCTCGTCCAAGGGCGACGCGGCGTGGAGCCGTGCCAGGGCCAACGTCGAAGGCGTGATGTCGGACGTCACCGCCAAGGGGCAAGAGGCGGTCGATGCGGTGCGCGAGGTCGGCGACAACGTGGTCGACGCCATCGACGAGTCGCTAAAGAAGCGGCCCTACACGACGCTCGCGCTTGCGGTCGGCATCGGATTCCTGTTCGGAGCCACTTGGCGCAGATAGCGCGACGCGGCGCAGGTGATTTGGCGTAGATAGTTTGCGCCGACTTCGGTCTGCGCTGCGGACTGGTGACGGCGCCGGCTGCCGGCGGGGCGATGAGTTGAACATATGAGCGGGTGGCTGCGTTATTTTACGCTCAAGGCGCAGGAAAGCACCGGCCTTAGTTCCCAGATTCTGATTTGGGCGATTATCGCCGTCATCGGCGCAGTGGTGGCGGTGATTTTTCTTTTGGTCGCCGCCTACACTTGGCTGGCGGACGTCTATGACGGCGTGGTGGCCGGCCTGGTGCTGGCCGGCGTGTTCGCGTTGATTGCGCTGATCGCGATCGTCGCTTGCCTCATGATCCGCCGCCGCAACATGGAGCGCGCCCGGCTCGAGCTTGCCGCCCGCTCGAGCGCGAGCTTGCTCGATCCCAAGCTCGTGCAGATGGGATGGCAGATCGGGCAGGCGATCGGCTGGCGCCGGCTCGCCTCGCTTGCCGCGGTCGCAGTGCTCGCCGCCGGCGTGGCGAAGGAGTGGTCCGGCCGCCAAGCCGCGGCGAGCGACGACGACGCGCCCGCCGCAGAGGATTAAGCGGGCACATTGCCGAGCGGCGGGAAGGCATCGGGTGCGCGCGCAAGCGCCGCGCGCGCGAGCCGCGAATCCTCGTCCATTCGCTGCACGAGCTCGGCGACGCTGTCGAACTTGAGCTCGGGCCTGATCCATTCGATGAAGGCGACGTCGATGATCTCGCCGTAGATGTCGTCGGAAAAATCGAACAGGAACACTTCGAGCAGCACGGTGCCCTGGTCGAACATCGGCCGCCGCCCGAAGTTCGCGACCCCGTCGTAGCGGCGCCCCCGCAAGCCGACGCGCACCGCGTAGATGCCGTGCTTGAGGGCGCAGTCGGGATCGAGGCGCAGATTGGCGGTGGGATAGCCGAGCTCGCGCCCGCGCTTGTCGCCGTGCACGACCGGCGCGGTGACGAACCAGGGATAGCCCAGCAGCTCGTTTGCCTCCGCCACCTCGCCGGCGGCGAGCGCCGCGCGGATTGGTCCCGAGCGCACGGGCCGTCCCTCGTCCTCGAACCGCGGCACCACGTCGACGGCGAAGCTGAGCGTCGCGCCCCGCGCCTTGAGATAATCGGGCGAGCCCGCGCGGTTGAGCCCGAAATGAAAATCGAAGCCGATGACGACGCCGGCGACTGCAAAGCGTCCGACCAGGATGCGATGGACAAACTCCGCGGCAGTGAGTCCCGCGAGCGCCGCGTCGAAGCGCAGCACGATCGCGCCGTCGAGTCCGGTGGCTGCGAGCAGGCGCAGCTTCGCGCGCTCGTCGGTGAGGCGGAACAGCGGCGCATTGGGACGGAAGAAGTTGCGCGGATGCGGCTCGAAGGTGAGCGCCGCGGCCGGCCGCCCGAGCGCCTTGGCGCGCGCGCGCGCCGCTGCGATCACAGCGCGGTGGCCGCGATGCACGCCGTCGAAATTGCCGATGGCGACGACGGCGCCGTCGAGCGCGTGGTCGGCGCTGCCTTCGCCGCGCACCACGACGAACGGCCGCTCCGGCTGCGTCGCTTCGCTCATGATCTACCAGCTCAGCCGGTGCATCACGGCCTTGGGCACGACGCCCGCGGCCGCGAGGATTTTTGATAGCGTCACCGCATCCGGGTCGTTGCGGGCGCCGAGCTCCTCGGCGTGGATGCCCGCGGTCACGAACAGGCTGTCGATGCCGAGCGCGGCGGCGCCTTTGAGGTCGGTGCGCACGGAGTCGCCGATCGCCAGCAGGCGATCATGCGCGACCGGCGCGCCGCGCACGGTCGCGGCCACCGCCAGCGCCTGGTCGTAGATCGGCCGATAGGGCTTGCCGGCATAGACCACGTCGCCGCCGGCGGCGGCGTAGAGGTCGGCGATGGCGCCCGCGCAATAAACCAGCGTCTCGCCGCGCTCGACCACGATGTCGGGATTGGCGCAGATCATCGTGAGCTTGCGCGCGCGCATGCGCTCGATCACGCCGTGATAATCCTGCGGCGTCTCCACCGTGTCGTCGGTGAGCCCCGAGCAGACCACATAGTCGGCGCTCTCCAAGTCCGTCAGCGGCGCATCGAGCTCGTCGAAGATCGGCAAATCGCGCGCGGGGCCGATGTGGAACACGCGTTGGCCGGGGCGTGCGGACATGAGCGCGTGGGCGACGTCGCCCGAGCTGACGATCGCGTCATAGGCGCTGTGCGGCACGCCGAGCCGGTCGAGAATGAGGCGCACATTGGCGCCCGGCCGCGGCGCGTTGGTGATCAGTACCACCGTGCCGCCGCCTTCGCGAAAACGCGTGAGCGCATCGCAGGCCTCGGGCGTTGCGGCAATGCCGTTGTGCACCACGCCCCAGACGTCGCTGAGCACTACGTCGTAGCCGTCGGCGAGCGCGGCGAAATGCCGGGTGAATGGGGGAAATGCGATCGACATGAAGATCAAGGCATGGTGTGGGACTACAGAGAATGCAGGCGAGACGGCGGCGGCGATTCCGGTTCCGTCTTGCGCCCTGGCGCGCGTGATATCAACCGATCCCCTATCCCGGCAACTGCCGCTGCCGCTATAACGCCCAGCGCCGCTAGTTAGCGCAAGAACCTCGGATGACATCTTGCACAAGACCAAAGAGGTTTGTGTCGCGTCGATGCCGGGACTGATCGCCACCATCGAGCGCCGCCCGCAGGCGGCCTTCGCCGCCTTCCTGGCGCTGCACTTTATCGTGTGGACCGCGCTGCCGCCGCTGCTCTATCCCAACCTGCCGCTCGATCTGATCGAGGCGTTGACCTACGGGCGCGAATGGCAGCTCGGCTACGACAAGCTCCCGCCATTGCCGTGGTGGCTGATCGAGGTGCTCCATCAGGTTCTCGGCTTCGAGGTCGCGTATTACGCGCTGGCGCAGATCGCGGTGGTCGCCGCCTTCGCGGTCGTGTGGCTGACCGCGCGTCCGCTCGTCGGTGCCATCGGCGCGCTGGTCGCGATCCTCATCATCGACGGCCTGCATTACTTCCAGTACACCGCCGCCAAGTTCAATCACGACGTGATCCAACTGCCGCTGTGGGCGCTTGCCGGCTACGCCTTCCATGCCGGCTTGCGGCGCGG
>JBKPUA010000421.1:0-5071 GCA_046735815.1 Pseudomonadota bacterium
ATCGCCTCGCCGTCCTTGCCGAGCGCGCGCAACTCCTTGACGAAATCGCGCACCGCGGCGCGCTCGCGGATCTCCTGCGGATAATCCGTGGCGAAGACGATGCGCGAGGCCGGGATTTCGATCAGCGCGGCTTTCACCGCGGCGATAGCGCCGCAGAAGCCGGCGGTATCGAACACCATGTTATTGCGCAGGTAGTAGTCGAAATCCCGCTTGCCGGTCATGCCGTGGCGGGCATTGTCGTGTGTTCCCCAAAAATCCTTGTCCTGGTAGGAGCGGATGCGGCCGAGCAGCGCCGAAAGGCCACCGCCGAGATGCGACATGTGCACGATGAGATTGGGATGGCGATCGAACACGCCGCAATTAATCAGCCGGATGGTCGCCATCACCAGCGAGAATTCGCGTCCGACCGAGCGCGCGGTGTCGTAGCCGTCGAACTGCTGGGTCTGATTGAGCTTGAGCGCAGGGTGCACGAACACGAACAGGCCGAGCTTGGCACATTCGGCCCAGAACGGCTCGAATTCCGGCGCGTCGAGATAGAGGCCGTTGGTCTCCGAGGTGATCACCACGCCGGGAAAGCCGAGCTCGTGCTTGCAGCGGTTGAGCTCGCGCAAGGCGTCGGCGCCGCCGAGCGGATTGGCGTGCGCGGCGCCGAGGAAGCGGCCGGGATAATCGCGCTCGGCCTTCTTGGCGCTCTCGTTGCACAGACGCGACTTGTCGAGATCGGCGCACAGTCCGGCGGCGCTGGTGAGGAAGGCGACGTCGATGCCGGACTCGTCCATCATGCGGATGTGCTCGTCGAGATCGAACAGCATCCAATGCATGATAAAGCTCGGCGCGCCGTGCTCGTCATAGGAAATGATCTTGCGGCGGCCGAGGTCCTTCGGCATCAGCTCATGCGGCGTGAAGTGGTGCTGGAAATCGACGATCATCGCAAGCTTTCCTCTCCCGAACCGTTCGCCCCCGCCGGCGGCACGCGCTTCATGCGGTTGCGCCAAGGTCCTGTAGGGCGCGGTTGACCGCAACGTCAAGCGGCGTGCGCGGGATCTCGCCGATGACGCCCGCGAGCTTGCCGCCGTCGATGCGGTGCGGCTCGTTCCAGAGATAAGCGATCTCGGACAACTCTCGACAGAGCGGCACAATCGGCCGCAACGCGTGGATGAGCCACCACGTCATGCGTTTGACCTGAAGCTGGCGGTGCAGCGCGCGGGCGATGGCGGTGGTGAACTCGCGGCCGGTGACGGCGTGGCCGGGAAAGTAGAACACTTCGAACGGCCGCAACTTCTCGCGAACCTCGGCGAGGCGCACCAGCGCCGCGGCGACATCGGGCAGGTAGGCCCATTCATGCACCACGTCGAGCGGCCCCGGATAGGTCAGGCGCCCCTGCGCGATGTCCTTGGTGAGCACGAGGTCGAACCAGGAGCCGCGCCCGCCGCCAAAGAAATCTCCCGCGCGCAGGATGATCGTGCGCACACCGCGCTCGGCCGCCTCCGCCATGCGTTCCTCCATCGCCACGCGCAATTGTCCCTTGCGCGCTGATGGCCGCATCGGCGTGGCTTCGTCGATGACGGAAGGCATCGGCGAGCCGTAATTGTAGAGATTGCCCGGAAACAGCAACGTGGCGCCCGCCGTTTCCGCCGCATTGATGGCGCTGTAGGCGAGCGGCAAAGCCAGCCGCGGCCAGTCGGCATAGGTCGGATTGAGTGCATGGAGCACGACATCGGCGCCGCGCGCGGCAGCGGCGACGGCGTCATGATCGAGCGCGGAGAGCTCGACGATCTCGGTGCCGGCCGGCGCGCGCGCGGCGCTGCCGGGCCGCACCAGGCTGGTGACCGACCAACGGGCAGCACGGAACGCCTGCGCCGCCTTGTAGCCGAGCCGCCCGGCCGCGCCGAGTACGAGGATGCGCGCGCGCACGATTTCAAATCCCGCTGATTGGCACGCGTGACGACGTATATTCGGTGCTCGAGAATTGAAAGCGGGGCGATGGCCTCACCCTCCTGGCGGTGCTAAGAGGCCGCATGACCGAGTTCCTGGTATACGCCCTCGTCCCGATTGCGCTCGGCGCGGTGGCGGTCGTGCTGCTGCTCGGCCTCACGAACCTGGCGCGTGGCGGCTCGCCGCATCGGTCGCAGAAATTGATGCGGCTACGCGTGCTGCTGCAATTCATTGCGCTTGTCGTGATCATGCTGACGATTTGGGCGATCGGCAGATAGGACCGGCGATGGTCGTTCTCAACCGCATCTATACCCGCACCGGCGACGACGGCACCACCGCGCTCGGCAGCGGCGAGCGGCGCAAGAAATACGATCTGCGCATCGAGGCCTACGGCACCTTGGACGAGGTCAATGCCGTGATCGGGCTCGCCCGCGTGCAGACGGGCGGCAGCGATCAGGCGCTCGACGCCATGCTCGCGCGCATCCAGAACGATCTGTTCGACGTCGAGGCCGATCTCTGCCTGGCGGAGAAAGGTCCCGGCGGCGCCCGCATGACCGTCACCGATGCGCAAGTGGAGTGGCTCGAGCGGCAGATCGACGAGCTCAACGCCGAGCTTGCGCCGCTGCGCTCCTTCATTCTGCCCGGCGGCAGTCCGGCCGCCGCCTACCTGCACCTCGCGCGCACCGTCTGCCGCCGCGCCGAGCGGCTGATGGTCGAGCTCAACGACAAGCCGGGCGAAGGCGTCACCCCGGCGGCGCTCAAATACGTCAACCGCCTCTCGGATTTTCTGTTCGTGGCCGGACGGCACGCCAACGACAAAGGCGCCTCCGACGTGCTCTGGCAGCCCGGGCAGAACCGCTGAGGCGGGAGCGCGCGCATGGTGGTGCCGATCTACGACGACAATCCCTTCGCGCCGCCGGTGAAGCCGGTCGTCACCTGGTGCCTGATCGCGACCAATCTCGCGATCTACTTCTATGAGATCGCCGCAAGCCAGCTCGCGCTCGATCGCATGCTTGACACCTTCAGCCTCACGCCGGCGGCGTTCACCGGCGACATGGCCGCGCGCGGATGGCTGCCGGCGTGGGCGACGGTCATCACGTACCAATTCTTTCATGCCGATATCGCCCATATCGTCGGCAACATGGTGTTCCTCTGGGTGTTCGGCGACGACATCGAGCGGGCGGTGGGCCGCTGGCGCTTCCTCGCCTTCTATCTTCTCTGCGGCGTCGTCGGCGGGCTCGCATTCGTGGCCAATGATCCGCATTCGCAGATCGAGCTGATCGGCGCCTCGGGCGCGATCGCGGGCGTCGTCGTCGCCTATGTGATGCTGCGCCCGTGCGCCAAGATCACGGTGCTGCTCGGCATCATCCCGCTGCGGATCAGTGCCTATTGGGTGGTCGGCCTGTTCGTGCTGACCCAGCTCTGGAACCTGGGCGCGTCGTCGAAGAGCGAGGTCGCCTACTGGGCTCATTTCGGCGGCATGCTGGCCGGCGGTTTGTTGTTCCCCTTGATCAAGCCGTCGCAAGTCAAGCTGTTTCAGTGCATGCAGCCGATGCCGGACACGGTCGTGCAGATCGGACCCAACCCCATTGCCCGCGCGCCTCGACTGGACAACCTCCGTTGACACTGCAATACGGCGGCCATTAGGTTGCCGCCGTCCGTCAGCGCCGTTACGCGCGTCTTCGACGCGCGATGGCCGCGCGCCCGGGGCCGCCGAGGCTTTTCGTCGCGAGAACCGATTTCCATGAAGATTCTGGTGCCCGTGAAGCGGGTGGTCGACTACAACGTCAAAATTCGCGTCAAGGGCGACGGCAGCGGCGTCGAGCTCGCGAACGTCAAGATGTCCATGAATCCCTTCGACGAAATCGCCGTCGAGGAAGCGCTCCGCCTCAAGGAGAAAGGCCAGGCAACCGAGGTCGTCTGCGTGTCGATCGGCCCGCCGCAGGTCGCCGAGACCATCCGCACCGGGCTCGCCATGGGCGCCGACCGCGGCATCATTGTGAAGACCGACAAGACGCTCGAGCCGCTTGCCGTCGCCAAAGTCCTCAAGGCGGTGGTCGAGCAGGAGCAGCCCGGCCTCGTCATCCTCGGCAAGCAGGCGATCGACGACGATTGCAACCAGACCGGCCAGATGCTGGCGGCGCTCACCGGCTGGCCGCAGGGCACCTTCGCCTCCAAGCTCGTGGTCGAAGGCGACAGCTTCCTGGTGACGCGCGAGGTCGACGGCGGCCTGCAGACCGTCAAGCTCAAGCAGCCGGCGATCGTCACCACTGATCTGCGCCTCAACGAGCCGCGCTACGCCAGTCTGCCGAACATCATGAAGGCCAAGAAGAAGCCGATCGACGAGAAGACGCCGGAGGCCTATGGCGTCGATGTCGCGCCGCGGCTCGAAGTGCTCAAGACCACCGAGCCCCCCGGCCGCAAAGCCGGCGTCAAGGTGAAGACGGTGAGCGAATTGGTCGACAAGCTCAAGAACGAGATGGGGTTGATTTGATGGCGCTATCGACCTTCGTGTCGGCGTGCGCCCGCATTGCACCGCGTCCGGGACACCCGAGGCACTGATATGACCACCCTTCTGCTCGCCGAGCACGACAACACCACCCTCAAGGACGCAACTCACAAGGCACTGACCGCCGCGAAGGCGCTCGGGCAACCCGTGCAGATATTGGTAGCCGGCACATCCTGCCGCCCGGTGGCCGAAGCCGCCGCCAAGCTCGATGGGGTGGAGAAGGTTCTCGTCGCCGATGGCGCCGCCTACCAGCACATGCTGGCCGAGCCGGTGGCCGCTTTGATCGTCTCGCTCGCGCCGGGCTACGACGCGATCGTCGCGCCGGCCACCACCACCGGCAAGAACATCATGCCGCGCGTGGCGGCGCTGCTCGACGTCATGCAGATCTCGGACATCGTCAAGGTGATCGCACCCGACACGTTCGAGCGGCTGATCTATGCCGGCAACGCGGTGCAGACCGTGCGCTCGAAAGACAAGGTCAAGGTAATCACCGTGCGCACCTCGACCTTCCAGGCGACCGCAGCGGGCAGTGCCGCCGCGCCGATCGAGGAGGCGACGGCGGCGGCCGATCCCGGCATCTCGAGCTTCGTCGGCGAGGAGCTGTCGCGCTCGGAGCGCCCGGAGCTC
>JBKPUA010000422.1:0-4356 GCA_046735815.1 Pseudomonadota bacterium
CCCTTCCTGCGGGCGCAGGTTGTGGGCATTCTCCGCTGAGCCTTGTTGCTTGCAGGCAGATTGCGCGCGGCAAGGCGACAGCCACGAATCAAGCCCCGTGCCAGTTCGCGGCAATGGGCATAAGTACATGGAAATAAAAGGGGTTTTCCGAGCCGCCGAGGGCCGGCTGCGACCTTTTGTCAGGCGCCGCCCAAGGACCGACCAGAGCTGCATAGTTTTTGATCAGGGGTCATGAGCGGAATCGAATGCCCATGTCCTGGGCATGAGCTGGCGATCGAGATACCTGTCGCCGCCGCACGGCGCTTCCCCGCCGCTCACAAGGCATCCACGTCGGTCTCGCCGGTGCGGATGCGTACGGCGCGGTCGATGCTGGCGACGAAGATCTTGCCGTCGCCGATCTGGCCGGTCTTGGCGGACGACATGATTGCGTCGACGACCGCGTCCACCCGGTCCGACGGCACCGCCACGTCGACCCGGATCTTCGGCAGGAAATTCACGGCATATTCGGCGCCGCGGTAGATTTCCGAGTGACCTTTCTGGCGGCCATAGCCGTTGACCTCGGTGGCGGTCATGCCCTGCACGCCGATCGCCACCAAGGCATCACGGACGTCCTCGAGCTTGAATGGTTTGATGATTGCGGTGACCAATTTCATGAAATTTCCCTTTGTCCTTGCCTACAATATCGGCATTACGATGAAAAATTAAGCGTCCGTCCTTCGCTCCCGCAACAATCCCTCCTGTGCCACCGAGGCGACCAGGGTGCCGTCGCGGGCGAAGATCAGTCCGCGGGCGAAGCCACGGGAGCCGGAAAGGTTGGGGCTGTCGTGGGCGTAGAGCAGCCAGTCGTCGGCCCGGAACGGGCGGTGAAACCACAGGGCATGATCGAGGCTCGCGGCCATCAAGGTCTTCTCGAACACGGTGCGCCCGTGCGGGATCAAGGCCGAGTCGAGCAGCAGCATGTCGGAGGCATAGGCCAGCACGCATTGATGGATCGCCGGCTCGTCGGGCAGCCGTCCGGTGGCGCGAATCCATACGTGGAAACGGCCGTCCTCGATGCGCTTGCCGAGGTAGCGGTCGAGCTCCACCGGCCGCCACTCGATCGGCCGCTCGCGCTCGTAATAGCGTCGCACCGGATCGGGCATCAGCGGCAGCACCCGCGCCTTGATCTCGGCCTCGTCCGGCAGCGCCTCCGGCTGCGGCACCGCCGGCATCTTGGCCTGATGGCTCATGCCGGGCTCGTCACGATGGAACGACACCGCCATGGTGAAGATCGCCTCGCCGTGCTGGATCGCGACCACGCGCCGGGTGGTGAAGCTCTTGCCGTCGCGGATGCGGTCGACCTCGTAGATGATAGGAACCTTGGGATCGCCCGCGAGCAGGAAATAAGCGTGCAGCGAGTGCGGCGGCCGCCCGGCCACATCGACGGTGCGGCAGGCGGCGACCAGCGCCTGCCCGATCACCTGGCCTCCAAACACGCGTTGCCAGCCCACCTGCGGCGAGCGGCCGCGGAACAGGTTCATCTCGAGCTGCTCGAGGTCGAGGATGGCGAGGAGGTCTTGGATGGCGGAGGACATCGCACCTCGTCTTGGTAGACGACCCATCATCGTCCGCGGCAGCGCAGGATGACAATGCTATACTCGCGCCAGGAGGTGCCGGTGGACCAATCGTTGCAAGATGGGCAGCCGATCGACGTGCTGATCGGCGGCGCGGGTTTTGCCGGCTTGGCGTTGGCAATCGCCTTGCGACAGAGCTTGGGCTCCGCATTTTCCGTCACCGTCGCCGATCCGGCGCTGGCGCGCGTCGGCAGCGATCCGCGCGCCTCCGCCATCGTGGCCGCGGCGCGGCGCCTGTTCGAAACCATCGGCGTGTGGGAGGCGATCCCGGCGCAGCCCATTCTCGATATGGTCGTGACCGACAGCCGGCTGCAGGACGCGGTGCGGCCGACCTTCCTCACCTTCGACGGCGATGTCGAACCTGATGAGCCCTTCGCCCACATGGTCGAGAACGGCCCGCTGCTGGCGGCGCTGGTGGCGAAAGCGGAAGCGGAGGGCGTCGCACTGCTGTCCACCGCGGTGGCGAGTTTTACGTTATCGCCTGGTGCCGAAAGTGAGGGCGAGGATGCGCGGCGCGGTCCATCCCGTCATGTTGATGTTGCCCTCGCGGATGGCAGCAAGGTATCGGCGCGGCTTCTCGTCGCCGCCGACGGCGCGCAGTCGGCGATCCGCGTGCGCGCGGGGATCGCAAGCCACGGCTGGAGCTATAGCCAGTCCGCCATTGTCACTACGGTCGCCCACGAGCGCGATCACGGCGGCCGGGCAGAGGAGCATTTCCTGCCGGCGGGGCCGTTCGCGATCCTGCCGCTGACAACCGATGCCGCGGTGGGCTATCGCTCGTCGATCGTCTGGACCGAGGCGACAAGCGAGGCACAGCGCATCGTCGCGCTGCCCGACGAGGACTTTCACGCCGAGCTCGAGCACCGCTTCGGCCTGCATCTGGGCGAAATCGCAGCGGTGGGGCCGCGTCGCATCCATCCGCTCGGCCTGTGGGTGGCGCGCGCGTTCATTGCCGAGCGCCTGGCGCTCGTGGGTGATGCGGCGCACGTGATCCATCCGATCGCGGGACAGGGGCTCAATATGGGGCTCAAGGATGTGGCTGCACTCGCCGAGGTCATCGTCGATGCCGCCCGGCTCGGTCTCGATCCCGGCTCGCTCGCGGTGCTCGAGCGCTATCAGCGCTGGCGACGGTTCGACACCGTTGCGATGGGAATTGCCACCGACGGCCTCAACCGGCTGTTCTCCAACAAGTCGGACGTGCTGCGATTGGCGCGCGATATCGGTCTCGGTCTGGTCGACCGGCTGCCGGCACTGAAGCATTTCTTCATCCGCGAGGCCGCCGGTCTTGTCGGCGAGGTGCCGAAATTGCTGCGCGGCGAGGCGTTGTAGCTACTGCCGCGAACCTTGTAACTTTAATTACACAAATGGAATCGCCAGCACGTGCTCTTTGAACGCGGGCCGCTGCTCGATGGCGGTGAACCAGCGTTCGAGGTGATCGAGCCCGCTACGCTCCGGCATCAATCGGCGGAAGCGGTAGGTCATCACCGCGACCGGGATATCGCCCATCGACAACGTATCGCCGGCGACGAACGCACTCTTGGCGAGCTGCGCGTCCAGCATCTGCATCGCCGCCATGGTCTTGACCTTGCCGGCCTCGATTGCGGCGTGATCGCGCTTCTCCGGCGGCGTCCGGATCAGCCCCCAGAACACTGGCGTGATCGCAGGTGCCGCAACCGTGAGCTGCCAATCCATCCAACTGCTGGCCCGCGCCCGCGCCTGCATGTCGGGGGGCTCGAGCGTGCCGACACCGTATTTCGCCGCGAGGTAGCGTACGATCGAGTTCGATTCCCACAGCAGGAACCCGTCCTCCTCGAGCGTCGGCACGAGGCCGTTCGGGTTCATGGCGAGATAGGCCGGCTCGCGATTCTTGCCGAAGGAGCCGCCGATATCGATGCGCTCATGGGGCAGGCCGAGCTCGCCCAGTGCCCACATCACCTTCTGCACGTTGCTCGAGGTGTTGCGCCCCCAGATCCTGATCATGCCCTATCCCCGTAAATGATGGCCGCGCCGTCAATCGAGCCGGCGGGCCTCCTCGGGCAGCATGATCGGGATGCCGGCGCGAATCGGATAAGCGAGCTTCGCAGAGCGCGAGATCAGCTCCTGCTTCTCGGCATCGTATTCCAGCGGCCCTTTGGTTACCGGGCAGACCAGGATTTCCAACAGCTTCGGATCGACGTTGCTGGCGGGGCGTTCGGGCGGCGACGTGGTCATGGCGCACTCCAATGGAATCGCCTGCCCTATAGCATAGCCGCGCGGCTCAGTGCCGTCGGAAATTGGGCCGCCGCGCGGCCGGGGCCGCGGAGCGCTCGCCCTTGTGGCGGAAATTGATGCGACCGCGGCTGAGATCGTAGGGTGAGACCTCGACGATGACGCGGTCGCCGACACCGGTGCGGATGCGGAACTTGCGCATCTTGCCCGACATGTACGCAAGCAGCTGGTGGTCGTTGTCGAGCGTCACGCGATAATTGCCATCGGGCAGGACCTCGGTCACAGTGCCATCGAATTCGAGCAGTTCTTCCTTGGCCATGTGTTTTTCTCCACTCTGATACTATCGCGGCGCCCGCGGGGCGAATTGGCGGCCGGATTGACGCCGCGCGCCACGCCTGGGCTGCATGAATGCGATCGCGCCGATTCCGTTGTCGGGCGCGGCTGGCGCCCGTTCCGTGCGGCGCTGATGCCCGTTCGTTCCGCGCGACGGCTTCTGATCGCCGCGGGCCTGTTGCTGGCGATTGCGGTTTTCATG
>JBKPUA010000423.1:0-13770 GCA_046735815.1 Pseudomonadota bacterium
TGGCGGTGGCAGCGCTGCTGTCGGAGAAGCCGAAGCCGACCGACGCCGACATCGATGCCAACATCACCAATATCTGTCGCTGCGGCACCTTCCAGCAGGTGCGCGAGGCGATCCACACCGCCGCGAGCGCGTGAGGGAGGCCGCCATGAACTACATGCCCAAAATGAATCGCCGCACCTTCGTCGTCAGCGCGGCCGCCGCCGGCGGCGGATTGGCGCTCGGCCTCGACCTCCCGTTCGGCGGACCACAAGTGATCCGCGCCGCCGACGGCTCGCCCGAGGTCAATGCCTGGGTGGTGATCCGTCCCGACGACACCGTCGTCATTCGCATCGCGCGCTCCGAGATGGGGCAAGGCACGCTCACCGGGCTTGCCCAGCTCGTCGCCGAGGAGCTCGACTGCGATTGGTCGAAGGTCACGACTGAATATCCCACGCCCGGCCAGAACGTCGCTCGCAAGCGCGTATGGGGCGATATGTCGACCGGTGGCAGCCGCGGTATCCGCATGTCGCACGAATACGTCCGCAAGGGCGGCGCGGCGGCGCGCGAGATGCTCAAGCAGGCCGCGGCCAATGAGTGGAAGGTGCCGGTTTCGGAGGTGACCGCCGCGAACGGCGTGATCACTCATACGCCGTCCGGCCGCACCACCACCTATGGCAAGGTGGCGGAAGCCGCCGCCAAGCTCGAGCCGCCGGCCGACATCAAGCTCAAGGATCCGAAGGACTGGAAGATCGCCGGCAAGCCGCTCAAACGGCTCGACAGTCCCGATAAGGTCACGGGCAAGCAAGTCTACGGCGCCGATCTCCGGCTCCCCGGCATGCTCTCGGCCGCGATCAAGGACTGCCCGGTGCAAGGGGGCAAGATCAAGAGCTTCGACGCCGCCAAGGTCGCGAACATGCCGGGCGTCAAGAAAGTGGTGCAGGTTGGCGATTCCGGCGTCGCCGTCGTCGCCGATACCTGGTGGCAGGCGAAGACCGCGCTCGACGCGCTGCCGATCGTCTGGGACGAAGGCGAGAACGCCAAGGTCTCAAGCGCGAGCATCGCGGAATGGCTCAAGGCCGGTCTCGATGCGGACGAGGCGTTCGTCGGCAACGCCAACGGCGACGCCAAGGCCGCGCTCGCGAGCGCGGCGAAGAAGGTCGAGGCGGTCTACGCCTATCCCTACCAGAACCACGCGCCGATGGAGCCGATGAATGCCACGGCGCGCTACACCCCGGAGAAGTGCGAGGTGTGGGGTCCGACCCAGAACGGCGAAGCGGCATTCGCGGCGGCCTTGGCGGCCTCGGGTCTGCCCGCAGACAAGGTCGAGGTCTACAAGCTCCACCTCGGCGGCGGCTTCGGCCGGCGCGGCGCCTTCCACGATTACACCACGCAAGCGGTGCTGATCGCCAAGCAGATGCCGGGCACACCGGTGAAGCTACTGTGGTCGCGCGAAGAGGACATGACCCACGGCCGCTATCACCCGGTGATGCAGTGCAAGCTGGTCGGCGGCTTCGATGCCAACAACAACCTGACCGGCCTGCACATGCGGCTGTCGGGCCAGTCGATCCTGGCGGATGTCTTCCCGCAGAACCTCGACAAGGGAAAGGACCCGCTCACCTTCCAGGGCCTGATGCCGACCGGCACCGAGCACGCGTTCGGCTACTCGATCCCGAACCTGATGATCGATCACGCCATGCGCAATCCTCACATCAAGCCGGGCTTCTGGCGCGGTGTGAACATCAACCAGAACGCCATCTTCATCGAGTGCTTCATGGATGAGCTGGCGCAGGCGGTCGGCCAGGATGAGCTCGAGTTCCGGCGCAAGTTGATGGCCAATCATCCGCGCAATCTGGCGGTGCTCAATGCCGTCGCCGAGCGCATCGGATGGGGTAAGCCTGCGCCGCGAGGCGTCTTCCGCGGGCTCGCCCATATGAAGGCGTTCAACGCCTATGTTGCCGCGGCGGCCGAGGTCTCGGTGACCGGCGGCAACAAGATCAAGGTGCACCGCATCGTCGGCGCCACCGATCCGACCTTCGCGGTCAACCCCGCGCAGATCGATCGCCAGGTGGCGGGCTCGTTCGTCTACGGCCTGTCCGCCTTGTTTTATCAGGAATGCACCGTCAAGGACGGCCGCATCGAGCAGACCAACTTCGACGTCTATCCGTCGATGCGAATCGCGGAAATGCCGAAGGTCGAATCGATCATTCTGCCGTCGGGCGGCAACGACCCGTGGGGCGGGGTGGGCGAGCCGACCATCTGCGTGGCGGCGCCCGCGGTGCTCAATGCGTTCTTCAAGGCGACGGGCCAGCGCATCCGCTCGTTCCCGCTGAAGAACCACAATATCCAGATGGCGTAAACATTCTGGCGGCGGCCGCAACGGCCGCCGCTGGGTCCATATGCGCAGGATGAGTAGGCGTCGCGGGAGCCCGTAATTTGGGGCCGCGGCGCCTTTTTTTGCCCGGGTCATTTTTTTGAACTAATTTCTGGAAAGGTTGGCCCGCGACTTGGAGGTTCGGGCTGGGGGAAAGCTGATGGTGCGTCTGGCCATCAACGGGCAGACCTACGACGTCGACGTCGATCCGGACACGCCCTTGCTATGGGCGTTGCGGGACGCGCTCGGCCTCATAGGCACCAAATATGGCTGCGGCATCGCGCAATGCGGCGCCTGCACGGTGCACATCGATGGTCGGCCGATGCGCTCCTGCTCGCTGCCCGTGAGCGCTGTCGACGGTCGAAAGATCACCACGATCGAGGGCCTGGGATCGGACGATGCGCTCCATGCGGTGCAGCAGGCATGGCTCGATCTCGATGTCCCGCAATGCGGCTATTGCCAGAGCGGAATGATCATGGCGGTGGCAGCGCTGCTGCGGGACAACCCAAGCCCGAGCGACGCCGAGATCGACGCCGCCATCACCAATATTTGCCGTTGCGGCACCTACCAGCGCATCCGTGCCGCCATCCACGCCCTCAGCGGGCAGCGCGTGAGTGGAGTGACGTCGCCATGAGCGGCGTCCCGCCGATCGACCGCCGTTCGTTCCTGGCCAGTGTCGCCGCTGTCGGCGGCGCGCTAGCGCTTGGTTTCGACATTCCCCTTGGCTCGCGCCCTGCGAACGCCTCCGCGATGGCGCGAGAGATCACAGTCTGGGTCGTGATCGAGCCCGACGACACGGTGAGCATCCGCGTCGCCAAGTCGGAGATGGGCCAGGGCAGCTTCACCGCACTGCCGATGCTGGTGGCGGAGGAGCTCGAATGCGACTGGCGCAAGGTGCAGGCCGAATTCGCGCCGCCGCATGAGAACCGCAGGCGCAACCGCGCCTGGGGCAACATGTCGACCGGCGCCAGCCGCTCCATAAGCGCGTCGCAGAGCGATCTGCGCCGCGCCGGCGCGACCGCGCGCGAGATGCTCATCGCCGCAGCCGCCGCACGCTGGAACGTGCCCGGCGGCGAATGTAGCGCCGCCAACAGCACGATCACGCACCAGCCGAGCGGTCGCACCATCACGTTCGGAGCTATCGCGGCGGATGCCGCCGCGGTCACACCGCCCGAAAAGGTCGCCTTGAAGGCCCCGAAGAACTGGAAGCTGATCGGCACGCGGCAAAAGCGTCTCGAGATCCGCGACAAGGTCATGGGCAAGCCGATCTACGCCATCGACGTACGCCTGCCCAACATGGTGTACGCGGCGATCATCCAGTGCCCGGTGTTCAAGGGCACCTTGAAATCCGCCGACGAGACGGCGCTCGCCGGACTCAAAGGCGTCCGGCAGGTCATCAAGCACGCGGACGCGGTGGCCGTCGTGGCGGACAGCTGGTGGCAAGCGAAGAAGGCGGCGGAGCTGCTACCCGTGAGCTGGAATATCGGCGACGACGCCGACGTTTCCAGCGCCACGATTCGAGAGGCCGTGCACGTCGGCTTGAGCGCCAACGACGCGCGCGTTGGCCGTAGCGACGGCGACGTCGATCGCGCCTTGACGCAGGCGATCAAGCGCATCGAGGCGGATTACGAGGTGCCGTTCCTCGCGCACGCCACCATGGAACCGCAGAACTGCGCCGCGCACGTGACCGCCGACCGCGCCGAGATTTGGGCGCCCACCCAGGACGGCGAGACTGCGCTCGCGATCGCAGCGGATGCCGCCGGCCTGCCCGCAAGCAATGTCGTGGTGCACAAGATGATGCTCGGCTGCGGCTTCGGCCGGCGGGGCATCTTCCAGGACTTCGTGCGCCAGGCGGTCCTGATCGCAAAAGAGGTCGGCCAGCCGGTGAAGCTCGTTTGGACTCGCGAGGAGGACATCCGGCACGACTTCTATCGGCCGGTGGCCGCCGCCCGCATGACCGGCGGGCTCGACGCCGACGGCTCGCTGATCGCCTTCAACATCCGCACTGCCGGCCAGTCCATTATCGCGGCGGTCTCGCCGCGGGTCATGCAGTTCGGCGTCGACCGCAACTTCCTGCAGGGCCTGCTCGAGGACATGCCCTACGACATCCCGAACTATCGGGTCGATTACGCCATGCGCAACACCCATGTGCCGGTCGGCGTGTGGCGCAGCGTCAACCATTCGCAGAACGCGTTTTTCAAGGAGGGCTTCATCGACGAGCTGGCGCATGCCGCCGGCGCCGACCCCTACCTTTTCCGGCGAAAGCTCCTGGCGAAAAAGCCCAGGCAGCTGGCGGTGCTCGACGCGGCGGCAGCCAAGGCCGAATGGAACTCGCCTTTGCCGCCGGGAATGTTCCGCGGCATCGCGATCCACGATTCGCAGAACAGTATTTGTGCGCAGGTGGTCGAGGCTTCGATCGCCGGCCACGGCAAGGTACGCGTCCACCGGGTCGTATCGGCGATCGATGCTGGTCACGTGGTCAATCCCCTGACGGTGGAACTGCAGACCGAAAGCGCCGTGGTCTACGGGCTCACCGCGGCGCTTTACGGCGAGATCACCATCAGGCATGGTCAGGTGGAGCAGTCGAACTTCGACGATTATCGGATGCTGCGCCTCGCCGACATGCCGCGCGTGGAGACGGTCATCGTCACGAGCGATGGGTTCTGGGGTGGTGTCGGCGAAACGCCCGTCCCGCCGCTCGCCCCTGCTCTGTGCAACGCCATCTTCTCCGCCACCGGCAAGCGCATCCGCTCGCTGCCGCTCAAAAACCACGATTTGAGGAGCGCATAGCAGCAAGCACGTCGGCACTAAGACTAGGCAAACATTCGGGAGGCCCTGACATGAATGCCACACGCCTCGTGACTGCCGCCGTTTTCGTCTTTGCATCAGGCGCGCCCGCGCTGGCTGCGAGCGCGGCAGACGCCCCGCCCGGTGCCTTGTCGTGTTCCGGCTGCCATCCGGCGGCGCGCACCGTGAACTCCGCCGTGCCGCGGCTCATCGGCCGCAACCCCGCCGACATCACCGCCGCGATGCAGGCGTTCAAGTCGGGGCAATTGCCGTCGACGGTGATGGACCGCATCGCCAAAGGCTTCTCCGAGGACGAGATCAAAGCCATCGCCGCCTGGTACGGCGCGCAGAAGGATTGAGGACGGAGGCCGATCATGACTGCCAAGCGCACGAGCCGGCGTGAATTCCTCAAGACCGCGGCCGCAGGGGCATCGGCGGCCATGCTGCCGCTCCCAGCCATCGCCCAGGGCGCCGGAGGCCGCGTGGTGGTCGTGGGCGGAGGTTTCGGTGGCGCGACCTGTGCCCGCTTCATCAAGCGCATCGATCCGCGCATCACGGTGACGCTGGTCGAGCAAAGCCCGACATTCATCGCTTGCCCATTCAGCAACCTCGTCGTCGTCGGGATGCGCGAGCTCAGCGCGCAGCAATTCGGCTACGACAAATTCGCCGCCGATCAGGTTGCCGTCCAGTTCTCCCCGGCCACCGCGGTCGATGCCCAAGGCCGCAGTGTGACGCTCGGCAACGGCACGCGCCTGCCCTATGACCGCCTGGTGCTGTCGCCCGGCATCGACATCCGCTGGGACGGCTTGCCGGGCTACACCGAAGCCGCCGCCGAGCGCATGCCCCATGCCTGGAAGGCCGGCGAGCAAACGCTGCTGCTGCGCCGCCAGCTCGAGGCGATGGAGGACGGCGGCACCGTGGTGATCACGGCGCCGGCTAATCCCTTCCGCTGCCCGCCCGGGCCTTACGAGCGCGGGAGCCTGATTGCCTACTATCTCAAGACCAAGAAGCCGAAATCGAAGCTCATCATTCTCGACGCCAAGGACGCTTTCTCCAAGCAGCGCCTGTTCCAGAACGCCTGGAAGGCGCTCTATCCCAATCTCGAATGGGTATCGCTCTCGACCGGTGGCAAGGTCACGTCCGTCGACGTCGGCGCCATGACGCTCGTCACCGACTTCGGGCGCCACAAGGCCGATGTCGCCAATGTGATCCCGCCGCAGAAGGCGGGACGCATCGCAGAGATTGCCGGCGTCGCCGACCGCACCGGCTGGTGCCCGATCGATCCCGCGACGTTCGAATCCAAGCTCGTGCCCAACATCCACATCGTCGGCGACGCCTCGATTGCGGGAGCGATGCCGAAGTCCGCATTCTCGGCCAACGCCCAGGCCAAGGTGTGTGCAGCGGCAGTGGCGAAGCTCGTCGCCGGCGGCACGCCGGACGAGCCCAAGCTCATCAACACCTGCTACAGTCTGGTGGCGCCCGATTACGGCATCTCGGTCGCCGGCGACTACCGGCCGGCGGACGGCCAGATCAAGGAGGTCGAAGGCTCGGGCGGCGTGAGCGCAATCGATGCGCCGAGCTCGACGCGCGCGCTCGAGGCCACGTTCGCGAATGGCTGGTTCAACACCATCACAGGCGAAGTGTTCGGCTGAGCGCCGTACGCTCGCGCCAGCGGGCGTCATCGCGGCGCTCATCGCAGGCTTGGCGGCCGGCGCGACGGCAGAGGAGACATTGCGTCCCTACACCGTCGTCGGGGACGCCATTCCCGCATCGCTCAGCGGCGCCAAGGGGGACGTGGAACGCGGCCGCAGCATTGTCGTTAATCGACAGGTGGGTCTCTGTCTCCTCTGCCACAGCGGGCCCTTCCCGGAGGAGAAGTTCCAGGGCACACTGGCGCCCGACCTGACGGGAACCGGAGCGCGCTGGTCGGAGGGCCAGTTGCGGCTGCGGATCGTAGATGCGAGCCGCCTCAACCCAGACACGATCATGCCGCCCTATTATCGCATTGACGCTCTCGTTCGTGTCGCTCCCGCCTTCCAAGGAAAGCCTATATTATCGGCGGAGCAGATCGAGGACGTGGTCGCCTATCTCGCGACCCTGCGTAACGAGCAGAAACCATGACGGATGACGACGACATCCTGCAGGCGACCCGGCGCCGGGTGGTGATCGGGACCGCGGCGCTTGCCGGCGCCGCCGGGATCGGGCTCATGCTGGCGCCGGCGCCCGCCCGCGCCACGCCGGCGTCGATGCGCGCCGCCATCCGCAAGGTCGTGGGCGAGGCGTCGCCCAAGAAGGGCCGGATAAAGATCGACCTGCCGCCCTTGATCGAGAACGGCAACGCGGTCCCGCTGACGCTGTCGGTCGAAAGCCCGATGACGGCTGAGGACTACGTCAAGGCCATTCACGTCTTCACCGAGAAAAATCCGCAGCCGAACGTCATCAGCATCCAGCTCGGTCCGCGCGCGGGACGCGCGGTCATCTCCACCCGCATACGGCTCGCCGATTCGCAGAAGGTCGTCGCGGTTGCCCAGATGAGCGACGGCTCGTTCTGGTCCGAGGAGATCGAGGTCGTCGTCACCTTGGCGGCTTGCCTCGAAGGAGTGTGATTATGGCGCGCGCCCTCATCAACGTGCCGCCGAAAGCAAAGCGCGGCGAAGTCATCGAAATCAAGACCCTGATCTCCCACACGATGGAGACCGGCTTCCGCCCGGACCCCACGGGCAAGCCGATCCCGCGCGACATCATCACCGATTTCGTCTGCAAGTATAACGGCGAGGAGATCTTCCGCGCCGAGCTGTTCCCGGCGATCGGCGCCAATCCGTTCATTGCCTTCTTCACCGTCGCCACCGAAAGCGGCACGCTCGCCTTCGAGTGGACCGGCGACAACGGCTTCGAGGCGACCGAAACTGCCGCCATCACCGTCGAATGACGTCGGCCGCGGCTGCCGTAGTGCTTAGCATCTTGCTGGGTGCAAGTGCGCTCGCCGCCGAAATCCCCCTTTCAGAGCGAAAATCCGGCTACGAGTTCATGGGTCGCGAGACCCGCGCGATGCAGGACGACGACACCACCAATCCTGGCATGCTGTGGGTGCTCGATGGCGAGACGCTGTGGACGCGCAAGGAGGGCGCCGCCGGAAAGTCATGCGCCGACTGCCATGGCGACGCGCGCACTAGCATGAAGGGCGTGGCGGCGCGCTATCCCGCCTTCGACGCGGCGCGCGGGCGCCCGATTGACTTGGAGCAGCGCATCAACGTCTGCCGCACCGAACGCCAAAACGCGACGCCGCTGCCTTTCGAAAGCAAGGACCTGCTCGCGCTCGCCGCTTATGTGGGACGGCAATCGCGGGGCATGCCGATCGAGATCGCGGACGACGAGCGCACCAAACCGTTTCTGCAGGCTGGGCGCGACATGTTCCACCTGCGCCAGGGGCAGCTCAATCTGTCCTGCGCGCAATGCCACGACGACAATTGGGGCCAGAAGCTCGCCGGCGCCCCGATCCCGCAGGGGCAACCCACCGGTTATCCGCTCTACCGGCTAGAATGGCAGGCGCTCGGCTCGCTGCAACGGCGTCTGCGCAACTGTCTGTTCGGGATGCGCACGATCTCCTATCCCTTTGGCGCACCGGAATACGTCGATCTCGAACTCTACCTGATGTGGCGCGCCCGTGGCATGAAGCTCGAGACCCCGGCGGTGCGGCCCTAGACTTTATTGGTGGATCTTTTCCGAAAACCGGTATCCACCCCGGATCAAGTCCGCGGCAGGCTTTTTCGGGATCATGCTCTAATTCATTCCATCTGGAAGCCGGTCGACTTCACGATCGGGGCCCAGTGCCGTAACTGCTCGGCGATGAGCGCCGCAAAATCCTGTGGCGATCCGCCTGTGGGCTCGAAGCCGACCTTGACCATGCTGGCGCGCAGCTCAGCCGACTTGAGGCACTCGTTGACCTCGGCGTTGATCCGCGCCACGACGTCGACAGGGGTCGCGGCCGGACCGAGGAATCCGTAGTAGGTCACGGTGGTAAGACCGGGAAGCCCGCTCTCGATCATGGTCGGCACGTCGGGCAGCTCGCTGCCGCGCTTGGGGCTGGTCACGGCGAGCGCCTTGATGCGTCCTTCGCGAATCAGCGGGAGGAGCGTCGCGCCCGCCCCGAAGTTCAGGTGGATGCGCTCCCCCAGCATGTCGGTGATGGCCTGGCCGCCGCCGCGATAGGGAATGCTTGCGATATTGGTCCCGGTCGCCTGCTTGAAGGCTTCGCTCACGAGATGCGGCAAGGTTCCCTGCCCGAAGCCCACGTTCAATTGACCGGGATTGGCCTTCGCATAGGCGATGAGCTCCTGCAGCGAATTGGCCGGGAGGCTCGCCGGCACCACCAGCACCAGCGAGGTGCTGCCGACCGTTACGATCGGCGCGAAATCCTTGAGCGGATCGTAGGTGAAGCCCTTGCTGACGAGGTGTGCGATCACATGCGTGGGCGTATTGGTGAAGAGGAGCGTCGTGCCGTCCGCCTCCGCCGCCATCACCGCCTTGAGCCCGAGCGTCGTGCCGCCGCCCGCGCGATTGTCGATCACGACCGACTGTCCCAGCCGCGCCGATAACGGCGTCGCGATCAGCCGCGCGATCACGTCGTTCGGCGAGCTTGGCGTATAGGGCAGGATGACCTTGGTGGGTCGCGCCGGGAACGGCTGCGCGAGGCCGACATTGCCGGCGCCAAGGCCCAAGCCCGCCGCCGCCGTCCCGATGAGAAAGCTACGCCGCGCAATCATCAAACGTTCGTTGCGCCCAACGCATCACACTTGCGTGCGGTGGAAATCGTCTTCGGGGGTCGGTCCCCAGACCGTGGTCTTGCCCGGGGTCCACAGCTTGGGCCGCTGCGGCGTGTCGTGGTGCCACGGCCGCGGGTCGAAATAGCCGAGTTCCTCGTCCTTCATCTGATCGAGCTCGCAGAAGAACTCCACCACCTGCTCATCCGGATTGCGGTGATAGGTGGCGATATTGTGCCCGGGGCCGTGCCGCAGTGGTCCCCAGATGATCGGGACTTTCCGTTGCCCCATCACCTCGCACGAATTCTGCAGGTGCATGAAATCCTTGAGCTCGAATGCGATGTGATGAAGCTTCACGTTCGGCCCGGTGAAGAAGTTCACGGTGTGGTGGTCGGGGCTGCAGCGCATGAAGCAGAAGAAGTCGCCGATCCAATCGGACACGCGGAACCCGAGCACTTTTCCATAGAACGCCACCGTCCGCTGGATGTCGGGCGTGAAGAAGGCGACGTGCCCGAGCTTGAGCGGGCCGATGCCGGCGACCTGCATGTGCTTGCCGAGATAGCTCCAGTCCTTGAACAAGTCGATGGTGGTGCCCTTGTCGTCCTTAAACGACAGCACCTGGCCCATGCCGGGAACAGAATCGTTGCGCAACTCGCTGCGCACGCCATCCTTGGCGAGCTCTTGCGCCAATTCGCCGAAGTCGGAATTGGGCGCGACCTCGAACGACAGCTTGATGCAGTGCGCCCGATCGGACTTGTTGAGCTCGATCACGAGCTGGCCGATCTTGGTGGCGAGAAAGGCACGGTCCTTTTCGCGCTCGGCCAGGACCAGTCCCATGAATTCTCCGTAGTAGGCGATGGCCTTCTCCAGGTCCGGGGTCTCGAAGGTCGCGTGACCGACGCGTCGCGGCTTGATCATGACTGGCTCCCACAGCGCAACTCGAATGGCAGCGGCAGCAAACCGATCGCCACCGCTTTCGGCGGCACCATATAGGCGCTCGGCAGCCGGCGCTACCTTGCCAAGCCGGCCGGATTTGGCGAAAGCTGCGCACGCAATCGAGAGCGCCAACAGGGAGCAAACGCACATGGCCGGCTACAAGCTCGCGACCTACCAGACCTCCGATGGCCCGCGCGCCGGCCTCGTTATCGACGACAAGGTGTTCGATGCCGCCAAGCTGACCGGCAAGCCGGGCTATGCCACCGTGCTCGCGATCCTCGAGGAGTGGAGAACGGCGCGCGGCGTGCTCAAGAAGGCAGCCGCAAGCGCCGGAAAGAGCCGCGTGAAGCCCCTGCCGCTTGCGCGCACCAAGCTGTTGGCGCCGGTGCGCTGGCCTTCGGCCATGTACTGCGCCGGCGCGAACTATGCAGATCATGCGGCCGAGATGGCGCGCCGCATGAACCGGCCGATGGAGCCCGATCCTCACACCCAGGGCCTCAAGGCATGGCATTTCATGAAGGCCCCGCGGGCGATCGCTGAGCCCGGCGCCACCGTGAAGATTTCCGGCGTCTCCGACCAGGTCGACTGGGAGGTCGAGCTGGCGGCCGTGATCGGGCGGCCGGCCAAGAACGTGCCGGAGGAGAAGGCGCTCGATTATGTCGCCGGCTACACCGCGGCCAACGACCTCTCCGCCCGCGATCGCGGCCGCCGTCCGAACATCAGCGACACCTCGCCGTTCAAGGCCGATTGGACCAAGCACAAGAGCTTCGACGGCTCCTGCCCGATGGGCCCGTGGATCGTGCCGGCGAGCGAGATCGGTGACCCCCAGAATCTCGGCCTCAAGCTGTGGGTGAACGACGTCCTCAAGCAGGACTCCAACAGCAAGGATATGATCTTCAACCTGGCCGAGCAGATCGCGCAACTGTCGAGCGGCATGACGCTCCACCCGGGCGACGTGGTCCTCACCGGCACCCCGGCCGGCGTTGGCTCGGCACGCGGGGAATTCCTTAAGGCGGGCGACGTGGTCAAGATCTGGATCGAGAAGATCGGGGAGCTGACCACCAAGATCGCCTGATTATGCGATCTTAACTCCTCCCGCGCTGCGTCATGAGCCATGTCGCCCAAGATGCCGGCTCGGCCTTGGCCGCTGGTTGGCATTGAAACAATTGTATTATAAAAATGATGGCGGAAGCCTATTTGCGCCTGAGCGCGGGCGTCCCAATAGCACAGAAGTTCACGTCAAAGACTTCAAGGAGGCGCCGCAGCATGGCCGAGCAGTTCGTCGGTAAGATCGCCGAGTTCAAGGACGGCGACCGCCGCATCATCTTTGCCGGTGACAACGAGATCGGCGTATTCCGGCATGAGGGTCAGTTCTACGCCTACAGCAATTTCTGCCTGCATCAGGGCGGCCCTGCTTGCGAAGGCCTCACCATCGCCAAGGTCGAGGAGCGGCTCATGCCGGACAAGACCTCGCAAGGCCTCTACTTCTCCGACACCGAGATGCACTTCGTGTGTCCCTGGCACGGCTACGAATACGACATGAAGACCGGCGAATGCGTGTCGGACCGCAAGCTCAAGCTGCGCAAGTACAAAGTGATCGAGAAGGGGGATGAGGTTTATGTCCTCACCTAAAGCGGCCGCAAAGACGGTGCGAAGCGCGCAGGCGCAGGGCGCGGTGAAGCGCGCACACGCGCATCCTTCGGCCAAGCCGACTCGCCCGGCACGCGCCGCAAAGCTCCCCCGCAAGAACGAGAACGGCGACGCCGTGTCCGCGCAGGCCGTGCGGCTGGCGGCCGAGATCGAGCGCGCGCTGGCGAGCGGCCGGCGCGACGTGCTGAGCACGCCGGCGCTGCAGGCGCTGATGGCCGCGGCGTGCAAGACCTACGCGGCGCGCGTCGACGCAGGCGAGCAGCTGCTGCCGCTGCCGGAGCGCGGCGGCGCCACCGCCACCGACGTGATGCTGACCGCGAGCGGCCTGTTGAAGGCCGCCAACCTCGCCGTGTTCGAGCTCGGCATGTGGCAGAGCTGGACCGGCCGCTGAATCTGAATTGGATTTGTTTGCAGGGAATTCGGAAACGTCAGGAGACGAATCATGGACCTCCTCGCTGAACGCGGCCGACGCGTATCTGTCGACGAGTTGAATACCACCAGGCTGCTCGCCCATGCCCGCAAGCAGGCGGCGCAACGCAATCTCGACGACGTCCTGATCGTGGACGTTGACGCCCACCATTACGAGAACGAGCACTACAGCGACATCCTGCCCTACATGGAGAACGACGTTTTCCGTCAATGGACCATGGGCGGGCGCGGCCAGACCGACCGTGGCTCGATCGTGCCGACCAACGCCGGCTTCATCCAGGACATGGGCGGACGCGTGACGCGCTATCCGCTGCGCCGCTCCGAGAAGACGGAGCAGGGCGGCAAGCATCGCGACGTGCAGCTCGGCGAGCGCTGGATGGACGCCATGAGCGTCGATTATTCCTGCCTGTTCCCGACCGGCATGCTCAACATCGGCATGCATCCGCAAAAGGAGATGGAGGTCGATCTCTGCTGGGCCTACAACCGCTGGGTCACCGAAAAGGTGCTGCCCGAGGCGGGCGGGCGCATGTACTCCATGCTGTGCCTGCCGTTCTCCGATCCGGCCGCCTGCGTGCGCCAAGTCGAGACCTTCGGCGAGCGCAAGGGCGTGACCGGCTTCATGGTCACGACGGTGCGGCACCTGCAGGTGAACGACAACGCCTATATGCGGCTCTACCGCATGATGGAGGAGCGCGGGCTGGCGCTCGCATTCCATTCCGGGCCGAACTGGAACGAGCCGGTGTTCCGCGCCTGCAACCGCTTCCTGTCGGTGCACGCGCTCGGCTTCACCTTCTACAACATCCTGCACCTGACCAACTGGGTCATCAACGGCATGGGCGAGCGCTTCCCCAAGCTGCC
>JBKPUA010000424.1:0-5212 GCA_046735815.1 Pseudomonadota bacterium
TTCGAAGCTTTCGTCAAGCGCTACGCGGCGAGCTGGCCGGCCGCCGGCAGTCGCCCCGTCGCGAGCAATCCGCCCCCGGTGGCGACCGCCACGGCACCCGGCTCGCCGCCGAAGTCGCCGAACAGTCTGTACTTTCCCTCGTCGAGCTCGATTCCGCCGGTCAATATCATGACGGCAGAGCCAGCGGCGCCGCCACCCCACGACACGACCGGCACAGCCGCTGCGCCGACGCCACCGCGTAAGCCGGCAGCAGCGCCGCCGCCCCGCCAACCAACAAACCCGAATGCCGCGCCCGCGCGCACAGCACCGATGCCGCTTGCGCCCGGGCAATAAGCGCGCGACGTCTTCTTCTGAGGATAAGCTGTCTGCCGGCATGGCCGTGCGCGTTGCGGCCGCGCTATCATTTCGCACGCTGGTGCCACTCGCTCCATCTGGAACGGAATGTCCCCGGCTGCATTCGAATCTGATCCGGGATTACGCCGCCGGCTGACGCAGCTGACCTCATGGTATCGATCGTGCCCCTTCATCTCATCAAACTCTGCGTCGGCTGCGACTCGGTCCGTGACCTCGAGGACTGGATCCGCGAGCGGCTCAAGGAGCGCAAGAAGCGCGGTCTCGCGCGCGAACATCTGCACCGGACGCGCATGGTGCCCAAGCGTGCCGACGATCTGCACGATGGCTCGCTCTACTGGGTGAT
This sequence comes from Pseudomonadota bacterium, assembly GCA_046735815.1. Lineage (GTDB taxonomy): Bacteria > Pseudomonadota > Alphaproteobacteria > Rhizobiales > Xanthobacteraceae > VAZQ01. The sequence continues at coordinate 698 of JBKPUA010000424.1, forward strand.
CCGCGGTGAGGTCATGTGCCGGCAGCGGCTGATCGAAGTGCGGCCGTTCGTCGACAAGCAGGGGATCGGTCGCTGCTATCTGGTGCTGGAGCCGCGGGTGGTCCTGGTCGAGCCGCGGCCTTGGCGTGCGTTTCAGGGCTGGCGCTATCTCGCAGACAAGGACGCCCCGCGCGATCTCGATCGCGCCGCACCGGGCGCCCGGAACATGCCAGAGGCGCTGCGCCGCGAGCTGCGCGGGCTCGGCCTCCTCTGATCCGCAGCGCATGTTCCGGCGAAAGCCTGCCCCGGACTTGATCCGGGGTGGATACCGGTTCGCCACCAAGAACAAGCGCTACTCAAGACTTCGTTTGCCGCGACTGTCGTCGGTCAGCCGCCGTGTGCTAGGCTGAGCGCAAGCTGCGCGAAGACGGCGATCGCCACTGCCCAGGTGGAGCAGATTCCAGCCAATCGAACCGACTGGGCTCGCGTAGTCCCGCGCTCGGATCCGGGAGGATATCCATGCGACGCAGACCGTTTGCCGTTGCACTCTCCGCCGCCAGCTTGATCGCGTTTGCCGCGGGCGACGCCTCTGCGCAAGAGGTGGTCAAGATCGGCATGAGCTTTGCCATGACCGGCGCCGGTTTTGCCGCTGCCGGCCGGCAAGCGGCGGCCGGGGCGCGGCTCTACGTCCAGCAGCACGGCAATCTGGTCGCCGGCAAGAATATCGAGCTGATCCTGCGCGACGACGCCGGCGTTGCCGACAACGCCCGCCGCCTCGTTCAGGAAATGATCGTCAACGACAAGGTGAACATCATCGCCGGCGGGATCACGCCGACCGCGCTCGCCTATGGCCCGCTCGTGACCCAGGCCAAGGTCGCGACCGTGGTCATGATCTCGGGCGCCTCGGTCACCACCACCGCCTCGCCTTACTTCGTGCGCACGAGCTTCATTCTCGCGCAATCGTCCTGGATCATGGGCGAATGGGCGGCCAAGAACGGCAGCAAGCGGGTGGTCACGCTCGTGAACGAGTGGGCGCCGGGCACGGAAGCCGAGACCGCATTCAAGCAGCGCTTCACCGAGCTCGGCGGGCAGATCGTCGAGTCGATCCGCATTCCGCTCGCCAATCCGGACTTCGCGCCCTTCCTGCAGCGGATCCGCGACATCAATCCGGACACCGCGTTCATCTATTTCCCCGGCACGCAGGCGGGCATCTTCGCCAAGCAATTCGCCGAGCGCGGCCTCGCCAGCTCAGGGATCAAGATTATCGGCCCCGGCGATCTCACCGACGACGACGAGCTCAACACCATGGGCGATCAGATGCTGGGCATGGTGACCACCCACGACTATTCGGCGTCGCACGATTCCGCCCTGAACAAAAAATACGTCGAGGACTTCAAGAAGGCGAATAATTTCCGTCCCAATTTCGTGTCGGTCGGGGGGTATGACGGGATGCACCTCATCTACGAGGCGCTCAAGAAAACCGGCGGCAAGACCGACGGCGATGGCCTCTTGGCAGCGATGAAGGGAATGCGATGGGAAAGCCCGCGCGGGATGATGTCGATCGATCCCGACACCCGCGACCTCGTGCAGCCGATCTACGTCCGCAAGGTCGAGAGGATCAACGGCGAGCTGTGGAACACGGAGTTCGCCCGCTTCGACGACGTCAAGGACCCGCTGAAGGTGAAGAAATAGCGCTAGTGGTTCGATTCACACCGCGACATTGTCGATCAGCCGAGTTTTGCCGATGCGCGCGGCGACGAGCAGGCGGATCGGGCCGTCTTTGACTGAGGCGATGGGCTGCAGCGTCTCGGCGTGGCGGGCCTCGATATAGTCGAGCACGAAGCCGGCGCGCTCGATCGCCGCGCCGGCCTCGTCGAGCACGCGCGCAGGGAGCTCGCCGCGTGCGATCTTGTCCGCGCAGTCCGCAAGCACGCGGTGCAGTGTCGGCGCAGCCGCGCGTTCGCGCGCGGACAGATACCTGTTGCGCGACGACAAGGCGAGGCCGTCGGGCTCGCGGATCGTCGGCACGCCGACGATCCGGAGCGGCAGATCGAGGTCATGCACCAGCCGCGTGACCACCTTGAGCTGCTGATAATCCTTCTCGCCGAACAAGGCGATGTCGGGCGCGCATTGGATCAGCAATTTTGCGACCACGGTCGCCACTCCCGCAAAGAAATGCGGGCGGAACTTGTCCTCGAGCCCGACTGTGGCAGGTCCCTCCAGCGCGACACGAGTTGCAAATCCCGGTGGATACATCACCTCCCCCGGCGGCGCCCAGACGAGATCGACCGCCATCTCGGCGAGTGCTTTTAGATCGGCGTCGAAGGTGCGCGGATAGTTCGCGAGATCTTCGTGCGGTGCAAATTGCGCGGGGTTGACGAAGATCGACACGATGACCCGGGACGCCCGCCGCCGCGCGGTGCGCACGAGCGCCAGGTGTCCAGCGTGCAATGCGCCCATGGTCGGTACCAGGGCGATCCGCTCGCCCGCCCGTCGCCATGGCGAGACGGCGCGGCGCAGCGCTGCCACTGTTCGTACGATTCGTGGGGCCATTGGGATATGGTTCGTTCGGTTCGGCGGCCGCGCGGAAACTAGCAAAGCCGCAACCGCGGGACCATGCGCGGTCGGCGAGGCGGTGCGACGCTGCGCAAGAGCGCAGCCATTGCGCAGGTCGTAAGATGTGGCCACCTTATAGGGGCGGCGGGACGCGCCGCCTGTCGACGTGGCTTGGCAATGGCCGATGATCGCAAGCAAGGGCCGGAAAGTGGCCGCGGACGTCCGCCGACGGCAGCCGCGACGCGCGCTGAAATCGATGCCTTCCTCGCCAAGGTCAAGGGCCTCGCGCCGGCGACCGAATCCGGCGGGCGCGGGCGACTCATTTTCGCGCTCGATGCGACCATGAGCCGACAGCCCACGTGGGACAGCGCCTGCCAGCTGCAGGCCGACATGTTCCGCGAGGCCGCGGCGATCGGCGGCCTCGACGTGCAGCTCGTTTATTACCGCGGGCTCGGCGAATGCCGGGCCTCGGGGTGGGTATCGCAGGGCGAGCGGCTCGGCGCCCTGATGGAGCGGATCGACTGCCGCGGCGGCCACACCCAGATCGGCAAGATCATCGCCCATGCCAAGCGCGAGACGCGCAGCGCGCGCGTGCAGGCGCTGGTCTTTGTCGGCGACGCTATGGAGGAGAAGCTCGACGACCTGTGTCATTCGGCCGGTGAGCTCGGGCTCCTCGGCGTGCCCGCCTTCATGTTCCAGGAGGGCGACGATCCGATCACCGAGCAGGCGTTCCGCGAGATTGCCCGGCTCACCCGCGGCGCCTATTGCCGTTTCGACCCGGGCTCCGCGCACCAGCTTGCCGAGCTCCTGCGCGCTGCTGCCGCCTATGCCGCGGGTGGCCTGCGGGCGCTTGCCGATCTGTCCGCTCGGCGCGAGGCCGGCGCCGTCAAGCTCCTGGCGCAGATGAGATCGTAATGGCGACGCTGATCTTCGGCTTGGTGATCTTGGCGCTGGTGTTGTATGCGCTCAACGCCTTCACCAAGGTCAACCCGCAAACCGCCGCGGTAGTGCTCAAGACCGGAGGTGGGCTGGGCGCGCTCGCCATTGCCGGCGTGCTCGGCGCGCGCGGCCGGCTCGACATCGCCATTCCGCTCGGCCTCACCGGCCTCGGCCTGCTCGGATGGCTGCCGTGGAGCATACCGGGCATCGGTGCGCGCACGCGCAAGAGCGGCAACCAGGTGTCGCGCGTGCGCTCGGCCTTCCTCGAAATGGAGCTCGACCACGACAGCGGCGCAATGCGCGGGCGCATCCTGGCCGGGCGGCACGAAGGCGCCGCGCTCGATGCGCTCGACCTCGCGACGCTCACCAGCTTCCTCCCCGATATCGACGAGGAAAGCCGGGCGTTACTTATGGCGTATCTTGACCGCCGGGAGCCCAGCTGGCGTGAGCACGCGCAAGCGGATGCGGCAGCGGGGCGGGGGCGGCAGTGGAGCGGCGGCAAAATGACGGAGGAGGAGGCCTATCAGATCCTTGGCGTGCAGCCGGGGGCGAGCGCCGAGGACATCGGCCGCGCCCACCGGGCGCTGATGAAGAAACTGCATCCCGACCAAGGGGGGTCGACGTATCTTGCGGCCCGCGTCAACGAGGCCAAGGAAGTCCTTTTGCGCCGCCATCGCTAAACTCCTTTGCTCGACGCAGCATTTGGCGGCTCCTGTTCGACGCGGTGTCCCTGTTTGCGCTCGGCGTCAATTCTTGATGGTCACGCACTCGACGTCGTTCTTCTTGAGATATTTGCAGGCGGCTTCTGCCTTGTCCTTGTCGAGGCCGGCGAAGCGGGCACGGTAAAACGTGGTGCCGCTCTTCTCCACCGGCTCGGTGAAGGCTTCGGCGCCGGTGAGGATCTTCGACGCCTTGCTCTGCACGTTCGACAAGCGCTGCTTGGCGGCCTGCTCGGCAGGGTAGGCGCCGACCTGGATTATCCAGCCGCTGCGATGCTGCGGCGTGGCCGCAGGTGCTGGCGGCTTCGCTGCGGCGGCGGTG
>JBKPUA010000425.1:0-23668 GCA_046735815.1 Pseudomonadota bacterium
AGCCTGCCCCGGACTTGATCCGGGGTGGGTACCGGTTTTCGGAAAAAAGATCATGCGCAAACAAGAAGCTAGAGCGGGAGACGAATCGAAGAGAAGTCATCCCGCTCTAGCGTCCCGCCGGCAGCATACCACGGCGCATGCATGTCCGGAGCGCCTCGGCGCTGGCGCCACGGGCCCGACAGTAAGGGTGAGCCGACTTCAGTGTGGCGCGGCAGGGCCGCGAAACCAGGCGCCGGAGCCAATGGCGGCGAGGAGGGTCAGTCCGTGCAGCACGAGGCCTAGCGCCAGCGCCGCGAACAGCGAGGTGAGCGAGCCGGTCAAGCGTAGTGCCAGCCAGCCGCCGACGATCGCCACCACCATGCGCAGAAACCCGGCGGCCAAGGGCCAACCGAGCTTGCCGGCGCCTTGCGAGGCGAAGTAGAGGGCGAGCGCGAGACCGAAAAACCCATAGCTCGGCCCGACAATGCGCAGATAGCTGCTGCCCGCCGCGACCACCGCCGGATCGGTGCTGAACTGCGTGATCCAGGCGTCGGGCCAGAGTGCGGCTGCTACGCCGATCGCCCCGGTGCCGGCAAAAGCGATGGCGCCGCCGATGAGCGCGACGCGCAACGCGCGCTGGCGCTGGCCGGCGCCAACATTGGTGCCCACCATTGCCACCAGCGGCGCGCCCAGTCCGAACACCAGCGGGATCAGCAGATATTCCAAGCGCGCGCCGGTGCCGTAGCCGGCGGCGGCGCCGGCGCCGGCGGTGTAGGCGGTGAGCGCGGTGGCGAGCGCGATGATCACGTTGGTCTGCAACGAGGTCACCGCCGCGACCGCGCCGACCCCGAGGATGTTGCGGAACAACGGCCAGCGCAGGCGCAACCAGCGAAAACGAGCGATGTTGCGACCGGACAGGATGTACCAGGCGAGCACCGCGGTGCCGGCGGCGTAGAACGAGATGACCGCAACGCCACCGCCGGCAATGCCGAGTGCCGGGAACGGGCCGAGGCCGAAGATCAGGGCCGGCGACAGCGGCACCAGCACCACGACGCCGACACAGATCACCAGCGCCGGCACCAGCATGTTGCCGGTGCCGCGGATGACGCTCGCCAGGCCGTTGAGCAGCCACAGCAGCACGTTGCCGGCGAACACCACGTTGGAGTAGGCGAGGGCCGCCTCGAGCTCGCCGCCCTCGCCACCGAGCGCGCGGTAGATCGGTCGGCCGAAGCCGACCATGACCACGGAGAAGACGACGCCGAGCACGATATTGATCACGATCGCGTGCAACACCAGCGCGTCAGCCTCCGCGCCCCGCCCGGCGCCGAGCGCACGCGCGATCGCCGAGGAGATGCCGCCGCCCATCGCGCCGGCGGAAATCATCTGCGTCAGCATCAGCCCGGGAAAGACCAGCGCCATGCCGGCGAGCGCGTCGGTGCCGAGCCGCGACACGAACCAGGTTTCGATCAGGCCGGTCGCGGCCTGCGCCAGCATGACCAGCACGTTGGGCCAAGCCATGCGCAGCAAGGTCGGCACGATCGGCGCCTGCAGCAGCGCGCGGGTGCGCGCGTCGAGCTTGACGACCGGCGTGTCGGCAGTGGCCGTTACCTTCGCGTCGACGCTCGCATCGATGACCGCGACGCTCATCGCGCACTCCGCTTGCGGATGCGGCGCCGGACGTTCGTCGGCGTCGGCTCGCCTTCGGCGGGCGCGAGCTGTGGAGCGACCGCAGCGTAGCGTCGGCGCGTGCGTTCGCCGGCGGCGGGACCGGCTGCGGGCGCGTAGTCGGGTCTTTGGATCGGCCGGCCGGTTGCCTGATCGACCAGGATCGGCTCCACCGGCTCGCCGGTCTTGGTGTTGATCCACTGCACGCTCGCGCCTTCCGGCGCGAAATGCTTGTTGCCCCAGGCGAGCAGCGCGATGAGGACGGGCTGGAAATCGCGTCCGCGCGCGGTGAGGACATATTCGTCACGCGGCGGATGCTCGCTGTAGCGGCGGCGCTCCAACAGCCCCGCCTCCACCAGCGCCTGGAGCCGGCGCGTAAGCATGTTGGGCGCGATACCGAGACTCTTCTGGAATTCATCGAAGCGCGTCATGCCGTGGAGGGCGTCGCGCAGAATGAGCATGCTCCACCACTCGCCCACCCGCTCGAGACTGCGGGCGATCGGACACGGCATGCTGTCGAAGCTCTTGCGTTGCATTGACACAAGATAGTGCAGTCACTATCATCATGCAAGTAACAATTTTGATGCCGGGGAGGCGGCTATGGCGGAAACCATTGATCTCGCAGGCGATCATCGCCTCTACCTGGAGGACCTCGAGGTCGGCCGACGCTTCACCAGCGCGACGCACGTGGTCGATGAAGCGCAGATCAAGGCCTATGCGGCGCAATTCGATCCGCAGCCGTTCCACCTCGACGACGCCGCAGCGCGCGACACGCTGTTCGGCGGTCTCGCCGCCAGCGGCTGGCATACGGCGTCGATCACCATGCGTCTCTTGGTGGAGAGCGGATTGCCGCTCGCCGGCGGGATCATCGGCGCGGGTGGTGAGATCAACTGGCCCAAGCCGACGCGGCCTGGCGACACCCTCCACGTCGTGAGCGAAATCGAAGAGGTAACGCCGTCACGCTCGCGGCAGGACCGCGGCATGGTGCGCGTGCGCAGCGAGACCCGGAATCAGCGCGGCGAGGTGGTGCAGGTGTTGATCGCCAAGCTCATCGTGCCGCGCCGTGTATCAGTACAGAAGACGGCGCAAAGCAAGTTTGCCGCGAAATAAGCGCTCGTAGCCCGCATGGAGCCTTCCGCGCGCCTTGGCGCGCGATGGCCGAATGCGGGGCAGTCTCGCCCCGTGTCAAGGTCCCGGATTTCGCCACAGCGCGTCCTTAAGGGCGTTTACGCCCGTCTTCGCGGGCTATGGACGCGCGTAAACGCGCTCTAGGCTCCATCCGGGCTACGCGCTAAACCCGGCTCACCCATGTCCTCGATTTCGCGCCGCGATTTCCTCAACGGAGTGGCCCTGACTATTGCCGCCGGGCTCACGCCCGCGGCGCAGATCGCGGCCGAGCCCGCGCGCTATCCGCCGGCGCTTACCGGGTTGCGCGGCCAACATCCCGGCTCGTTCGAGGCCGCGCATGCGCAGGCGCGCGAACCCGCGCGTTTTGCGGTCGAAGGCCTGCCGATCGAGGAACGCTACGACCTCGTCGTGGTCGGCGGCGGCATCAGCGGGCTCGCCGCCGCCTGGTTCTATCGCCGCGCCGCCGGGCCGTCGGCACGCATCCTCGTGCTCGACAATCACGATGATTTCGGCGGCCACGCCAAGCGCAACGAGTTCACGCTCGACGGCCGGCTGATCATCGGCTACGGCGGCAGCGAGTCGATCGATGGCCCCAACACCCACTACAGCGACATTGCCAAAGGCCTGTTGCGCGACCTCGGCGTTTCCGTCGAGCGGTTCGAGACCGCGTTCGAGCGAACGCTCTATCCTTCGCTCGGGCTTTCGCGCGGCATCTTCTTCGCGCGCGAGGCGTTCGGACGCGACCTGCTGGTGGCGGGGGCGCCGCCGCCAAGGGGCTCGGACGAGGCCTCGCGTCGTCTCGCCAATGCCAAGCCGCTCGCCGAATTCGTCGCAGGGTTTCCGATCGCGGCGGAGAGCAAGGCGCAGCTCATCGCGCTCTATGACGAGGCGCGCGACCCGCTTGCCGGCCGCTCCATCGAGGAGAAGATCAGGATCCTCAAGAGCACGAGCTATCGCGACTACCTCATCAGGATCTGGGGCTGCAGCGAGGAAGTGGCGAACTGCTTCCAAGGCCGCACCTTGGGCTTTTTTGGGCTCGGGTGCGATGCCGTGCCGGCCGCCGATGCGCGCGATCTCGGCTATCCCGGCTTCGCGGGCCTCGGTCTGCCGGTGCAGGCTGGCGCGCGCGAGCCCTACATCTATCACTTCCCCGACGGCAACGCCTCGCTCGCGCGGCTATTGGTGCGTTCGCTGGTGCCGGCGGTGGCGCGCGGCGAGGGCATGGACGACGTGGTGCTGGCCGCTTTCGACTACGGCGCGCTCGACCAAGACGGACAAGCGGTGCGCATTCGCCTCGACTCCACCTGCGTCGACGTGCGCAACACCGCTGACGGTGTGCTCGTCAGTTATGTCCGCGCCGGTGTCGTGCATCGGGTGGCGGCCAAGCACGCGGTGCTCGCCTGCTTCCACATGGTCATTCCGCACATCATGGCGGAGCTTCCGGCCGAGCAGCGCGCGGCGCTGGTGCGCAACGTCAAGACCCCGCTGGTCTATACCAACGTCGTCACGCGCGACTGGCAGCCGTGGGTGCGGCTCGGCGTGCACGACATTTCCGCGCCGATGTCGTTCCACAGCCAGGTCAGGCTCGATTTCCCCGTCAGCCTCGGCGGTTACCGCCACACCCGCGACCCTTCGCAGCCGATCTGCCTCCATCTCGTCCACGTTCCCGGCGCGCCCAACCGCGGGCTCGACGCGCGCGCGCAGTTTCGCATCGGCCAGGCCAGGCTGCTCGCCATGACCTTTGCGGATTTCGAGGAGAAGATCCGCGACGAGCTCGACCGCATGCTCGGCCCCGGCGGATTCGCGAGCGGACGCGACATCGCGGCGATCACCGTCAATCGCTGGCCGCACGGCTACGGCTATGTGGCGAACTCGCTCTACGACGAGGACGACTACGAGCGCGTGCTGGCGCGCGCGCGGCAGCCCTGCGGCCGCGTCGCCATTGCCAATACCGACGCCGCCGGCGACGCCTACGCCCATCTCGCGATCGACCAGGCGGCGCGCGCAGTGCGTGAGCTCGTGGGATGACACTCGGGCGGCTGCGCGAAGATTTTCAAACTCGCGATCATGCCACCAATTGCAATTCCCGCGGGCCGATGGTGCGGGCGACCATGCCGTCAACTCACGTCCGTTTGCCCGGAAGCCTCAGCGCAGGGACTTGGTCGCAATCGCATGCTCGACGCAGTTCGTCACATGCGTGGTCAGCACCTGCTTTGCCGCCTCGGCGTCGCGCTTCAACGCGCAGTCCAGTAGCGCTTTGTGCTGCACGGCAGGCTCCCCGCCGCGATAAAGGAATGCGACCATCTGGTAGCGGAAGTATTTGTCGAACACCAAGGCGTGCGTTTCCATCAGCACACGCGACCCGCAATTCGAGATCAGCGCCTGGTGGAATTCGCCGTCGTAGCGCTTCCACTGCTCCGGCTCGCCGATGCCGGACTCCATGAGCCGCTCGGTCGAGGCGAGCTTGTGGTGCGCGGAAACGACCCGCCCTTCCCATTCCATATCGGCATTGGCGAACGAGGCCTGCATGGCGTGCGACTCGAGCAAAAGCCGTAGCTCGGCTAGCTCCTTCAGGTTCTCGATCGAGACCGGGGCGACCTCAAACCCGCGCTTGCCTTCCGCGATCACAAAGCCATCGGCGGTCAGTCGGCTGAGGATCTCGCGCAGCGTGCTGACGCTGACGCCATAGGTCTCCTTGAGGCCTTCAAGCTTGAGCTTCTGACTGGGGCGAAGACGCCCGAAGACAATGTCGGTGCGGATTTTTCGGTAGCCGTCGTCGCCGACAGCCTCCGTCTCGTCCTTCTCGATCAATGACATCGTGCCGCCTCGGTCTGTTTTTGCCCGGAGTGCCACGCGGGTCGCCGCATTCAAGCGTTCCGTAGTCTCATACACTATTAAAATCATATGATGAAGTCCATTTCATATTTTGACTCTGGTTTCGCCATGTGATTAATCCGGCTGCAGAGCCGCGGCGCCAGACCGCGGCCGAAGGGAGGCTCGCATGCGGATGGGAAAGTTGAGGTTTGCGCTTGTGACGATCGGCTGGGTGTTGGGGGCGGTACCGGCGGCCGCTGAGGTCCAGGAACGGACGATCCGCTGGGGACACCTGAACAATACGGATCACCCGGTCAGCTTCGGCGTGCAGAAGTTCGCAGAAGTCCTTGCCGCCACGAGCGGCGGCAAATTGAAGATCCGCGAGTTTGCCGCCTCTCAGCTCGGCAACGAGATGCAGCAGCAGTCGGCGGTTCGCGGCGGCACCCAGGAGATCCTCTCGGCCTCGACGACCTCGCTCGCGAGCGTCGTGAAAGAGCTGGGGCTGTTCGACTTTCCCTTCATCGTGAGCACGTTCGAGCAGGCCGAGTCCCTCGCTTTGGGGCCTTTCGGACAAGCGATGCGCGACGCACTGCCCGAGAAGGATCTGATCGGGCTCGGTTATTGGGGGCTCGGCTTCCGCAACGCCACCAACAGCAGCCGGCCGATCACCAAGCTCGAGGACTTCGCAGGACTGAAGCTGCGCGTCATTCCGAACCCGGTCTATCTCGAGACGTTCAAGGCGTTCAAAGCCAACCCCGTGCCGATGGCTTTCGGCGAGCTCTATACCGCCCTTGAGAACAAGACCGTTGACGGCCAGGAAAATCCCTACAGCGTTATCCTCTCCAACAAGTTCTACGAAGTTCAGAAATATGTCTCGGCGACGAACCACACATTTACCCAGAACATCATCATCGTCAGCAAGAAGTTCTGGGATCGCCTCTCGGCAGAAGAGCAGAAGATGTTCCGGGACGCCTACGCGGAGACGCGGGAGTACCAGCGCGATCAGACCAAGATCGCGGCCGATAAGGCCTTGGCCGAGCTGAAGGCCAAGGGCATGCAATTCAATGAGATCGCGCCGGCCGAGCATGCACGCATGCAGGAGGCCGTGAAGCCGGTCGTCGCGAAGTTCGCCGCCGACTACGATCAGGCCAAGGTCAAGCTGTTCAACGAGGAGCTCGCGCGCATCCGCAGCAAGACCAACTAAGCCGCTGCCGGTGCGCGGGTCATGGCCAAGCTCCTCGATCTTTACTGCAGCGTTCTGCGAGTCATCATCGCGGTGTGCCTCGCCGCAATGGTGGTGCTGGTCTTCAGCAACGTGGTGCTGCGCTACGTCTTCAACTCAGGCATCCCGACCTCCGAGGAGCTGTCGCGCTGGCTTCTCGTCTGGCTGACATTCCTCGGAGCGATCGTCGCGTTGCGGCAGCACGCGCATCTGGGCGTCGACACGCTGGTCCGGGCGCTGCCGCGGCACGGACGACTTGCCTGCTTCCTTACGAGCTATGCGCTGATGCTATACGCAGACGCGCTGCTGACGCTCGGCAGCTGGAAGCAGGCCGTCCTCACATTTGCCGATACGGCGCCGGCTTCGGGCATTTCGGTCGGGCTCTTCTTCTATTCGTCCGGCCTCATCTTCGGCGTCTCGGCGGCCGTCATCCTCGCCTATGACGTTGTTAGGGCGCTGACCGGCGCAGCGACCGAAGGAGAGCTCATCGCCGTAAGAGAGAGCGACTGATCGCGGCGCGCAGCCGATGACGATTGCGGTCTTCACCTTTTCGTTGCTTGGCGCGATGGCACTCGGAATGCCGATCGCATTCGCACTGATCGTGTGCGGCGTCGCGCTGATGCATTCGCTCGACATCTTCGACTCGCAAATCGTCGCGCAGAACATCATCAACGGTGCAGACAGCTTTCCGCTGATGGCGGTCCCGTTTTTCATGCTCGCCGGCGAAATCATGAACAAGGGCGGCCTCGCGAAGCGCATCGTCGATATCGCCCTCGCGCTGGTCGGCCATGTCAAGGGCGGACTCGGCTACGTCACGATCTTGGCGTCCTGCGCGCTCGCGTCGCTGTCCGGATCGGCCGCAGCCGACGCCGCGGCGCTTGCGGCATTGCTTGTGCCCATGATGGTCGCCGCGGGGCATAAAAAGATGCATGCAGCAGGCTTGGTCGCCGCGGGCGGCATCATCGCGCCGATCATCCCGCCAAGCATCGGCTTCGTGCTGTTCGGCGTGGCCGGGGGCGTCTCGATTTCGAAGCTGTTCCTCGCCGGCATCGTGCCGGGGCTCTTGTTGGGCGTCGGCCTGTGCTTCGCCTGGTGGTGGGTCGCACGCGGCGAGGATATCGAAAGCTCGCCGCGAAAGCCCCTGCGCGAAGTCATCTGGGCGCTTGTCGACGGATTCTGGGCGCTGATGCTACCCGTCATCATTGTCGTGGGGCTGCGGTTCGGCATCTTCACGCCAACCGAGGCTGCCGTCGTGGTCGCGGTCTACGCGCTGTTCGTCGCGACCTGCATCTATCGCGAGCTGAAGCTCTCGCAACTCTACGAAGTGTTCGTCTCGGCGGCGTTGAGCACCAGCGTCGTAATGTTCCTCGTCGCGGCGGCGCTGGTCTCGTCATGGCTGATCACGGTTGCCGAGATCGCGAGTCAAGTAGTCGACCTGGTGCGACCGTTCATGGGAAATCAAATGCTGCTGATGCTCGCCATCATGATCTTGGTGGTGATCGTCGGTACGGCGCTCGACATGGCGCCAACCATCCTGATCCTCACACCCATCCTAATGCCGATCATCAAGCAGGCCGGCATCGACCCGGTGTACTTCGGTGTTCTTTTCATCATTAACAATGCGATCGGGCTGATCACGCCTCCGGTGGGCGTTGTGCTGAACGTGGTGTGCGGCGTTTCGCGGATCAGCATGGAGGACATCATCAAGGGCGTGTGGCCTTTCATGATCGCGCAGCTCGTCGTGCTGCTCCTGATGGTGCTGGTCCCGCAGCTCGTCACCGTACCCGCCAAATGGTTCGGAGGGTGAAATGCAGAATGCCATCGCGACGGTCTGCCTCAGTGGCGGCCTCAACGAGAAGCTACCGGCGATCGCGGGTGCCGGGTTCAAGAACGTGGAGTTGTTCGAGAACGACCTCCTCTCGTTCAACGGCACGTCGCGCGACGTGCGGCGGATGATCGATGATTTGGGACTGAGGACCATTACCTTCCAGCCGTTCCGCGATTTCGAAGGCATGCCGGCCGAACGTCGCGCGCGTGTGTTCCAGCGGGCCGAGCGCAAGTTCGACGTGATGCAGGAGCTTGGTTGCGACCTGCTGATGGTCTGCTCGAACGTCTCGCCGGAGAGCCTCGGCGGCATCGATCGCGCGTCGGCCGATCTCCGCGAGCTGGGCGAACGGGCCGCCAAGCGCGGCTTGCGCGTCGCCTTCGAAGCCTTGTCGTGGGGACGCCATGTCTTCGACTATCGCGATGCCTGGGAAGCGGTACGCCGTGCCGACCATCCGAGCGTTGGCCTCGTTCTCGACAGCTTCCACATTCTCGCGCGCAAAACCGATCTCGGTCCGATCCGCTCGATTCCAAAGGACCGCGTTTTCCTGGTGCAGATGGCTGACGCGCCGCTGCTCGACATGGATTACCTGTCGTGGAGCCGCCACTACCGCAGTTTCCCGGGGCAGGGCGACCTCCCGATCGACGAGTTCATGCGAGCGCTGCTCGCGACCGGCTTTGATGGCCTGCTCTCGCTTGAGATCTTCAATGACCAGTTCCGTGCAGGCTCGGCGCGCAGCGTTGCGATCGATGGCCACCGCTCGCTCATCGCGATGCTCGACGACCTCCGGGCCGAGTGCCCGGATCCGAGCCGCTTGCCGCCGCCTCTGCCACGCAGAACGAAGTGTCTCGGCACGGAGTTCGTTGAGTTCGCGATCGATGAGGAAAGCGCCATCAAGCTCGAAATGCTTCTGTCCCGCCTTGGCTTCAGCAAGACAGGCCAACACATCTCGAAATCGGTCTCGCGCTGGAATCAGGGCCAGATCAATATCGTCGTGAACACTGAAAAGGAGGGGTTCGCCCACTCTTTCAATATCCTTCACGGCACGTCCGTCTGTGCCATCGCGCTACGCGTAGAGGACGCGGCGGCTGCTCTTGATCGCGCGCAGGCCTTATTGGATGAGCCCTTCAGGCAAGCGGTCGGGCCGGGCGAGCTGGAAATCCCAGCAATCCGCGGTCTGGGCGGAAGTCTCGTGTACTTCACCGACCCAAAGAGCCAGCTTGCGCGTGTGTGGGATGTCGATTTCGCCGAGCACGGCGGAGCGAGCGACCGCCATGACGCGGGTCTCCTCGTCATCGATCATATCTCCCAGTCCATGCACTACGAGGAGATGCTGACTTGGCTGTTGTTCTACAAGTCGCTTCTCGACCTCTCGAAGCTGCCGGAACAAGACGTTCTCGATCCCGCCGGACTTGTGAAGAGTCAGGTTCTCCAATCGGAAGACGGCGCGCTGCGGCTGATCCTCAATGCGTCACAATCAACCCAGACGCAATCGTCCCGCTTCCTGAGCGAAACCTTCGGATCAGGGGTGCAGCATATCGCTTTTGCATCTCGCGATATCCTCGCGACCGCGCGCATGCTTGCCACGAATGGCGTCGACCTGCTCCCGATTCCAGACAACTACTACGATGACATCGAAGCGAAGACGGAGCTTTCACGGGCGACGATCGATGAGCTGAAGGCGCTCAACATCCTTTACGAGCGCACCGGCGAAGCGGAATACTTCCAACTCTACACGCACACCTTCGCCAATCGCCTCTTCTTCGAAATCGTCGAACGCCGCAGCGGATACCGGGGCTTCGGCGCCGCGAACGCCCAAGTCCGGCTGGCCGCGCAAGCGCGGCTCGATCCGATCAATGTCGGCTAGACCAGCAAAGGACCGTCATGCGTATCATGATCATCAACGGCCCCAACCTGAACCTGTTGGGAGTTCGGGAGCCTCATATCTATGGATCGACAACGCTCGATGCGATCAGGAGAAGCTGTGAGGACTTCGCGAAGTTCGCCGGTGTCGACCTCGCCTTTCATCAATCGAACCACGAAGGCGTGCTGGTCGATTTGATCCAGTCGGCCCGTACGAGCGCAGACGCGTTGATCATCAATCCGGCCGCGTATTCGTTCACCTCGATCGCCATGTACGACGCGATGAAAATCTTCCCTGGGCCCATCTTCGAGGTTCACATCTCGAACATCCATGCGCGCGATGAGCTGCATCGCCATTCCAAACTGTCCTCCGCCGTGAAAGCCGTGATCGCGGGGCTGGGACCCTACGGCTACATCGTCGCGATGCAGGCCGCATTGCAGGGTGCCCGCAAGCTGCCTGACACGCTGCCCATGCCTCTCCGTACTGGCCCGAAATGAGAACGGGAGGACGGTGATGCATGGCAGTGGATTTCTGGCGATCTGGAGCGACCTCGCGGCCGAGGATGAGACGGATTGGGCACACTGGATGACGCGCGAGCACTCATCCGAGCGGGTGCGCATCGAGGGTTTTCTCGGATGCAGGATATTCCGGGGGCTGGGCACGATCGTGAATCGATACTTCATCCTTTACGACCTGGAGCGGCCCGACGTCGTTGGAGGAGCACCGTATCTGGCGCGGCTCGATGCCCCGACCGCGTGGTCGCAACGGATCATGCCGCGCCTGCGCAATTTCGTCCGCGGCGGGGGACGGGTCGTTGCCACCGCCGGTATCGGTCAAGGCGGCACGCTGGCGGTATGGCGCTTGCAAGAGCAACCTGAATGGGATGCCGATGCCGTCTGCAAGGAGATCGCAGCTCTCGACCGCATTGTTGCCGCGCGCATCCTGGTCACCGACCTAGAGCAGTCATCGATCAAGACTCGCGAAAAGAGCATGCGCAGCGGTGACGCATCGTTCGCGAGCTTGCTGCTGATCGAAGGGCTCGACGAGAATGCCGTTCGTCACGCACTCTGGCAGTTGCGCTCGCTGGTACTGCAGGTCGACGCGGGTGTCGAAGATCAGCCGCTGTATAAGGCCGTTTTCGGCTTGCAACGGCCGGCCGCAGTTTCGATGCCATAGGAATACCTTGCATTGAAAGCGACGATTTCGATCTCGACTTCCCTGCCGCTCTCGCTGCAGTACCGCAATGCGTTTTCGCCGATCACGTCAACCGCTGGCCGCACGGCTACGGCTATGTGGCGAACTCGCTCTATGACGAGGACGATTATGAGCGCGTACTCGCGCGCGCGCGGCAGGCCTGCGGCCGCGTCGCCATCGCCAATTCCGACGCCGCCGGCGACGCCTACGCCCACCTCGCGATCGACCAGGCGGCGCGCGCGGTGCGCGAGCTCGTGGGGTGATATTCGGTTGGATGAACTGGAGCATGATCCCGAAAAAGCCTGCCCCGGACTTGATCCGGGGTGGGTACCGGTTTTCGGAAGAGATCATGCTCTAGGCTTTATGCCATGGCCTCCCTCCTGATCAGTTCGCGCTTACGCTCGATGCCCCAGCGGTAGCCCGCTAGATCGCCGTCGGTGCGGACGACGCGGTGGCAAGGAATGGCCAGTGCGATCGGATTGGCGGCGCAGGCGCCGGCGATCACACGGGCCGAGGCCAGGGGGCTGATCCAGCGGGCAAGCTCCGTATAGGTCACCGTCCTTCCGACGGGGATCGTGCGAAGCTTTTCCCAGACGCGGCGCTGAAGCGGCGTCCCGCGCATGTCGAGCGTGAGATGAAGTCCTTCGGCGGGCTTGTCTACGAAGCGGATCACCTTTGCCAGGTCATCGTGGACGACGGCTTCGTTCGCGACGAGCGTGGCTCGGGGAAAACGAGCGGCGAGGTCGGCCTCCAGCTCGTCGTGGTCGGCGCCGATCAGAATGGCACAGACGCCATTGACACTATGGGCGACCAACACCCGGCCCAAGGCGCATTTGCCGATCGCATAGGAGAGAATGTCAACGGTGACATCGGTGTGCGTCCGCGCGGGCACATGCTGCAAGCGAGTTTCGGAAATCATGAGGTTCATTGGTTTAGCTCCTTCGATCTGTCCTCATGATCGAAACTATTGGGCGGCTAGCGCATCTGAACTCCGGTGCTTGCTGTCAAATCGAAAACTTTTTTCGCGGGCGTGGGCGCCGACGTGAAAGCGCCGAGCGCGCGGACGCTCGGCGCAAACATCGCTGCCCAGAGCTAACGCGGCGGCATGTCCGCACCGGGCGGAAGAAGACATGCGAGCACTGGCGTAGGGGTCAGATGTTGACTGGTTGCAGTGCCCGGAAGCCGTCCATCAGACGGCAGATTGTACGATCAGGTAGATTCCAAGTAGCGACAAGCCCACAAAGAACCACTTTCGGAACATTGTCGGCGACATGCGTAAGCGGATCGCCTGCCCGATCCACATTCCCACACAGGCGAGCGCCAGCGCCGCGATCGTATCGATGGCGTTTGAAAGCTGAAGTCCTCCTTCAAGGCCGACATTGATTGCGAGCGCGAAAGTCGAGACCGTGAAGGAAAGCCCAAGGGCTTGGACAAGCTCTTCCTTCTCCAAACCGACCGCTTGCAGGTAAGGAACAGCGGGTATCACGAAGACGCCCGTCGCGGCGGTGATCAGACCGGTAACGGCACCGACGAGCGGCGAAAGAACCGGCCCCCACCCCTTCGGAGCGGGCAATCGGAACTCGGCCAGGCCGGTCATTGCGTAAAGGATCAATGCGACACCAAGAAGAGCCGTTCCGAATCGTGCGGTTGCACCTGTCATCAGGCCGAGGCCTGCCCACGTGCCGAGGCAGACCGCTAGCATCATCGGCCACAGCCGGCGCATCACGACCGGCAGGGCAGGGCCGGCCACCATCTGCCACACGTTGGTGACGAGCGAGGGCAAGATGAGGATGGCCGCCGCCTCCACGGGCGGCATCACGACGGTCAGCAGGCCCATCGAGATCGTCGGCAGGCCGAGCCCAATTACGCCCTTCACAAAACCAGCGAGTGCGAACACGACGCCGACGAAGATGAGAGTTGGGTCGAGCATCGACCAAACCCTGATCGATCGGCACGCTGCTCGCAATGTGCAGGTTGCGAAGTCAGGTTTCGCATTTTCCGAATCCAGGAACTCTCGGCATGCGTTGACGCGGGACATGCCGCTGTGCCCCGAACCCGAAGTTCGCACGCATCGTGCTGCAAGAGCGGTTGCAAACTTCGGAATCAAAGGGGCACTGGTGGGTTCGCAATGTGCGCGCTGGTCCCTGTGGGAGTGCGTCGTCGGCTCAGGACATCCAACTTCATGCGAGCTATTTTCACTCGCGCGGCGCTGACGATCTCGGGGAAATCTCCGGAGAAATTCAAGATCGGCACTAAGCTGATACCAGGCACCTCGTTAAACGCGGCTAGGTACTGGTCTCGGCACAGCGGTCGACGACGCGGCTCGCCGTCAACAAGCCTGCAAAAGCCAGCGGAGAACTACGATGATGAGGTTCGTTCTATTTCTTGCCTTGGCAATCGCCGCCCTCGCAACCATCGCGGCTTTCGCCACGGGAGGCGAAAACCGGATAGACACCCGCAAATACGACCACTGGAGATCTTCTGACGTGTCCTTGCCGTTCGCACGGCGTCCTCAAAATATCCGATGATGCGAAAAAATGGCTAGCGAAACTCGCCTTCACCCTTGGGGCAACGCTCCTGGGACCGATCCTCTGGGCGTCTTGTGGCCCGAACGTTGCCATCCCGCCGAACACATCAGAACAGCGACACGCCGGTCAGTTCGGCGAGCTTGGCCGCAAGCTGGTCCTGGAAGTAGGGGTCAGATACTTCTGCGGCGGGAGCTTGCCGCTGGCGGTGATACCAATATCCGCCGCTGACTGTCGCGGCGGTATCGTCGCTGACCGCGAGCCAGGTCTGGGTGAGGTGTCCCATCTCGAGATCGTCCGGCGCTCCGGGGCCGCCCATCTTGGTCGGCACCCAGCCCGGATCGACAGTGTTGCTCAGAACATCCGGCCATCGCCGAGCGACCGCGAAGGCGAGGGCTGTGACGTAAAGCTTGCTTTCTGAGTAGGCCCGGCTCGGGTCCCAGCGCCGCTGGACCCAATCGATGTCGCGCAGTGAACCGCCGACGCCGCGATGCATGCCGCTGCTGAGGTAAATCAATCGACCGGGACGCTTGATCAGCGTCGTCAACATGTACGGCGCCAGCGTGTTGACTGCGAGGGTTCTCGCGTGACCTTCAGGCGTAGTGCCGCGGCTCGGAGCAAGGTATGTGCCGGCGTTGTGGATGACCGCGTCCATGCGGCCGATGCCGTTCACCTGCTCCGCGATCCTCCGGGTCTCGGCGGCGCTGCTGAAGTCGCCGATGACCACGCCGGCCGACCCTGACGCGAGATCGGCGATTGCCGACGCGCGCTCGCGCGATCGTGCGTGCAGAACAACCTGATGGCCTTCCTCCATGAGGGTCCGCGCCGCAGCGCGGCCGAGTCCGTCCGTGCTGCCGCTGATGAAAATACGGCGCATGGACACATTCCCTTCTGGGCCCCGGGCGCCCCGGCGCGTACATCCAAGGAGATCATGCTAGTGTCCCGATTCCAAAGTTCGCTTCATTGTGCGGCACCTTCGTTTGCGAACTTTGAATCGAAGGACACTAGCAACTTATTGATCTAGTGTGGCTTTGGTTCAGAAGTCCGCATTTCGGACTCGCCGCAAGAATAATGCGGACTTCTGAACCGCCACACTGGCGAAGCCTCGGTGGGAAAGTCTCATTCATTACGTTCAACGCGGACGGTGACCGGACCGGGCCGATCAAAAATCGAAACGTCACCAGTCACTCGGCCGAGTATGATGATTCCGGGCTGAGGAACACGGCCGTCGCGATAGTAGATCACAAAGTGATTGGAACTCCAGAGTCCCACTGTACCGGTCGAGAAATCGAGTTGCCGCTCCAGCGCGGGTAACGGCGAAGGCAGATTGCCGGTCTTTTCCTGACGGAGGTGGTCGCGCATGTCGATCGTGAGCGGCAACATCTGGACCAGCGATCGGGTCGCGTCATTGTCGACCAACTCGGCAGTGACCTTGCCCCAGTCAGAGGAAATCAGTATGCGCTCTTGTGCCATTGCAGGTCCGATCAAGCCGAGTGTGATGACAAAAGCTCTCAAGAGTAGCTTTGCGGTTGGATGGATAGACGCCATTCGCCACGACAGTTCAGTATTCACGCACTTGCTTCGCTTTCGCGGTCGCGGTGCCGAGTAGGAAGGACAAGTCTGTGCCCGTTGAGACGTAGCGGGCGCCCAACCTGACGAACTCACCCACAAGCGTGGGGTAGGCGCTCAGCCCTCCGATGCCCAAGTGCTTTCCGTGTTTGCGACAAGCTTCCATCGCTTTGGCATAAGCGCTCCGGACCTTGTCGTGGTCGAGCTGACCTGGAATGCCCAGCGATGCACACAGATCGTTCGTACCAATCAGCAGCAAATCAACGCCTTCCACGGCAGCGATGTCGTCGACTTCCGCGAGCGCTTCGCCCGATTCAATCATGATGACGACCATCGTTGCTTCGTTGAGAGCGTTGATGGTTTCGGTCGCCGGGAATGTGCGAAACTGCAGATGCGGCAGCCCGCCGGCAATCGACCGATCGCCAAGTGGCGCAAACTTCGCCGCGCGCACGACGCACTCTGCATCTCGTGCTGAATGAATGTGCGGCGCAATTACGCCGAGCGCACCTCCGTCGAGCGCTCGCGAAATGTCATGCGGCGATATGCTTGGCACGCGGACAAATGGGGCTATGCCCGCCGCGAGGCCGGCCATGCAGATTTGACCGGTGGTGTCGAACGAGAAGCTGTTGTGCTCCATGTCGACGTAGAACGAATCGAAGCCGGCCGTTTTCGCGATTTGCGCAATCTCCACCGTGCGCACCAGGCGGACAATCATCGATGCGACGACCTGGTTGCGCGCGAGCTTGTCCTTGACGGTGTTATGCAAGAATTCCCTTGGTGTGTTTGCCATTCGACCCTCGCCGCTGTGACGACTTGGCCGGCAAGCTCCGACCGCCGCATCAACGGACGGCAGCCTGACCCCGGATGACCGTCTCGGTTCGGAGCGGTAGAGCAGAGGGCCGTTGAGCGGAAGCCACTACATATAACCTTGCGTTATATCCCTCGCCCATAAGGCATGTCGCGGCGGCGAGTGTTCGGTTAGGACGGTAACCCGACAGTCGCTCGCAAGCACGCGACATCGACAAGGAGGCACCATGAGAGTTGGCGAAGCGAGAACCGCTCTGGGCGGTCGGGTTGGCAGCATGCGCGAGGGCGTTCTGGACCAGAAGTTTCTGCTGATGGGCCAGGACAATTCGCCGAACAACTATCTTTTGAACGTCGGTCGCACCGGCGGCGGGGGGTGGTCCACGCCACGCCATCGTCACACGTTCGATCAGGTCAGATATGTGCTCAAGGGCCGCTATCCGATCGCCAAAGGCGTCGTGATGGAAGAGGGCTCGGTCGGATACTTTCCCGAGAGCGTCTATTACGGCCCTCAGGATCGTCCCGAAGGCCTTGAGATGATGGTGTGTCAATTCGGCGGTGCCGGCGGACAGGGCTTTCTCAGCCCCACGCAGCGGGAAGCCGCCAACGCCGCGCTCGCCACGAAAGGTACGTTCAAAGACGGTATCTTCACGTGGATCGATGAAAAAGGTCAGCGCCACAATAAGGATGGCTCTGAGGCTTGCTACGAGGAGGCAACCGGCAAGAAATCTGTCTACAGCAAGCCGCGCTATAACGACATCATACTCATGAATCCTGCGGCTTGCGACTGGGCGCCAGATGGCGCCAAGGGCGTATACAGCAAGTGGCTCGGCACTTTCACCGAACGGAATACGCGGCTCGGCTTCATTCGAATCGATGCGGGTGCGACCTTTGCGGCTGGAATGCAGCCCTCGATCGAACTGCTCTTCTTGAGCAAGGGTGCGGTGACCGTCGAAGGCAAAGAGTATGGCGAACGATCCGCGTTCGAATTTTCAAAGAACGAAGGCCCTATCGCGGTGACGGCGGTGCAGCCGAGCGAGTTCTTCTGCATCGTGTTGCCGCAGTTCTGAGCGCCTTGCCGCCACGCGAGTGGTGGCTTGAAGCACGCACGATCGCGACTCACGGATTGCGCCCTGCATAAGAGGCGGGCGCATTCCGAACGACAAATGAAAAAGCCGGAGGAAACTCGTGAGGAACAGTCGAACGTTGGTCGCCACAATCGCATTCTTGATCGCGTCTGATGTATGCCTGATGCCGGCGTACCCGCAGGAGTACCCGGCCCAGCCGATCAAGGTCATCATCCCGAATCCCCCTGGTGGTCCCGGGGATATCATCGCGCGCGCTTTCACTGAAAAAGCGGCACCTATGGTCGGTAAGCCCTTCGTCTTCGAGTATCGGTCAGGCGCCAGCACGACAATTGGTACGGCATCTGCGGCGCGAGCCGGGCCTGACGGCTATACGATCCTGGGCCTGCCCTCTGCGGGGGTTGGCGCGGCTGCCATCAGGAAGCAGCTTCGCTACAACCTCGAGACCGACTTCTCGCCCATCGCAGGCTTCGGTTCAGTGCCGTTGGTGCTCATTGTCCGTGCAGGCCTGAACATCAATGATATGGCCGAATTTTCGGCTGCAGTTCGCAGCCGGAAGCTGACCTTTGGCACCGCCGGCGTTGGGACCATCGGACATCTTACGTCTCTCTTGCTACTCAACGAGATCGAAGGAACGGCGACCCATGTGCCCTTCCGAGGCAACCCCGAAACACTCCAGGCTCTTATCGGTGGACACGTTGACTTCAGCATCTTGTCTGTCGCCGACGCAGCCCCGTATGTCGATTCCAAGGAGGTCAAACTCTTGACCACCACGGCTAGCCGGCGTCTCACCGATCTGCCGAATGTTCCGACAACGGCTGAGGTTGGCCTACCGACCTTCGATTCAAAGCTGTGGTATGCCTTCTTGGCGCCGAGCAAAACTCCGCCCGATCGTGTTATGCGGCTGCACGACGCCTTTGCGGACGCGGGGAAATACCTCGATGCCGAGAAGCCACTTCAGAAGCTTGGATTCACCGTGGAAATGCGCGATCCCGACCAAATTGCGAAAATGATCTCGCAGGAGCTCGCTCGATGGAAGAAAGTGATCGAATTCAATAACGTTCCATTGGAAAACTAGTGACGTGTCTTTCGCAGCGACCGTTCCGTCCGCGGCGCATGAGCTTTGCAGCTCGCGGACAACGGAGTTGATTCAGCATGGCTCATCTCACGTGTGTCCGCGCACCTCAGGACTCTGGCGTTCCGCAACACGCGCGTGATTTCAGCGTCACCGACCGGGTCGTGATCATAACTGGAGCCGGACAAGGCATCGGTCGCGAGCTTGCGCGGCAATTCGCAGCGGCAGGTGCCACCGTCGTTGTCGCAGACATCAATCGGTCCAATGCCGATCGCGTTCAAGAGGAAATCGAGACGGCGGGTGGCAGAGCCACGGCAGTTACTGTCGATATCGGCGACAAGACATCGGTCGAGGCGATGGCAGCTTGTGCCGTTGCAAAGCTCGGCCGGATTGACGTGCTGATCAATAATGCTGCGATATTTGCCAGCCTAAGAAAAAGACCATTCTGGGAGATTCCTGTCGAGGAATGGGAACGCGTGGTGCACGTCAATGTCACGGGCGCCTTCTTAAGCGTGTGCGCCGTTCTGCCCACCATGCGTCAACAGAGATGGGGGCGTATCATCAATGTCTCATCGGATTCCGTGCCCAAAGGAGTGCCTAACTACCTGCACTATGTTTCGTCGAAGTCGGCGGTCATCGGAATGACGAATGCGATGGCGCGGGAGCTCGGGCCAGATGGCATCACCGTCAATTGCATCCGTCCGGGCGGTGTAGCAACCGAAGTTGATCGAGTAGCCAACCCGACGGTCGAGCGGCGAATTGCCCAACTCAGCGAGCAGTGCATTCCCAGAGGAATGGTACCTTCAGATCTCGCCGGTCTTGCAATCTTTCTCTCCACGCCGGCATCGGGCTTCATAACCGGCCAGACCATCGCTTGCGACGGCGGCATGACGCACAGCAGCTAGAGCATGATCCCGAAAAGTTTCGGAAAGATCATGCTCCACCAAAAAGCTAGAGCGGGATGACGATTCGAAGAAAAGTCATCACGCTCTAGATCTTGGTCCAGCGAATTTGGCAAGACGTGCAGAACGGCCAGTATCGACGGCTGAACGCCGCCCGCGGTGTGCCCCCCGGCGAAGTTTGGCCTCAAGGATGAGGCTGCCCGCTGGCACAAGGTCTTCAGGCAGGGCAGATCAAAGTCAGCAAGCCCGTTGCACTGCAGCGAAACTGACAATTCACCTTGCCAGGGTCCCTCGAATTCAGGCTGTGCCGGTTCTAGAATGAGCGTCGATGGTTCAGGGTCTTTGAAGCCTCGACGCGCTGCCAACCGGCGAACGCCGAGCCGTCGCGTCTTAAGCGGGCCTGATGAGAGCCAGACCGCGATGCAGCTTCTCCTGGATTCCCGCAAGCTTTTATATCTTGCCACTGTCGTTGAGCAGGGGAGCTTGAAGAAGGCAGCCAAGTGCCTGGAGGTTTCGCAGCCGGCGCTGTCGAAATCAATGGACCGGTTGGAAAGCGGACTCGGGATCAAACTTCTTGAGCGAGGGCCAACCGGAATCACGGCTACCGCGTTCGGTGAGCTTCTGTGCTCACATGCAAGATTAATCAAAGAGGAATTGGAATTCGCGAAGACGCGACTTCAAAATGCCGGCAAGAGCCAGGCCCGCGTCGTGACGATCGGTACCCTTCCAAGCTTGGCCGCCAGCATCGTCCCTCTTGCCGTGAGTCGGTGGCGAGAGCGACACTCGCGCATACTGCTTAGGGTCGTCGAAAAGGTTCAGGTGGAGCTTCTGTTTGGGCTCCTGCGCGGCGATTTTGATTTCATCATCGCTCAAACGGAATTTTACGATCTTCTGGATGGATTGAAACAGCGCGTCATATTCCGCGACCGCTTACGGGTGTTCGCGCGTCCCAAACACCGCCTGTTCCGGCTGGCGGAGCCAACATGGGCGGACCTCGCGCAGTATCCCTGGGTCTGTCCCATGGTGGGCGGCAGGCAGCGTACGGTTTTGGAAAAACTCCTTGCATCCGAAGGCGTTGGTCTTCCCCAGCAACTGATCGAATGCGGTTCAATCGACTTTACAACGGCGCTTGTAGCGGCCAGCGATCATCTGGCGATGCTGCCCGAGCATGCTGCTACGTCTCATCAAGGCAGGAGTAAGTTGAAGCCGTTGCGGATTACAGTCCCTGCTCTGAGTCGGGACATTGCAGTGATATTCCGTGAAGGATCGTCGCTGGACACTCCAAGCCGAGATCTGATCAGGCAAGTCGAGATTGTAGGCGCCGATTTGTCCCGGGAACGATCACAGCGGTGATGTCCGCCATCTGCTGCCGCCGCCTGGCGAGTCATCCAAAGCATGCAAGTCAGTTGGTTGCACTTGGCGCGATGATCCGTCGAGCGCAGAGCCATTGAACGGTTCCTCGAGGCAGCCGACCGTTTCTTCTGGGCACGGCGGCTCATTTCGGTGCGATGTGGGATTTCGAACCCGCGATCGGGGCATGCAAATAACGAAGTACATCGAAATCCCCTTTTTGAAAGTTGCCTATGAGGACGCGGGCGATCCAGGCGGAGGCCGATGGTGCTTGTCCATGGATGCCCGACGACCGCGATCGCATACGGCCACTCGGGCACAGCCCGCGTGCATGCCGGGCCATATCGATCGGTGCGATCCCAACCTCCGTCGCTGCCTGCCTATCCAATGGCGGAAGTCGCGAGTGCTTCGATTGTTACCGCGCCCGCACGCCGCGTGACTGGCCACGCTCGACATAGGCGCGCAGCTTTTCGTCGAGCAGGCTTTTCCAGCCCCTGCTGAATCCTTCCTGCGCGGTTGGACCAAGCTCACCGATGGCCCAATGCTTGAGCAGGAGTCGTGTGCCGCCGCGGATGGTTTCCAGCTCCAGCCGAACCGTCCCGAGGATGACGTTGTCGAGACCGAGCGTGCCGTTGAGCACGAGCAGCCGATCGCGCTGAATAGACTGCACCGTGAACAGGACGGTTCCGCCGCCATCCCGGGTCACCTGCTTGATGAGACCGCCGGGAGTCGGATCAAACACAACATCGCGCGCGTCGGCAGGCGTGTTCGGCGTCTCCCACCATTCGCCGATGTCGAATGTCAGTGCCCGGAACAGCTCGGCGGGCGGGGCCTTGAAGTCGAGCGTCTGCTCGAGGTTCAGGGTGACGAGATTGGCGGTCGGCAACGGATTTTCAGGCATCGTCCTGCGCTTCTCCTTTCCGTCCACGAACTTCTTCAGGCGACCGAGTCGCCCCGCCCAGAGGACTTCGTAGTTTCGAATCCAATCTTCGTAGGCTGCACGCAACGGTTCCGCTTCGATGTGGTTCACGCGCTCACGCCCGCGTTGCTCGACCCGCAGCAGGCCGGCCTCCTTGAGGACGGCCATGTGATTGAGCACTCCGAAGCGCGTCAGCTGCGGAAATGTGTCGCAGATGTCTCCGGTCGTGCGCGCCTCCTCCCGAAGAAGGTCGAGGATCTCGCGGCGGACCGGGTCCGCCAACGCTTTCCAAGTGGATTGGGATGTCTGATTCATTATGTGCGAATTTAAGCACAAAAAGACTTGGCGTCAATCATTATATGTGAGATTATTAGCACATATTCACGCTCGCTTTGGGGCACGGAGCGAGTGGGTCAATGGGCTGCAGAGGAGTCGGAGGATGCGGAAGATCGTTGAATATTGTCTAGTTTCGGCGGACGGCATCGTGCTGGACGATCCCTTCCCGTTCCGGGACTACTACGACGAACCCTATCTCCAGGATTCGCTAGCTCTCTTCAACGAGTGCGACGCGATGCTGTTTGGCCGGACCACATACAATCGATTTGCGAAGATATATGGCGGTGGGGGAGGAAACCCCGCATATGCGGGGCGACTCAATGCGATCCGAAA
This sequence comes from Pseudomonadota bacterium, assembly GCA_046735815.1. Classification (GTDB taxonomy): domain Bacteria; phylum Pseudomonadota; class Alphaproteobacteria; order Rhizobiales; family Xanthobacteraceae; genus VAZQ01. The sequence goes on from JBKPUA010000425.1 coordinate 22,590, forward strand.
ATACGTTTTTTCATCACAGCTGGAGACGGCCGAGTGGAATAACTCGACCATCGTGCGTGGCGACGTTGCGGCGGAGGTTGCCAAGCTAAAGCAGCGGGACTGCGGCGATCTCCTCATTCTCGGCCACGGTCTCCTCGGCGAGATGTTGTTGAAGCAGCGCCTGCTCGACGTCCTAAATCTCGGGATACATCCCGTCCTGGTTGACCGCGGCAAGCCGCTCTTCCGCGAGGGACAGGCCGTAAAGCTGAAGCTCGCTGCGACCAAGAGCTTCTCGAAGATCGTCAAGGTCAGCTATGAGCCACAATACTGACTCGTCGAGCGACGTCTCGTCTGCACATGTCGGGCGCGATGCGGCTAAGCGAAGTGTCGTCCTTGGCGTCGACAGCTGGCTCACAGGGCACGCCTAGAAATGACAGACGACTCCACCGGTCAAAGCGGAAAAAGCGATCTTCCTGTGCAGCCATCGAAATGGTCTCAGATTGGCCCTTGCCTCAGTCTGATCCGCAGCACCTTCGATTGCTTACGCCGCTGCTTGCTTCCCGAGTTCAAACTCGCCCCGCGTGCTGGCGGGATTGGCGATCCATTCCTCTACCGTGGTGCCGAGAGCGCCTAAACTAAAACGCCTGGCGGCTCATCTCCCATTCCGCCTTCAGGTTGTCGAGGTCGCGGTAGATCGAGGCGACGGCCAGCACCTTGCCGTCGCGGCGATAGCGCACGAGGCAATCGCGCGCCTTGATGTCACCGTCGATCTCGAGCTTGTCCCACTTCTCGGCGTGCCCGATGTAATTGATCGGCAGGTCGTAGTGCTGGCTCCAGAAGAACGGCACGTCGGAAAAGCGTTTGCGCTGTCCGAGGATATCTCGCGCCACGGCCTGACCTTGGCGCTCGGCCACCACCCAATGCTCGATCCGAAGGTGCTCGCCGGTGTGCGGATCGGGCCAGCGCGCGATATCCCCGGCGGCATAGATTCCGGCTGCGCTGGTCTCCAGGTACTCGTTCACGACGACGCCCCGGTCGATCGTCAGGCCGGCCCGCTCGGCCAGTTGGGTGCGCGGTCGCACGCCGATGCCGACGACCAC
>JBKPUA010000426.1:0-5417 GCA_046735815.1 Pseudomonadota bacterium
TGGGTGGCGCGATAAAGCGTGCGCGACAGCGCGGGATCGGAATGCTCGAGCACGACGGCGACGGCGCCCGCCGCTTCGCCGGCCGGCGGCTCCATCCGGATGGCCACCCCGCGATAGGCCGCGAGCGGCGGCCTCAACGCCATCTTACTGTTGCGCACGGCGTGCCGCGGCGCCGCGCGCTTGTGATTGAATTCGCCCACACGTGTCCACTCGTCTCCAGTGGGACTGAACAACTCACGCTGGAGCGGGTGGGCGAGGGGGTCGAGCCGCTCGTTGCGGCTCGACCCCGCAGGCGTGACCCTGCCGGTTGTTGTTTGACGCCTCAAAGCCTATCTCCCTGCCGGGTACACCCCGGTTCGTCATAGCCGCGTCGGAGTTGTTCCCCCGATCGTCGCGACCATCATGTCCCAAACCGGTCGGAATCCGCTTAACGTTCCTGGTTAATGTGCGGTATCACCCGGCCAATGCGACTCATGCTTGACGAGACCTTGCCGCGCGCGGACAAAGCGCCGCTCGCCTTGCAAGAATGCCGCGATCCGCGATGAAAGTTGGTGTCTGCCCATGTCCTCCCTGCTCGACCAAAGTGCGCTGACCGATCTCGCCGAGCGGTTGGTCGCGGCCGCGCACCGTGCCGGCGCGGATGCGGCCGACGCTCTCGCCGTGCGCTCGGTCTCGCTTGCGGTCGAAGTGCGCGAAGGGGCGGTTGAGGAATCCGAGCGCTCCGAGGGTGACGATGTGGGACTGCGGGTCTTTGTCGGTCGTCGCCAGGCGGTGGTCTCGAGCAACGACATCAAGGCCGACGTTTCACAGCTTGCCGAACGCGCCGTCGCCATGGCGCGCGCCGCGCCCGAGGATCCGTATTCCGGCCTTGCCGACCCCGCGCAGCTTGCGCGCGACATCCCCGATCTCGATCTGCTCGATCCCGATCTGCCGGCCGTGGCGCTGTTGGAGGAACGCGCCAAGCGCGCCGAGCGCGCCGGGCTCGCAGTCGCGGGCGTGACCAAGTCGGGCGGCGCTTCCGCCTCTGCCGGTATCGGCGGCATGGTGCTGGTGACGAGCGGCGGCTTTCGCGGCGCCTATCTCAATTCCGGGCAAAGCGTGTCGATGACCGCGATCGCGGGCAACGGCACCGCGATGGAGCGCGACTACGATTATTCCTCCGCGCTCCACGGCGCCGATCTCGAGACTCCCGAAAAGGTCGGGCGCAGCGCCGGCGAGCGCACGGTCGAGCGCCTCAATCCGCGCAAGGTCGAGACCAAGCGCGTGCCGGTCGTGTTCGACCGGCGGGTCGCGGGCTCGCTCGTGAGCCATCTCGCCGGCGCCATCAATGGCAGCGCGGTCGCGCGCAAGACGAGCTTCCTCAAAGACAAGCTCGGCGAGCGGCTGTTCGCGCCCGGCATCAGCGTGATCGACGATCCGCGCCGCAAGCGCGGCTTGCGCTCGCGTCCCTTCGATGCCGAGGGCGTCGCGACCCGGCGTCTCGCCGTGGTGGAAGCCGGCGTGCTCAAGTCGTGGTTTCTCGACTCGGCGACCGCGCGCGAATTGGAACTGGCGACCACCGGGCACGCTCAGCGCGGCGTGTCCTCGACCCCGTCGCCCGGGGCGAGCAATCTTCATCTCTCCGCCGGCGCGGTCACGCCGGAGGCGCTGATGGCGGACATCGCCGAGGGCTTCTATGTCACCGACCTCATCGGCATGGGCGTCAATCAGGTGACCGGCGACTACAGCCGCGGCGCCTCCGGCTTCTGGATCGAGAACGGCAGGCGCAGCTATCCCGTGAGCGAGGTGACGATCGCCGGCAATCTCCTGGAAATGTTCCGGACGCTTGCGCCCGCCAACGATCTCGAGTTTCGCTTCGGCACCAATGCGCCGACCGTGCGCGTGGAGGGCCTCACCGTTGGCGGCCGGTGATCGCGGCACTGATCGGGTCGAGATACGCGATCGCCTTGCCGCCGCCGCCCGCGAAGCAGGCGCGTTGGCGCTGCAGAGCTTTCGCGGCCAGCCCAAGAGTTGGATCAAGGGCAAGTCATCGCCGGTGAGCGAGGTCGATCTCGCCGTCGATGCGCTGTTGCGCGAACGGCTGCTGGCCATTCGCGACGCCGGCTGGCTGTCGGAGGAGACGGAGGATGATCCGGCGCGGCTGCAGCGCGCCGAGGTGTGGGTGGTCGATCCCATCGACGGCACCCGCGCCTATCTCGCCGGCCTTGCGGACTGGGCAATCTCCGCCGCCCTGGTCGATGCGGGACGTCCGGTGGTGGCCGCCCTCTATGCGCCGGTCACCGACGAGCTGTTCCTCGCCACTGCCGGCGGCGGCGCGACGCTCAACGGTGCGCCGATCAGGGCGAGCGGCGGCAATGGGCTCGCAGGGGCGAAATTTTCCGGCGCCAAGCGCCGGCTCGACAGCTTGGCGGCGATCGAGCCGCGCATCGAGACGACACCGCGCATCCCATCGCTGGCGCTGCGGCTCGCCCGCGTCGCCACTGGTACGCTCGACGGCACCTTCACCGCCCCCAATAGTCACGACTGGGACCTTGCGGCAGCCGATCTTTTGGTGCACGAAGCCGGGGGGCTGATATCGACTTTGACGGGGGAGTCGTTGATCTACAATCGGCCCAATCCGGTCCATGACGCGCTGCTGGCCGCCGGACGCGCACGTCATGCGGTGCTGCTCGGGCTCATTCGCGATCGGCTGGCCGAATTCGCGTGATCGAGCGGTCCGAATCGACCGGGGATCGAGGGACCATGTCATGGCGGACCGGCCTCAACCCACGCAATTGCTGCATCTCGTCTTCGGCGGCGAGCTCACGGATTTGGACAACGTCCAGTTCCGCGATCTCGACAAGCTGGACATCGTCGGGATTTATCCCAATTACGCCACCGCCTACGCCGCGTGGAAGGCGAAGGCGCAGCAGACCGTCGATAACGCCCTCATGCGCTATTTCATTGTGCACATGCACCGGTTGCTCGATCCGGAGACGGATCAGCGGGGCAAGTCCTGACCGCTGGGCTGCGCTCGATGTCCTGGGTCAAGCGTGTCATCGGCTCGCGCCCGTTCCAGATGGCCGCGGGAGTCGCAGTCGCCGAGTATCTTCGTCTGGTTTGGAACACCACCCGGCTCGTGGTCGAGCCGGACGGCATCTATGAGCAGGTCGACCGCGACTCACCGGTGATCATCGCCATGTGGCACGGCCAGCACTTTCTCGCCCCCTTCATCCGGCGCGCCGGGGATCGCGCCAAGGTGCTGGTCTCGCGCCATCGGGACGGCGAGATCAACGCGCTCGCGGCTGCGCGGCTTGGGATCGACGCCATCCGCGGCTCGGGTCATCACGGCACCGGTTTCATCGGCAAGGGCGGCGTGAACGCGTTCAAGGAGATGGTGGACGCGCTCGCGCAGGGCTACAACGTCGCGCTCACCGCCGACATTCCCAAGGTCGCGCGCGTCGCCGGTCTCGGCATCGTCAAGCTTGCGAGTGCATCCGGACGGCCGATCTATCCGATCGCGATCGCGACCCGGCGCCGCATCGAGCTCAAGAACTGGGATCGCACCGCGATCAATCTCCCGTTCGGCCGCGGCGGCGGAGTGGCCGGGGAGCCGCTGCGCGTGCCGCCCGACGCCGACGAGGCGGCGCTCGAGCAGGCGCGGCGCACGCTCGAAATCGCGCTCGATGCGGCGACCGCGCGCGCCTACGCGATCGCGGATCGACCGCGGCAGGACGGCGTCCGTGGCTGAGCGGCTGCCGTTCGCGCTGCAGGCTTATCGCCTGTTGACGGCGGCGGCCACCCCGCTTGCGCCGGCGCTCGTGTCGCATCGGCTCAAGCACGGCAAGGAGCTGCCGGCGCGGCTTACCGAACGCTATGGCGAAAGCAAGATCGCGCGGCCGCCCGGGCCGTTGGTATGGATCCATGGCGCGAGCGTCGGCGAGCTCTTGTCGGTGGTGCCGCTGATCGAGCGCATTGGCGCGAAGGGGTTCGGCATCCTATGCACCTCCGGCACCGTCACCTCGGCCAATCTCGCCGAGCGGCGCCTGCCGAAGGGGGCGATCCACCAGTTCGTCATTCTCGACGCGCCGCGCTTCGTCGAACGCTTCTTCGACCATTGGCAGCCCGACCTCGCGCTCTTCGTCGAGTCGGATCTCTGGCCCAACCTGATCGTGACGAGCGCCGCGCGCGGCATCCCGCTCATCCTGGTCAACGGTCGCGTCTCCGAGCGCTCCTTCCGCCGCTGGCGGCGCGTGCCAGCCGCCATTGGTGCGCTGCTGCGTTGCTTCGACCTCTGTCTGGCGCAATCGGCCGCCCATGCCGAGCGCTACCGCGAGCTCGGCGCGCGCCATGTTCTCGATACCGGCAATCTCAAGTTCGATGTGCCCGAGCCGCCCGCCGACCCCGCCGCCCTGGCGGCGCTGCGGGCGGCGCTCGGCGGACGCACCGTCATCGCCGGGGCTTCCACCCATGCCGGCGAGGAGATCGCCCTGGTCGAGGCGCATCGGCGCTTGCGCGGCTCGTACCCGGGGTTGATCACGATCATTGCGCCACGCCACCCCGACCGCGGTAGTGCCATCCTTGAGATCGCGCGTGCCGCTGACCTCAAGGCAGCGCTGCGTTCGCAGGGCGAGCTGCCGGACGGCGACACCGAGGTCTACGTCGCCGACACGCTGGGCGAGCTCGGCCTGATCTATCGGCTCGCGCCGATCGTGTTCGTCGGCGGATCGATCGCCAGCCACGGCGGCCAGAATCCGATCGAGCCGGTCAAGCTCGGCGCAGCCATCCTGCACGGCCCCCACGTCTGGAATTTCGCCGAGATTTACGCCGCGCTCGATCAGGCGCGTGGCGCCGAGGCGGCCATCGACGCAGACCAGCTGGCGCTGCGCGCAAGCGCCTGGCTCAGCAACGCCAGCGAGCGCATGGCGGTGGTTGCGGCCGCGCGCAAGACCGTTGCCGCGCTCGGCGGCGGGCTCGAGCGCACGCTGGCCGCGCTCGAGCCTTACCTCATGCAGATTCGTCTCGAGCAGCGCGTCTCCGATGCGTGAGCCGTCATTCTGGTGGCGCGAGCCCGGCATTGCGTCCGGGATGCTCGCGCCATTGGCGGCGATCTACGGCACGGTCGCGGCGGCGCGACTCTCGCGGCGCGGGGCGAGCGCCGGCGCGCCGGTGGCATGCGTCGGCAACTTGACCGTCGGCGGAGCCGGCAAAACCCCGACCGCCCTCGCGCTGGCGCGCATGCTGGCCGCCGCAGGCGAGCGGCCGGTCTTCCTGACCCGCGGCTACGGCGGTCGGCTGCCCGGTCCGGTGCAAGCTGATGCGGTGCGCCACGGCGCGAATGACGTGGGCGACGAGCCGCTGCTGCTGGCGCGCACGGCGCCGACGATCGTTGCGCGCGACCGCGTCGCAGGTGCGCGCATGGCGGTCGCCGTCGGCGC
>JBKPUA010000427.1:0-23832 GCA_046735815.1 Pseudomonadota bacterium
ACCCTCTCCGTCTGCTCGTGAGCTGGCGGCGCCCGCGGCGCTCACTCCTTGTGGGTTTGGTCAATTTCGCCATTTCCTTCAACTTCGTCCTGCTGCAGGCATGGCGCCATTCTGCGCGCGCGGCGGGTCGGGCTGGCGCACCGGATACATCGTGTACGACAGCGTGATGGTATCGAGGCCGTCCTGCTCGGAATCCTTCACCAGCGCGGGATCGACGAAGAAAACGACGGTCATGTCGCGCTTCTCGCCGCCCTTGAGCCGCTGATCGGTGAAGCAGAAACAGTTGATCTTGGAGAAATAGGCTCCCACGGTGGGCGGTGAGACGTTGTAGGAGGCGAGGCCCACGGTCTCGCGCGCCGATTCGTTGACGACCCGGTAACTGACGGTCACGACCTCACCGAGCCTGACCTCGATTGAGTTCTGCTCGGGCTCGAAGCGCCACGGCAGCCCGCCGAGAACATTGGCATCGAAGCGCACGGTGAGCTTGCGATCGAGAATGCGGCTAGGCGCCGCCGTAGCCACCTGGGTGGTGCCGCCGAACCCTGTCGTGCGGCAGAACCAGTTGTAGAGCGGCACGGCCGCGTAGGCCGCGCCGACCATCACCGCGACGAATACGCCGCACGCGGCTGCGACCATGATGTCGCGGCCGCGCTGCGAGGTGGGATTCGGAGCGTTCATGGCGATCACAACGGCCGGTTCAACACCGCTGGGCCCTTCACCAGCGTGACGACATAGAACAGGATGACGAGCGCGCCGAGGGCGAGCGCAATCGCGATCGAGCGCGCACGCCGGCTGCGTCTCTGCTCCTCACTGAGAACGATTTTCTGTCGCTCTTCATCCATGCCATCACCAGCGCTCTCACGCTGCACCGCCTCCGTAGCCCATGCCCCCGTCGACCAGCAGCGCCGCGAAGAGCACGAACAGATAGACGATTGAGTAGGCGAAAAGCTCGTGCGCCGCGCGCTTGGCCCGCTCACCCTCGCGCTCACCGCACACGCGCCACGCCAGCACGACCATGAGGAGCCCGGCCAGGAGGGCCGTAGTTCCGTAGATCGCATGCGCGTAGCCGAGCAGCCACGGCGCCGCGCCAACCGGCACCAGGACGGTGGAATAGAGCAGGATCTGCCGGCGGGTCTCCGCAACCCCGGCCACGACCGGCAGCATAGGGATCCGGGCGCGGGCATAGTCGTCGACGCGAACGAGCGAGAGCGCCCAGAAATGCGGCGGCGTCCAGAAGAAGATAATGAGAAAAAGCAGGCACGGCTCGACCGAGATCCCGCCGGTCGTCGCCGCCCATCCGATCACCGGGGGAAAGGCACCGGCGGCGCCGCCAATGACGATGTTCTGCGGCGTCGAACGCTTGAGCCACACAGTGTAGACAGCGACATAGAAGAAGATGGTGAACGCAAGCAGTCCAGCCGCGACCCAGTTCACGAGCAGGCCGAGCACGCCAATGGAGAACCCAGCCAGCACCACCCCGAATGCAAGTGCCTCGCCGGGCGCGATGCGGCCGCGCGGAATGGGCCGACCCGACGTCCGCGTCATCACCGCATCGATGTCGGCGTCGTACCACATGTTGAGCGAGCCCGCGGCGCCGGCCCCCACCGCGATGCACAGAAGCGCGGTAAAGGCGATCACCGGATGGATGTGGCCCGGCGCTATCATCAGCCCAACGAACGCGGTGAAGACGACGAGCGACATGACCCGCGGCTTCATCAAGGCCACGTAGTCGCCAACGGTCGCAACGCTCGGCTCGTAGCGGGGGGAAGCCGAGCGGCCCGTGGCAAATTCTGCGCCTTCGCTGACCAGTGACATCGATCCTGCGCTCAGCCGTTCAATGACTTCCCTGTTAACGCCAGCCATATGCGATGGTTGCCGCCTCGCTCACTTGATCAGCGGCAGCTCGTTGTATTGGTGGAACGGCGGCGGCGAGGGCAGCGTCCATTCGAGCGTGGTCGCGCCTGCGCCCCACGGGTTGTCCCCTGCCCTCTCCTTGCGCATGAACGCCTGGGCGACGCCGAAGAAGAATACGAGCGCGCCAAATCCCGACAGGTAGGAGCCTAACGAGGACACCAGGTTCCAGCCGGCGAATGCATCGGGGTAGTCGGCGATGCGGCGCGGCATGCCGGCGAGCCCAAGGAAGTGTTGCGGGAAGAAGACGATGTTGACGCCGATGAACGTGAGCCAGAAGTGCAGCTTTCCGATCGTCTCTGAGTACATGTAGCCGCTCATCTTCGGGAACCAGTAGTACCAGCCAGCGAAGATGGTGAAGACGGCACCGAGCGAGAGCACGTAATGGAAGTGGGCGACCACGTAGTAGGTATCCTGCAGGGAACGATCGACCCCGGCATTGGCGAGCACGACGCCGGTCACGCCGCCGATCGTGAACAGGAAGATGAAGCCGATCGCCCAGAGCAGTGGCGTCTTGAACTCGAGCGAACCGCCCCACATGGTGGCGACCCAGGAGAAGATCTTCACGCCGGTCGGCACCGCGATCACCATGGTGGCGACTACGAAATAGGCTTGCGTGGCGGTGGACATTCCCACCGTGTACATGTGGTGCGCCCACACCACGAACCCGATGCCGCCGATCGCCACCATCGCATAGGCCATGCCGAGATAGCCGAAGACCGGCTTCTTTGCGAAGGTCGCGACGATCTGGCTGATGATGCCGAAGCCGGGCACGATCAGGATGTAGACCTCGGGATGCCCAAAGAACCAGAACAGGTGCTGGAACAGGACCGGGTCACCGCCGCCTGACGGCGTGAAGAACGTCGTCCCGAAGTTGCGGTCGGTCAGCAACATGGTGATGGCGCCGGCCAGGACTGGCAGCGCAAGCAGCAGCAGGAACACCGTCACGAGCTGCGCCCAGACGAACAGCGGCATCTTGTGCAGGGTCATACCGGGCGCGCGCATGTTGAAGATCGTGGTGATGAAGTTGATCGCGCCGAGGATCGACGAGGCGCCGGCAAGGTGCAGCGACAGAATGGCGAAATCGACGGCCGGCCCCGGATGGCCCGAGGTAGATAGCGGCGCATAGATAGTCCAGCCCGCGGCCACGCCGGGCGCCCCGGGCTCGCCCTCCACGAACAGCGAGATGATCAGGAGCGTCAGCGAGGCGGGCAGCAACCAGAACGAGATGTTGTTCATGCGCGGGAACGCCATGTCCGGCGCACCGATCATCAACGGCACCATCCAATTGCCGAAGCCGCCGATCATCGCGGGCATGACCATGAAGAAGATCATGATCAGGCCATGGGCGGTCGTGAACACGTTGAACATGTGGGCGTCGTGAAAGATCTGCAGGCCCGGCTGCATCAGCTCGAGACGCATGCCGATCGACAGCACGCCACCGATCAATCCGCCCAGGAGCGCGAACACGAGGTACATCGTGCCGATGTCCTTGTGGTTGGTCGAATAGAGGAAGCGCCGCCAACCATGCGGGTGATCGTGGTGTTCCTCGCTATGAGCTATCGCCGTCATGACTCAAGTCCTTCGCGTTGTCGCCCGGATCGCCCACGCGGCATCATCTCATCGTCGCTTGGGCTGCCGCGACGTTCGTCGGCGGCACGATCTCGTCTCGGGCGTATTTCTTCTTCGCATCTTCGACCCAGGCGGCGAAGGCCTGCTCGCTCACCACGTGGACCGCAATCGGCATGAAGGCGTGGTCCTTGCCGCAGAGCTCGGAGCATTGGCCGTAATACATGCCTTCCCGCGTTGCCTTGAACCAGGTCTCGTTGATGCGTCCCGGAATCGCGTCGATCTTGATACCGAACGACGGCACTGCGAACGAATGGATGACGTCGGAGCCGGTGGTGATCACACGCACGATCTTGTTCACCGGGACGACCATTTCGTTGTCGACCGCAAGTAGTCGCGGCTGGCCGGCCTTGCGCTGGTTGTCCTTGAGCATCAGCGAATCGAACTGGAACGCGCCATTGTCCGGATAGCTGTAGCTCCAATACCACTGGTTGCCGGTCGCTTTCACCGTCAGGTCGGCGGCCGGCAGGTTGAGCTGGAGGAACAGCAGCTTGAACGATGGGATCGCGATGACCATCAAGATGAGGATGGGAATGACCGTCCAGGCGACCTCGACCAAAGTGTTGTGCGTGGTGCGGGATGGAACCGGATTGGCGCGGGCGTTGAAGCGCACCATGACAGCGATCAACAACACCAGCACGAAAGTAGCGATGCCGGTGATGATGTAGAGCAGGAAGTCGTGGAACCAGGTGATGCGATCCATCACCGGCGTGGCAGCTTCCTGGAAACCGAACTGCCAGGGCGCCGGCTGCCCGAAATCGGCCAGGGCCGCTCCTGCGCTCGCCAGGACGGCGAGAACCATCAGCGCCACTACGGTCAACGGCTTGCGCATCAGCATCGTGGCCTTTGCTCCTTCGAATGAGGCTCTGAGCGTCCGCACGGCGCTCCGCCGCCCGGAGCCGCAGCCGCCGCAGGGAACGCGGCGCCCGCCAGGGATGCGTCCTTTCCGCGGCGAGCTCCAGGGGCGCGCGTGCGGCGGAACTGAGGGAATCCCGGCCTCTCAAACCATAATTCCGGCCCCATCGCAATGCACCCGTTCATATCTCCCATGCGACCAAAGGCCGGTCGCCGCTCCCCTCGTCGCGCGCCGTCTTTTCGACCCTTTCTCGGCCACAATGGGGGTGTTTTACTAATCCTTGACCCCGAGGCCCGAGCATGGTCGGAGGGGCTTGATTCGGCCGGGTAGGACACAGCGGGGCGCCGCCCAGGATTCGAGGCACGGGATACGATGGCTTCATTCAGCCCGCGGATGCTTTTCCCCACAATGAAAGTGCTGCTCGCCGTCACCGCGATCGCATGGGCGACCGTGGCCGCGACCACCGAGCGCGCTGCGGCGCAGGGGGCGGTCAAGTCGGTCCACAACGATTGGCAGGTCCGCTGCGACACGCCGCCCGGGGCCCAGGGCGAGCAGTGTGCACTCATTCAGAGCGTCACGGCGGAGGATCGCGCCAATGTCGGCCTCACCGTCATCGTGCTCAAAACCGCCGATCAGAAGAACCGGCTGATGCGGGTGGTCGCCCCGGTTGGCGTGCTGCTGCCCTCCGGCCTTGGCCTGAAAATCGATCAGGTCGACGTCGGTCGCGCCGGCTTCGTGCGCTGCCTGCCAAACGGCTGCGTGGCCGAGGTGGTCATGGACGATAATCTGGTCAAGCAGCTACGCAGCGGCCAGACCGCGACCTTCATCATCTTCCAGACCCCTGAAGAGGGGATCGGCTTCCCCATGAGCCTGAAGGGCTTCGGCGAGGGCTACGACAAGCTGCCCTAGGCGCCCGCCCGCCTTCTCGGTCGATTGCGGCTTCCGCGACCTCGCAACTTGTGGCGAGGGCGATTATCTTTGGGTCAACGCCCAAGATCCGGATCGCATCATGACCTCAGCCACATCCACCATCTCGCTTCTCGACCGTGCGGGCCTCGACCGCCAGGACGCACGCAAGCATCTCGCCCGTGGCCTCGAAGGCGCCGACGATGGCGAGCTCTATCTCGAATATGCCCAGTCCGAGATGCTCGTGTTCGACAATGGCCGGCTCAAACAGGCAACCTACAACACCGACCAGGGTTTTGGCCTGCGTGCGGTCAAGGACGAAGCCGTGGGCTACGCGCATTCCTCCGACCTCTCGGAGGCCGCACTGGTGCGCGCGGCAGACGCCGTACGCGCGGTCAAGGGCGGTTACAACGGCCGCTATGCGGAGCCGCCCGGCCGCACCAACATTCGCCTCTACGGCGACGACAATCCCCTCGGGGCGCCGGACTTCGGGACCAAGGTACGCCTGTTGGAAACAATCGATGCCTATGTGCGGGCAAAGGACCCGCGCGTGCGTCAAGTTTCCGTCTCGTTGGGAGCGAGTTGGCAGGTCATCGAGATCGTGCGCGCCGACGGCGAGAGCTATCGGGATGTGCGTCCGCTGGTCCGGGTCAATATCTCGGTGGTGGCCGGCGATGGTGACCGCCAGGAGGCCGGCAGCTACGGCTACGGTGGCCGGGAGGGCTTCGCGCGTTTCGTCGAGACCCAAGCTTGGCAAAACGCCGCCGACGATGCCGTGCGCCAGGCACTGATCAACCTTGAGGCGGTGCCGGCGCCGGCGGGCGAGATGGAGGTGGTGCTCGGCCCGGGCTGGCCCGGGGTCATGCTGCACGAGGCCATCGGTCACGGGCTCGAAGGAGATTTCAATCGCAAAAAGACCTCGGCCTTCGCCGGACTGATGGGACAACGGGTCGCCTCGAAGGGCGTGACCGTGGTCGACGATGGCACCCTTGCGCAGCGGCGTGGCTCGCTTTCGATCGATGACGAAGGCACGGCCAGCAATCGCACCGTCCTGATCGAGGACGGCATTCTCGTCGGCTATATGCAGGACCGCCAGAATGCGCGCCTGATGGGCATGAAGCCGACCGGCAATGGCCGCCGACAAAGCTATGCCCATGTGCCGATGCCGCGCATGACCAACACCTACATGCTCGCCGGCGAACGCGATCCGCAGGAAATCATCGCCTCGGTCAAGAACGGCATCTATGCGGTGAACTTCGGCGGCGGTCAGGTCGACATCACGTCGGGCAAGTACGTGTTCCAGGTCACGGAGGCCTACAAGATCCAGGACGGAAAGCTCGCGCAGCCGTTGAAGGGTGCGATGCTGATCGGCAACGGTCCAACCGACCTCAATCGCATCGGCATGATCGGCAACGACCTCAAGCTCGATCCCGGGCTGGGCACTTGTGGCAAGAATGGCCAGGGCGTACCGGTCGGTGTCGGACAGCCCACCCTGCGCATGGACCGGATCACCGTCGGGGGGACTGGCTAACCTTCGTAGTTCGCTCGAGCGCGGTCTCCGCGGCACGTCCGCTCGGTTCTGCGGCGGACCTGACGGTTCAACCGCGCTCAGAAGTAGGCGATGCTTCGTCCGCAGGCCGCGACCCCGACCCAGATGCCCAGCGACAGCGCGCCCGCGACCTTGGCGCGCGGCGGCATGGGAGTTCCCGGCGCAAGACCCTGGACGGACGCCTTGGCCCAGAATTCATAAATCGCGATATTGGCCAAGCCTGCCGCAACCAGGGCCGCTTTCAACTGAAACACCGAGTTGAGCACCAGGTGGCTGGCCTCGGCCGAGAACAACATGAAGCCGGTGACGGCCATGCCCGCCAGTGCGGCAACGGCGAACCTGCGCGCCTGCGCCAGCACGCGCCCGGGCGCGGTTCCCGCCAGCCCCCCGAGCAGGCGAACGTCCATGACCGCGACCGCGGCCACGAAAAATATCAGCGAGATGATGTGTCCGACATTGGCGGCTGGGTAAAGCCAGCGCGACTGCCGGATGGCGGCCGCAAAAGCGGACTGTTCGAGCGCCACGAAAATCGCCGGCGCCGCCTCCGTCATCAGCGCATCTCGTAGGTCTTGCCGTCGATCGTGATCCGCTCCGCCCGCATCTCGTCCTTTTCGACGGTGGAGGGATAACCATAGGCCGAGACGTTCTGGCCGACGGCAATGACCTTGGCGGTTGCTCCGCGACTCATCATGCGCGAGGTCGGCGCGAGCGTCACCGTCCAGGTCTTGTCGTCGCTGCGGACCGTGATGGTGGCGTGCGGGTTCTCGAACTTTGAAGTGACGATCGGGCCGGTGACAGTCACGGCCTTGGTCGCGTCATAACTGCCCCAGCCGTGATGCGCAAAGGCCGCGCCCGTCAGCAGCGTGAACGTGGCAAGGAGAATGGCCGCTCTCACCATCGATGCCTCCAGTACAGAATATCCCGCATGACAGAGGAACGCCGCAAACCGCAAAAAGTGCCGACTGACAATATGCCGCCCGTTGCCGCAAATTTCCCCCGATCCGCTATCGCACCACCCCGGAAATACAACATGGTTTGTGCTGCGGACGGGTGATGTGGTTCTTGAGGTAGCAAACCGCCGACGGCCCGACATAGCCGGGCCGCACATAAGTCCAGGCACGACAGCCCTCCTCGGCCTCGCAAGTCGTGGCGCAGGTCTTGCCGCTTGCATCCGCCGCTAGCTCAAAGTTCCGATAGTCCCCGCCGTTGCGATCGACGCCGAACTCGACGGTTTCGCTGCGCGGCTCGATGACACCGGTGCCGCGCACGCCGGAAACGCAACAGGTGGACGCGAGCCGCGGCGTGACCTTGGACTTGAGCCAACAAATCGCGTTAGCGCTTTCGGTGCTGGGATAGGAGAACGCCCAGGCGCGGCAGCGCGGGTCGCGCTCGCAGCGCGCGGCGCATTGACCCGGATCGCCGGATCGCATCGGAAAGCTGGTATAGTCCCCACCCGGCCGATCGAAGCCGACCTGAGCCCGCGCCGGCGCGTCCCAGAACAGCACGATCAACAGCCCACAGCTCAGCCCGAGCCAGTCCCGCCTCATGCCCGGCCTCTCGCTTGCGCCGCCGCCCGTACGATCCATGTTAGAGAAGCGGGCAGACGCCGGCCAGTCCAGGTGAACGACCGGCTGCGTCCGCCCGCGCGCAGGTCGATGCCGCGGCTCGTCTCCAGCGCGGACCATTACCATGCAACATTCCGAATTTGGCTTCCTCACACTTGGGCTCGTGCTGCTTGCCGCCGCCGTCTTGAGCGTGCCGATCGCGCGCCGCCTCGGGCTGTCTGCCATCGTTGCCTACCTGGTGGCCGGCATTGTCATCGGTCCGTCCGGCCTTGCGGTGTTCGGCACGCCGGAAAGCATCGTTCCGGTATCCGAGCTCGGGATCGTGATGCTGCTGTTCCTCATCGGGCTCGAGCTCGAGCTCGGGCGGCTGGTGGCGATGCGCCGCGCCATATTCGGCCTCGGCGCCCTGCAACTGATGCTCACCGCGCTCGCGATCGGGGCACTCGCCTATGCGGCCGGCTTGGTCGACGCCCGTGGAGCCGTGATTGTGGGACTCGCGCTGGCGATGTCGGCGACCGCAATCGCGCTCGAGATTCTGGACGAGCGCGGCCATCTCCAGCTCGACTATGGCCAGCGCGCCTTTGCCATCCTCCTGTTCCAGGACATGGCGGTCGTGCCGCTGCTGGCGGCGCTGCCGCTGCTGGCGCAGGGCGCGAGCGCGCACGCTGATCTCGGCAGCGGATTGCGCGCGGTCGGACTGATCGCTGGAGCGATCGCGCTGATCATCGTAGCCGGACGATATTTGCTCAATCCGTTCTTCCGGCTCCTTGCCCAAACCGGCTCGCGCGAGGTGATGACCGCGGCGGCGCTGCTTGTAGTCTTGGGGGCGGCCCTGACCATGCAAATGGCTGGAATGTCGATGGCGCTCGGCGCCTTCCTCGCCGGCGTGCTGCTCGCGGAATCGAGCTACCGCCACGAGTTGGAAGCCGACATCGAGCCCTTCCGCGGTCTTCTGCTCGCGTTGTTCTTCATGGGCATCGGCATGAGCATCGACCTGACGGTGGTGCGTGCCAATCTTTGGCTGATCGTCAGTGCCGCGGTCATCATCACGGTGCTGAAGGCCGCCGTCGTTTGGGCGCTGTTTCGCACGACCTGCCGGCATCGCGGCGATGGGATCCGCGCCGGATCCGTGCTTACCGCAGCCGGCGAGTTCGCGTTCGTGCTCATTCCGCTCGGCGGCTCGCTCGGTGTGCTCGATGCCAGCCAAGCGAGCATCCTCACGGCTATCGCGGCGGTCACCATGCTGCTCGGTCCATTGGTCGCCTCCCTCACCGAGGCGCTGCTACCGCGCTTCCTTCCGGCGGACACCCGCGAACCCGACGATTTCTCCAACGCACGCGGCTCGGTGCTGGTGATCGGCTTCGGTCGCTTCGGCCAGATCGTGTCGCAATGCCTGCTCGCCGAGGGCATCGATGTCACCACTATCGACAAGGACCCCGGAACGCTGGAAAGCGCCGCGCTGTTCGGTTTCAAGGTCTATTACGGCGACGGCACGCGGCTCGACGTCTTGCGCGCCGCCGGCGCGGGCGACGTCCGGCTGGTTGCGATATGTATCGACGACCGCGAGGCTGCGAGCCGCATCGTCGATCTTGTCCGCGCGGACTTTCCCGGGACCAAGCTCTACGTGCGCTCGTTCGACCGGCGTCACACGTTGCAGCTCTTTGCCAAGGGCGTGGATTTCGAGCTGCGCGAGACCTTCGAATCGGCGCTGGTGTTCGGGCGCCACACGCTCGAAGCCCTTGGACTCGATGCCGAGCGTGCTGCAGCGGTCGAGGAGTTCGTCCGCACCCGCGACCTCGAACGCCTTGCTCTCCAGCAGGCCGAAGGGTTGTCGGCCGGCGCCGAACTTTTGCGCTCGCGCATGGTGCACGTACCTTTCAGCACGCCCACCCGCGAGGTCCGACCGCTCAATCCCGAAGCCGAGGAAATCATCGGCCATACGCCGGCGGCGGAATGATCAATCGAACGCCGTCATCCATTCGGCGGACAAGCCGTGCGCGGCATAGAACCTTTCCAGTCTCGCGCGCGTGCTGTGCTCCCCGAACTTCTCACGCTCGTCTTTGCTCAAGCCGAGAAAACGCGCTGCATTCCGGAACATGATGTTCTCGATCTGAACGTCGTTGTATCCGATCGCTCTCAAAAAGAAGATCATGATGTCGGGGAATGGTTTGGACGAGAAAGGCTTTGGAAAACGCTCCTCTTGCCCGATCATCGACCAGTCGGTGCCGTACATCAGCCGCTCGTCGCTGTCGGGAAAGCGATCCTTGAACGCTCTCATACATTCAAGGATCTTCTTGCTGGGGCCGACCTTGAGAATCTCCCCGAGCGAGCTGATGTCGGCATAGGCGTATGCATTGTCCGAACTGGTGATGATTTTTCCGACCGTCCATTCCCAGCATTTGTCGACGTAGTTTGCCGGCCGGCTGTATTGAATGGCGTTGTTGAAATGACCGAAATGAGCCATGTTGATGCGCAGCCGGGGGAACGCGCCCGCTTTGAGGACATCGGCCCAGAATACCGGGTCTGCGCGATCCTCGTAGCCCGAGCTCGGCCCAAAGCTGCGGCTTGTGTGAGCCATGATCGGCGCATTGTTCGCGTTGCACCAGATGTAGAGTTGCGCGAGTGCTGCGTCGAGCTTGCGGCCAATCTGTGATTCCAGGCCGGCGTCGGCGGAACGCAGATATGCAGGCTCATCGAACGAGCCGTCCGGCAGACCAGCATTGCCGATCGCGCGAAATCCCATGGGCGGATAAAGCTTCACGCCGATAAATCCCCCGGTGATTGACCTGCTGTGGGGAATTTGATTGACCTCGATGGCGTTGCGTACGATCGCCAAGGGATCCCTGTCGCCAGGTTTGCGCTTACGATCATCGTACAAGGCTTTTCGGAGCGGATCGAAACCGACGAAGCCGTGCACTCGCGGGCCGTCCTTGCGGCATGCGATCCGCGCCATCACGTCGACTTGATCTTCTATGCTCAGATGGTCCTCGTCCTCGAGCCATTTGGAGAAATCGACAATGGCCGGCGTCATCAGCACGATCCGCGACTTCTGCACGGTCTTGCCGTGAAGCTGATCCAGCTCCTCAGCCAGCTCGAAGCGGTGGCGCGTATACAGGAGCGCCCACCGAATGTAACGAGCCAGCATGTCGTCACGTGAGTAGAGCTCGTCGGCAATGGCGTCGACCTGCTCGGGATCCTGGTTCCTTAATATCCCGTGCTCGTCCGGCGTCAGCTCCGGCTTGCCGAACTCCTCGTGTATCTGCTGATACAGAAACAACTGGACGTGTTCGATCGCGATCTCGAGCTCAGGCAATGAGAGGTCACTGCTGCCGAAGATCTCCGAGTTGAACCAAATTAGCCGAAATGCGCTGCGCAGTTGCCTGCGGTCCTCCTCTTTGCGCCACGCGCTCGTCGGCTTCTTGCGCGGATCCCTTTCAAATTCGTCGATCGCATCGATCTCCTCTTGCGATTTGGGAGCACCGCGCCTCACTTGAACGGCAATAGCGTGCACCAACGCCTCAAGCGCACCCGGATACTCCGCGAAACGCGCGAGGAGCTCGCTGGTGTGCACGGTTTTTGGAACCATGATTTTCCGCGCAAAGCCCTCAATCGGAAGGTCGGCAGCGTTGAATATATGGCAGTGCACGTCGATGATGCGTTCGATTCGACGAACCGATGCAAGTTCGGCCGCCGCTCGTGCAGGCAATGCGGCTGCGCCGGCCGCCAGCGCGATTCCACCCGCCACGAACTCACGTCGGCGCATTGCTCACCTCGTCCCATCGCCTGGGTCGCATGCCGTTGTCCAACCGGGTGAAGCAAGCCAAATGACCAAGTCCACACGCCAAGATCGATCGACCAATCAGTATGCGTATTCCTTGAATACCGGCTCGATGCTGTGCTGCCAGGCCCCGTTGAATTTCGCCAGAAGCTCCTCGGCTGGCGTGCTGCCGCGCGCGACATAATCCTCGAGCGACTGCAGATATCGGCTCTCGTCGTTGCCATTGGAATCGAGCCGCCGCCGCCGCACGAGTCCATTGCGCGCCAGCGCGAGCGTCGTCCTCGCGAGGTCGAGCGCGGTGCGTCCCGCGATGGTCGCGGCGAAACCAAGCTTCGGCACGTCGTCACGAAATTTTTGGCGCTGCTCGGCGGTCCAATGCTTGACTATGTCCCATGCAGAATCGAGCGAATCGTCGTCGTAGAGAATCCCGGCCCAGTAGGCGGGTAGCGCGGGCAGCCGCCGCCATGGACCGCCGTCGGCACCGCGCATTTCGAGATAGCGCTTGAGCCGCACCTCCGGAAAAATCGTGGAGATATGGTTGGCCCAATCGGAGATCGTGGCGCGTTCGCCGGGCAGGCCGGGAAGCCGCCCCTGCATCAGGTCGCGGAACGACTGGCCGGCAACATCGATGTACCGTTCGCCGCGCTTGACGAAATACATCGGCACTCCGAGCGCATAGTCAACGTAGCGCTCGAAGCCCATGCCCGGCTCGAATGCCCACGGCAGCATGCCCGAGCGATCCGGGTCAGTATCGCGCCAGATCTCGGAGCGGAACGAGAGAAATCCATTCGGCTTGCCTTCCGTGAACGGCGAGTTGGCGAACATCGCGGTCGCGACTGGCTGCAATGCCAGCGAAACCCGAAGCTTCTTCACCATGTCGGCTTCGCCGGAGTAGTCGAGGTTCGTCTGCACGGTGCAGGTGCGATACATCATGTCGAGGCCATGCCCGCCGACCTTGGGCATGTAGGCGGTCATGATCCGGTAACGGCCTTTGGGCATTGTCGGAATTTCGGCACGGCTCCAGTTCGGCGTCATGCCCAGCCCGAGAAAGCCGATGCCGAGCGGCCGTGCGACTTCTTTGACTTGCGCTAGATGCGCCATCAGCTCCGAGGAGGTCTGATGCACGGTCTCGACCGGCGCCCCTGAGAGCTCGAACTGACCACCGGGCTCAAGCGAGATCGCGCCCCCGCCGGTCACGTCGAACAGACCGATGACGTTGCCCTCTTCGAGCAGGGGCTGCCAGCCGAGCAGATGCTGCATCCCTTCCAGCAGGGCGCGGATGCTGCGGCGGCCGTCATACGGGACCGGGGCATGGTTCTCGACCATGAACACGAACTTCTCGTGTTCGGTGCCGAGGCGGAACTGCGACTTGGGCTTGCTACCCGCTTCGAACCACGCGATAAGCTCCTCGCGCGTCTCGATCGGCGTCATGTCGACTTGGTCACGAGCCATGCGGGGATCCGACAGGAAAGGGCCGCGACCTTACACGGCAGCCGCGCGGGAGGGCAATTGGTGAAGTGCCGCGCGCGACGCTCCACACGGCACTTTGATCCACGGTTTGGACAGCATCAGCGCTGGCGCTTTTGGAGGCAGACGACCTTCGACTACCGGTGGTCGTCGGCCACCGCTGACGACGCTTGACGCGGCCGGCCGGTCGGCGGTGCGGCCGACCGCTGCGCGCCGGTCATACCCGCACGAAGTTTTGCGATTTGACCATCTCGCGCAGGCCGTAGAATTCCTGGTTGACGCTCGACCAGCTCGGCAACTTCTTCACGTTGGCGAGCCAGCGTTGAATGTTCGGATAGGGCGCAAAATTACAGCCGATGAGTTCTCCCAATGTTACGATGCCGGCGCCGAAATAGTCCGCGATGGTGATCTGACCGCCACATAGATATTGGCGGGGGCCGATCCAATAGTCGTTGAGCAGTTTGAGCCAATTCTGCGAATTCTTCTGGCCCCATTCGATCGCACCGGCATGCGCCTCGTCGCTGCGCCGTTTGTGGTGCGGAAACAGCTGCGGATAAGCAAGACCGTAGCCCCAGTCGCGATAGAAGTTGGTGTTGATCCAGTCCATCACCTCGTTGACCTTGGCCCGCTGCTTGAGATCCTTTGGATAGGCCGGCGAGCCGATCTTGTCGGCGAGATATTTCAGGATCGCCGAGCTTTCGGTGAGTTTGAGATCGCCGTCGACGAGCAACGGCACGAGCCGGTTCGGATTGAGCGATGCGTAGGGCTCCTGGTGATGGGCGCCCTTCATCAGATCGACCATCTCCTCCTCGCAGTCGATCTTGTTCTCAGCGATGAACAGACGAATCGGCCTGCAAGTCATCGACACCGGGTGCATGTAGAGTTTCATGGCGGCTGCCTCCTTCCTCCGGCGACCGCGCCGTGCGCGGTCACGCGGCGAAGGTATGTCAGTTCGCGAACAGATTGAAGGTGGTGTTGCTTTCGCTGGACGCGCTGACGGACGAAGCGCGGATTGCAAGACGTTCTGTTGGCTCAGCCCTCGATCGGCTCACCCGACTTGCGGAAGTAGCGGCGGCCGGATGCGTCGCGCTCCATCATGAAGTCGACGTCGGGATAATGCACGCGCTCGCGAGTCGCGCGCGTGCCGACCTCGAGATAGACCGAGTCGCGCTCGCTGCGATTGACGAGGCAATGGGCGATACCGCTGCCCGCCTTGAAGCCCGCGGCATCGCCGGGCTTGAGCACGGTCTCGCCGTCGTTTTCCTGAAGGACCAACTCGCCCTCAAGCACGTAGATGAACTCGTCCTCCTGCTCGTGCCAATGACGCAACGCCGAGGCCGAGCCGGCCTTGATGCGAGTGATATTGACGCCGAACTGGGTCAAGCCCGCCGCATCGCCAACCCGCTGCTTTTCGCGCCCGGAGATCACGGCCGCGAACTCCCTCGGGTAGGAAGCGATGTGCTGGGCCGGAACTTTCCCGACGTCGATCCTGGGCATCTATTCTCTCCAAGATGCGGCGCTCCAAAGTTCGGGGCCAGCCGAATCATGCCGCGCGCCGCGAAGCGTTGGCCGGGCGGCCGCGATGCGCAACCGATGTCCGGCGACGATTGCCCCGCTACAGGCTTCTAGCGATCAAGAGCTTCATGATCTCGTTAGTACCGGCGTAGATCCGCATCACTCGCGCATCGCGGTACATGCGCGAGATCGGGAACTCGTCCATATAGCCGTAGCCGCCGAAAAGCTGCAGACAGCGATCGATGATCTTGCCCTGCAGATCGGTGAGCCAGTACTTGGCCATCGAGGCGGTGACCGTATCGAGGGCGCCACCGAGATAGCGTTCGATACAGTGATCGTGAAACACACGCCCGATCGTCGCCTCGGACTTGCATTCAGCAAGCGTAAATTGGGTGTTCTGAAACTCGATGATCTTCTTGCCGAACGCCTCTCGCTCCTTGACGTAGTCGATCGTCAAAGCTAGCGCGCGCTCGATCATGGCCTGCGCGTGGACAGCGACGATTAGGCGCTCGCGCGGCAAATCGTTCATGAGCTGCGCGAAGCCCTGACCTTCCTCGCCGCCGAGCAGGTTCTCCGGCGGTAGGCTCACATCCTCGAAGAACAATTCGGAGGTGTCGGCGGCGTCGAGGCCGAGCTTCTTGAGCTTGCGGCCGCGGCGAAAGCCTGCGGCGTTATCGGTTTCCACGACCATCAGCGACACGCCCTTGGCTCCCGCGCTCGCATCGGTCTTGGCGACGACGACGATCAGGTTGGCATGCTGACCGTTGGTGATGAAGGTCTTCGAACCATTGAGCACGTAGCCGTTGCCGGATTTCCTCGCCGTGGTGCGCACCCCTTGCAGATCGGAGCCGGTGCCTGGCTCGCTCATGGCGATGGCGCCAACGAGTTCGCCGGTGGCGAGTTTCGGCAACCAGCGCCGTTTCTGCTCCTCGCTGCCGTAGTGCAGGATGTACGGCGCCACGATCCCGGAATGCAGAGGCGCGCCAAAGGCGTCGAACCCCCCGAGACTGAGCTCGCGATTGATCACCGCCTCATGGCCGAAAGTGCCGCCGGCCCCGCCGTATTCCTCGGGGATAGCCGGGCAGAGCAAGCCCGCGGCGCCCGCCTTGTTCCAGACCTCGCGCTCGTACATGCCCTCGTCGTTCCACCTGTCGAGGTGCGGCGTGTACTCGCTGGCAATGAAGCGCCGCGCCTGCTCCTCGAGCAGCACCAGATCCTCGGTCATCCAGCCCGGACGGGGAAGATTGAGGATATTCATGGCCGAACCCATTGATCCCACAACTTACAGGGCGGCGATGCACAGCGCGAGGGGCCCGGGCGTTGACAAGCGGCGGCCGCTTTCTCACAACCGCCCCGTCAGGACAGAGGGCGACGACCTTCGATGCCAGTCATACACCCGCGGCGGGAGCGCGCGCGTCCAATCGGCGGAGCCCCGGTGCGATCCTATCGGAAGCCGCCGCGGGAGGTCGTGCGGCGCTCCGATGTCGCGCCCGCGACCACGCTTCGACATTGACCGCCTCACCGGCACCAATGATGCGCGGCGTGGCGACCGTTCGCCGTCTTTTGCCTGGCTTGCTGCTGTCGTCCTTGGTCGCGGCCGCGGCCGTAAACATCGCGCCTCTCCTGGCCGGCGTTCTTCCGATACCAGCCATGGTGGTCGCGCTCATCATCGGCATCGCCCTCAATCTGCTGGCGCGACGGCCATCGTTTCAGCCCGGCATCGTGTTCTGCCTGAAAACCGTGCTGCGATGGGCGGTCGCCCTGCTCGGGCTGCGGATCGCGCTCGGGGACATTGCCGCGCTCGGGTTGACGGCAGCCAGTCTGACCATCGTCGCGATGGCCGGCACGCTCGTCGCAGGCTTCTTGCTCGCGCGCGTCTTCGCGCTCGAGCCCGGCTACGGGGCCCTCGCGGGTGCCGGGACCGCCGTCTGCGGAGCGTCCGCCACGCTCGCCACCTCGATCGTGTTGCCCGACTATAAGGGCAAGGAGACGGACGTCGCCTTTGTCGTCGTTGCCGTCAATGCGCTGTCCACCGTAGCGATGGTGCTCTATCCGCTCCTATGCGTTTGGCTCGGCTTCGACGCACGGACCACGGGGATCATGCTTGGGGCGACGATCCACGACGTGGCGCAGGTCGTGGGCGCCGGCTACGCGGTGTCGGAGACCGCGGGCAATACCGCGGTGATCGTCAAGCTCTTTCGCGTCTTTCTGATGCTGCCCATCGTCCTCGTCGTCGGCTGGCTGTTCGCCCGGCGAGCGGTGGCAAGCGCCGCTGCCAGGGTTCCTATTCCGGTCTTCGCCCTGGTCTTCGTCGCGCTATGCACGGTCAACAGTATCGCAGCGGCATTCCCCGCCTTCGCGCCGGTCTTCGCACAAATCAAGGCGCCGCTCATCGAGATATCCACCTGGGGGCTGCTGATCGCAATCTCGGCGCTCGGACTCGGCACCTCGCTCACCGCCATTGCAGCGTTGGGCTGGCGCCATGTCGCCACGGTGATCGGCACGACCCTCGTCATCCTCGTCGTCGTGACGGCGGGCTTGCTGCTACTGGCATGAACGCCGCCAAGGCGGGAAAGTCGGGGCCTGAGCGGTCGAACGCTGATCCCACCGGCGCGGCCTTAACCGCCTGTTTACCCGAACGACAAAGACTGCAGCCGAGGGGTTAGGGCCGCCATCCACGACCGTTGAACGCGCGCCGGCTTCCAATGGCCGGCCGGCTCCCGCCCATCGTGTCGAGATGCGGACGCGGCCATGAAATCCGACTTCCCGCGGCAGATCACAGGGCTCAGGCCGCAGGTGATCGAGGCTGCATGCCGCGACCCCCGCGTAGCGGACGACGCGGGGTGCGGTCAGGGCGGGCGATCCCCAAGCCGTCTTGACAAGACTGCCGACGACCTGCGCCGGGATCTTTCCGAAATCGATGTGATGCTGCGGGAAGCGCTGCCGCGAAGCGCCATCGAAGCGCTGGAAGGCGAGCTGCGGAAGCTTGCGGACCAGGTCAATGGCATGGGCCATGCCGCCGTCGATGTGGCTGCCCTTTTGCCGATCGAACGCAAGCTCGCGGAAATGCGCGATGTGGTGCGCGTGCTCATTCCGACCGAGAGCCTCTTCGGTCTGCGGCAGGCCCTGCAGCAGCTTTCGCACAAGCTCGAGCGCATCGGCGGCAGCAGCCGGCATTCGCCGGCTCTCGGCCGGATCGCGAGCGTGCTCGCCGGGCTGCGCGGCATCGGCAGTCGTGTGGCAACGAGCCCGGTACTGGCACGACTCTCGGATGACATTCGCTGCCTCGCGGGAAGCATCGAGCTGACCAGCAAGTTGATCGAGAAGATCAGCGCAACCGATGCCGCACTGGCGCGTCTCGAGGCGATCGAGCACAAGGTCGCAAGCCTTGATCTGGAATGTCGGCGCACGCCGAGCCTTGCTCGCCCGACGACCGCGGAGATGGATGCGCTCGCGCGTGAGGTCGGCGATCTCAGGCAGGCGCAGAAGCAGACGCAGGACTCCCTCGAGGCGGTTCGCAGCAGCCTGGAACACGTCACCGACCGCTTGGCGACGATCGAAACCGAGATGCGCAGATCGTCGCCACGGAGCGCCTCGGATCTCCCGGCGGTCGCGCCGGCGGCGGCCGCAATCCTGCCTCTTGCGGCCGAGGCGGGGGAAGGCGAGACGCCCGAGCCTGGGGGGGCGGCCGCGAGCGGTCCGCAAACGCCCGCCTCCGGAGAGCACGCCTCCCTCGAACGCCATTCGGTCGAGGCGAGCCTGTCGGCCGATCCTCCGCCGGCATCCGGTCCCGGGCTGCTGTGTAGCCGCACTCCGAGCTCGCCCGCTGATCGGGTGCTCGGCTCGGAGACGACGTCCGCGGCGACCGGGGCGCCGATCGCATCGGGCAGCAAGTTGGACTTCATTGCCGCGGCGCGACGTGCGGTGCAGGCGACAGCGGATCGCCAGGCCACGGCGAAGAATCCCGTGTCCACCCCCGCCGAAGCCACCTCCGCCGACACCGACCCCGCACGTCGCGTTCGCATGTGGGGCGCGCTGATCGGCGCAATCGCTGTCGTTCTGGTGCTGTTTGTGGGCCTGCAGATTGCGCGAACGCTGCGCAGCTCTGCTGCTGAGGGAGGCGCGGCAGCACCCGGCCCAACTGTTGCCACGCAGCGCCCGACTCCGCCCGCGCCGCCGGCCGCCGCGGTCACGCAGCGCAGGCTCTCCGCTATCGAGCAGCTTACGCCCGATCTTGCCACGCCGCAGCCCGCGCAATAAAAGGGCCGCAAGGCGTGGCGTGCGTGGGAAAGATGCGCAGCTGCCCGCTGAGTCCCGAGCCCATTTCGCGGGGAGTCGTGCCGGCGACGCCCTCTCGCTACGATTGAGCGCAAGCCGGCTCCGCCGGTTCCTGTCGCCATTTCGTCCCGCCGCCATTTGCGGGGTCGCACCGCGGATTCGGTCGAGACTCATTCAGCTTCCGCAGGCCGCCGGAACGGCTCTGCGGGCACTGGGGTCTCGAATTTAGGATCGCGCGCTTGCAGATCTACCTTCCGATTGCAGACCTGCCGGTCAACGTATTTGTCATTCTGGCCATGGGGCTTGCGGTCGGGTTCATCTCCGGCATGTTCGGCATCGGCGGCGGTTTTCTGATGACGCCGCTCCTCATCTTCCTTGGCATCTCGCCTGCGGTCGCGGTCGCCAGCGTCACCGGACACATCGCGGCCTCGTCCATGTCCGGTGCGATCAGCTACTGGCGCCGCAAGGCGATCGATCTTGCGCTCGCCTTCATGTTGCTCGCCGGCGGCATCATCGGCACGGCCTTCGGGGTCTGGCTGTTCACCACGCTGCGCGCGATCGGCCAGCTCGATATCACCATCGGTGTTTCCTACGTCCTGCTGCTCGGGATCGTCGGCGCATTGATGGTGACGGAGAGCCTGCGCGCGATCATTCGCGTGCGGCAAGGAAAGCCGGTCGAGTTGCGGCGGCCGGGCAGCCATATGTGGATCCACGGGCTGCCGTTCAAACTGCGCTTCAAGCGCTCGCGCATCTACGTCTCCGCGATTCCGGTCTGGGGGATCGGGTTCATCATCGGCTTCGTGGGCGCGGTCATGGGCATCGGCGGCGGGTTTCTGCTGGTGCCGATGCTGATCTACCTGTTGCGCGTGCCGACCGCGACGGTGATCGGAACCTCGATGGTGCTGACGCTTGTCACGATGGCCTCCGCCACGGTGATGCATGCAGCAACCAATCACCTAGTCGATGCGCTGTTGGCTCTGTTTCTCATGGTCGGAGGCGTCACCGGGGCTCAGTTCGGCGCCCGCGCCGGGCAGAAGATGAGCAGCGAGCGCCTTCGCCTGCTCCTGGGACTGCTGGTGCTCGCCGTCGGAATTCGTTTCGCCCTTGATTTGGTCGTGACACCCGAAAACCTCTATTCCATCCGCACTCTGGACCCGGATACATGACAAGGCGTTCCGCGCTCTTGCCGACAGCCGTGCTGGTTGCGTTCGCGGCGTATGCCGCTCCAGCCGCAGCCGAGCGGCTGGTTGCCTCGCTTTCCAACCATCGAGTCATGGTGACGTCGAATTTCACCGGCGAGGAGCTCGTGCTGTTCGGAGGCATCGAACAGGATGCCGCCTCGCGGCCGCGCCGCGCCGGCTACGACATCGTCGTTACCGTCACCGGACCGCGCCAGACGGTCGTGACCTTTCGCAAGGCGCGAGTGCTGGGCATCTGGGTGAACGCCGATTCGCGCATAATCGAGAACGCGCCGGCTTATCTGGCCGTGCTCTCGAACCGGCCGCTTGACGCCATCACCAACATCGAAGCCCTGCGGCGCCTGCAGCTCGGCCTTGACAACATTCCCCTGCCGCAGCGCGCCAGCGTCAACATCGCCGACGCCGCGAGCGACGATCCATTTCGCCTGGCCTTCATCAAGATCAAGAGCGACCAAGGTCTCTACCGCGAGCTTTCGAACGGCGTGACATTTCTCACCCCGGCCTTGTTCCGGGCCTCCATTCCGTTGCCCGCCGAGGTGCCGGTCGGCACTTATGAGGTGGACGTCCGGTTGTTCGCCGATGGTGCACAAATCGCGCGCGCGCCCTCCCCCTTCGAAGTCTACAAATCCGGCTTCGAGCAGGTGGTCACCGCGGCGGCACGCGATCACGGCGCCCTCTACGGCTTCGCGACCGCGATGATGGCGATCGCCACCGGCTGGTTCGCCTCGGTCGTGTTCCGGCGCGATTAGCGGCCCTTGCACCGTCGTGATGCGCGCTCGGTGCGCGCGTCACTGCATCGCCTCCATCACGAACTCTGCCTGGCGTTGTGCCGGCAACTCTTCGGATGCGTTCCGCGATCTGCGGCCGATCTCGAGCATCACCGCCACTGCGAGCGGCGAAACGCGGTCGAGCGCCTTGTGGATGATTCGACCCTTGACGCGCGCGAGCATGTCGCCGAGCCGCCGGATGTCGAGGAGGCCGGTCGCAGCCTCCGCCCGTGCCGCACGCAGGAGGATGTGATCGGGCTGGTGGCGGCGCAGCACGTCGTAGACCAGATCGGTCGAGATGGTCACCTCGCGGCGCGACTTCTCCTTGCCGGGGAAGCGGCGTTCGATCAGGCCGGCGACGACCGCGCAGCTGCGGAATGTGCGCTTCATCAGCGCTGATTCCGCCAACCAGGTTTCGAGATCATCCCCGAGCATGTCTTGGTCGAATAGCATCGACAGCGAAAGCTCGCCGCGCTCGATGCTTTGCGCCATGTCGCCGAGCCCCCACAGCGCGAGCGCGTATTCGTTGGCCGCGAAGCCCTGCGGACGCAGCCCGGCGCGATCGAGCCGGCGCGTGAGCAGCATGCCGAGGGTCTGGTGGGCGAGCCGCCCTTCGAACGGATAGCAGACGAGGTGGTGCTTGCCGGCGCGCGCGAAGGTCTCGATCAGCAGCTGCCGCGGCGCCGGGACGCGCGAACGCTTTTCCTGAACCTCCAGCCACTCGCGGAGCTGAGCCGGAAACCGATCCCACTGGCGGCGATCGGCGATGATCTCTCGCACGCGACCGGCGAGGCTGGTCGTGAGCGGAAATTGGCTGCCCTCGTACGTTGGCACCTTGGGATTCTCGGCGGTGGCGCGGGAGACGTAGACCTCGTCCTCGACCAACGCTTCGTATTTCAGGATCTCACCGGCGAATGTGAACGTGTCTGCGGGCACCAGCGTTTCGATGAATTGTTCCTCGACCTTTCCAAGCAGCCGTCCGCCGCGCGGGATCATCTTGGAGACGGGCGAACGCACGAGCCGCACCTTGAGCATGTCGGCCTCCACGATGGTGCCGACATTCATGCGGTAGCGTTGCGCAATCGCCGGATGGCGTGTGCGCCAGCGGCCCTCGTTGTCCTGCCTGATCCTGGCAAAGCGCTCGTACGCCTTCAGGGCATCGCCGCCGGTTGCGAGGAAATTGAGCACGGCATCGAAGTCGGCGCGTAACAGAGCGGCAAAGGGAGCGGCACCCTTCACCTCGGCATAAAGCTCCTCGGCAAGAAACGGCGCGCCGCACGCGCAGCCGAGCACATGCTGCGCCAGCACGTCGAGGGCGCCCGTGCGTGCCGGCGGCGTGTCCTGCGCGTTCTCGGCGACGGCGTCGCGCGCGGCGGTGCACTCGATCGCCTCGAACCGGTTTGCCGGAACGAGCACGCCCTTCGAAGGCTCATCCATGCGGTGATTGGCGCGCCCGATGCGCTGCAGCAGACGCGAGGCGCCCTTGGGCGCGCCGACATTGACGACGAGATCGATGTCGCCCCAGTCAACGCCGAGATCGAGCGAGGAAGTGGCGACGACAGCGCGCAGTCGGCCGGCCGCCATGGCGGCCTCGGTCCTGCGGCGCTGCGCCACCTCGAGCGAGGCATGATGGAGCGCGATGGCCAATGCATCGTCGTTGATGCGCCACAGGTCCTGGAAAATGCGTTCGGCTTGGCTGCGCGTATTGACGAAGATCAGCGATGTCTTGTGTTTCCTGATCAGGGCGTAGATCTCGTCGAGGGCGTAGCGGGCGGAGTGCCCGGCCCACGGCAGGCGCTCTCCCGTGTCGAGGATGGTGATATCGGCAGCTGCGCCGCCCTGCGCCATAACCAGGTCGGCGGGCGCCGCGCCCTGCCGCGATTGCGGCACGAGGAAGCGGCGCAGATCGTTCGGCTCGGCGACGGTGGCGGATAGTCCGACGGTGGTGAGATCTGGCGCCAGCGCGAACAGGCGCATCAGGCCGAGCGAGAGCAGATCGCCGCGCTTCGAGGCGACCAGCGCATGCAGCTCGTCGAGCACCACCCGCCGCAGCGATCCAAGCAGGTATGGCGCATCCGGCGAGGCCAGAAGCAGCGCCAGTTGCTCGGGCGTGGTGAGCAGGATGTGCGGCGGATTGCGGCGCTGGCGCTGCCGCTGTGAGGCTGGCGTATCACCGGTGCGCGTCTCGATCCGGATCGGTAGCCCCATGTCGGCGACTGGCCGCTCGAGGTTGCGCGCGATATCGACCGCGAGCGCCTTGAGCGGAGAGACGTAGAGCGTATGCAGGCCGCCTTCGCGGCCGATGCCTCGGCCGGTCGACATGAGCCGGCGGTTCGGCGCCGACACAGCAGCCGCGCCCTGCGCGTGCAGCTCGACCAAGCTCGGCAGGAAGCCCGCGAGCGTCTTGCCCCC
>JBKPUA010000428.1:0-3984 GCA_046735815.1 Pseudomonadota bacterium
CCGAGCGCCACCACGGTGCCCATATATTCGTGCCCGGGCGTGAAGTTCTTGTTGTGCGGCATGCCGCCCAGGATCGAGGCCGGCGGGCCGTGATAGATGATCTCGAGATCGGTCGCGCAGATCGCAACTGCGTCGATGCGAACGAGCACCTCGGCCTTCTTCGGCGCCGGCACCGGCTTGTCCTTCAGAACGAGTTGGCCTGGATCACCGAGCACCCAGGCCTTCATGGTGTCGGGCACCGGATGGTTCTTGTCCGTCTTCACTCCGGCTGGCGCGTACATCAGGCCTCCTTCCGGCGCATGCAATCGCCGCAATACCATCGCGCGTGAGGCGCGGTCATGGGTGCAACTGATCGTCCGCAGATTAGTGTATATGTGCCTGATATTCGAGGGGCTATAATGCTGCACCTCGATCGCGAGGAGCGCCTAGTGAACATGGCCGATCACAGCGACCAGCTGATCACCGTTGCCAATTGCCGCATTCGCCTGATGCGCGGCGGTACGGGCGCTCCGCTCGTGCTTTTGCATGGCGGCGGCGGCGCGGGCATCTGGCTTCCCTGCATGGCGAGGCTTGCGAAGAAGTTCGACGTAATCGTGCCCGAGCATCCCGGCTTCGGCGCCTCCGACACGCCGGCGTGGCTCGACACTGTCGCCGATCTGGCGAATTACTATCTCGCGTTTCTCGACGAGCTCGACCTGCGCGGCGTCCATCTCGTCGGCAGCTCGCTCGGGGGCTGGATTGCTGCCGATCTCGCAGTGCGCAATGCCTCCCGCCTCGCCTCCCTCACCCTCATCGGCGCCGCCGGTATCTATGTCGATGGCGTGGAACAATTCGATACGTTCCTGAGCAGCGAAGAGCAGCGCATCCGCGCCATGTTCTACGATCGGGACCTCGGCGAGGCGGTGGTCGCGAGCTCGGAGCGTCCGGAGCTGGAGGATGCCGCGCTCAAGAACCGCACGACGACCGCAAGGCTCGCCTGGCAGCCGCGCAACCATGATCCCCACCTGCACAAATGGCTGCACCGGATCAAGGTACCGACACTGCTCGTGTGGGGCGCCGACGACCGGTTGTTTCCGCCGGCTTACGCCGACGCCTTTCAGAAGCTGATCCCCGGCGCGAAGACCGTAGTCTTTCCCAAGTGCGGGCACCTGCCGCACGTGGAGAGCGGCGACGCCTTTGCCGCCGAGCTCGAAGCCTTCATCGGCGCCATGAGGGTCGCAGCATGAAAATCTTCAATTTCCACCTCATGCCCTATCGGCATGCCGATCTCGACGCCATCGCCAAGAACGGCTCGGCCTGGGTCACCTTTTCCAATCGCCACTACGATGCGCGCAAGGGCGCCGAACTCTATCACGAGTATCTCGACCAGATGGAGCTTGCCGACAGGCTGGGCTTCGACGGCGTCTGTCTCAACGAGCATCACCAGACCGCCTACGGCATGATGCCGATTCCCGGCGTGCTGGCCGGCGCGCTCGCGCGCAGCGTCAAGCGCGCCAAGCTCGCCATTCTTGGCCGCGCGCTGCCGCTGCTCAACAATCCGCTCACGGTGGCGGAGGAATACGCCATCCTCGACAATGTCACGCGCGGGCGATTGATCGCGGGATTCGTGCGCGGTATTGGCGCCGAATATCACGCCATGGGCATCAATCCCGCCTATTCGCAGGAGCGCTTCGCCGAAGCGCACGATCTCATCGTGCGGGCGTGGACCGAGCCGGGACCGTTTGCCTATTCCGGCAAGCACTACCAGTTCAGATACGTCAATCCCTGGCCGCGGCCCTATCAGTCTCCGCATCCGCCGATCTGGATCCCGTCGCAAGGCTCCGGCTCGACCATCCGCTGGGCGGCGCGCATGCGCTATACATATTGCCAGACGCTCACTCCCATCGCGACGGTGGCGCGCTTCTTTCAAATGTATCGCGAGGAGGCAGACAAGGCAGGCTACCAGTCCTCGCCCGACCAGCTCGCGTGGTCGAACACCATCTATGTTGCCGAGACCGACGAGAAGGCGGTGCGCGAGGCACGCCCGCATCTCGAAGCGCTCATGAACTCGTTCCTGAAGATGCCGACCGAGATGCTGCTGCCGCCCGGCTATACGGACCCCGCCTCGATGAAGCGGGTGCGCGCCGCCAAGGTCACGGGCAAACCGCAATCCATCGACGATGTCATCAAGGCCGGCGTGGTGATCATCGGAAGCCCCAACACCGTGCGCGAGAAGCTCGCCGAGTATCAGGACCTTGCAGGCTTCAACACCTCGCTCACCAAGACCCAGTTCGGCACGCTACCCGACGACATGGCGCGCGCCAATATGACGGCGATCGCCGAGGAGATCTTGCCGCACTTCCGCGATCGTCTGCCGCAAGGTGCGCGCCGGGAGGCGGCGGAGTAGCGGACGCGACCCGTCAATCGATCTTCACACCCGAGGCTTTGACCACCTCGCCCCAGCGTTGGCGTTCCGCCGCCGTATAGGCTGCGAACTCGTCGGGGGTGGAGGACGCGGGCTCGGCGCCGACATTCTTGAGTGCCGTGATCACATCGGGCAATTCCCACACCCGCTTCACCTCCGCTGCGATCGTCTCGACGATCGCACGCGGCGTTCCGGCCGGCGCAAATAACCCCTGCCAGGCGGTCGCCTCATAGCCCGGAAGCGTCTCGCTGATGGTGGGGAGCTCGGGCGCCGTCGCGCTGCGCTGCGGCGTGGTCACGGCGAGCGCGCGCACGTTGCCCGCTGTCGCGAACGGCCAGGTCGTGGTCATGCTGTCGATGGCGAGATCGATGTTGCCGCCGAGCATGCTGTTGACCACCTCAGCGGTGCTGCGAAACGGGATATGCGTCATGTTGGTCTTGGTTCCGAGCGCGAACATGACCGAGGACAAATGCGAGGATGTGCCGTTGCCGGACGAGCCGTAATTGAGCTTGCCGTCGTTGGCTTTGATGTAAGCAATCAACTCGGGCACGGTCTTGGCCGGAACTCTCGGGTTGACGAACAGCAGATTGGGGAACCGCACCAGCAGCGAGACCGGCTGTAGATCGCGCGCTGCGTCGAAATTCAGCTTGGTATAGAGAAACGAGTTGATGGCGATCGAGCTGACGGTGCCGACGAGCAGCGTGTAGCCGTCGGGCGCCGCCTTAGCTACGTAGCCGGTGCCGATGCTGCCGCCGGCGCCGGATCTGTTCTCGACCACGAACGGCACGCCGTACTTCGCCTGCATGTGTTGCTGCAGGATGCGCGCCAGCAGGTCCGCCGAGCCGCCAGCCGCGAACGGCACCACAATCGTCACTTGCCGCTGCGGCCAATCCTGCGCCGCTGCCGGCATCGAGATGGCGAGGACTGCGGCAAGGGCGACAACGCTACGCATGCATGACCTCCGGATCGCCTTGATGGACACCGGATCAAGCAAATCGGATGCCAGCAACTACAGGAGCGAACGGGATGCTCACACCGCTTTGAGGTGCGCGTCGCGCCGCTTGTAGAGATCGTCGTCCGCGTAGCCCATGGTGTCGGGCTTGCCGCGTCCCAGCATGACCTGGAAATAGACCGGCCCCAGGCTGTCGTTCTGATAGCCGTGGATGACGCCGGCGGGACACGAGATGCATTCCCAGGGCCCGAGCCGGGTGGTGAGGCGCTTCCCGCTTTCGTCCTCGACGAAAACGTCGAGGAAGCCCTGCAGCACGAAGAAGCACTCTTCGACCTCGTGGGTATGGGCGGCATTGCCCTGACCTGGCTCCACATACATGATCGACAATGTGAAGTTGCCAGCCGGAATGACGCTGGGATCGCCGTGCTTGCCGGAACCGCCGGCGCCGATGAAGCGGTGCTGCGCTCGCTTGTAGCCTTCGATCTTGGCGTCCTCGAACGCCGCCCAGTCCGGCTTCTTCTCGCGGAAGCGCCCGACATATCTCTGCATGATGTCTTCGATCGGCACATCGACCAGCTCCGGCGGCCGCGGATGGCGTGCAACGCTCATGGCTTGCTCCTATTCAAGA
>JBKPUA010000429.1:0-3544 GCA_046735815.1 Pseudomonadota bacterium
AGCGGCAGCGGCCAGCCGAACTCGGCATAGAGCCAGTAGACCGCGTACATGCCGCACATGACGAGATCGGCGTAGGCGATCCAGACCACGTCGAT
Source organism: Pseudomonadota bacterium (assembly GCA_046735815.1). Lineage (GTDB taxonomy): Bacteria > Pseudomonadota > Alphaproteobacteria > Rhizobiales > Xanthobacteraceae > VAZQ01. Next base: position 96 of record JBKPUA010000429.1, read on the forward strand.
CACGCCGAAGATGAGGTTGAGGCCGAGGACGAGCAACGCCAGCACGCCTGCGAGCAGCAGGCCGTTGATCACCGCCTCGAGCAGGAACGGATCCATGCCCGCTACAACCCCATATAGGACTTGCGGATGAAATCGTTGCGCTTGAGCTCGCCGGCGGTGCCGGTGAGCCGAATGCTGCCGGCTTCGAGCAGGTAGGCGCGGTCGACCACCTCGAGGACCTGCTGCACATTTTGCTCGACGATGAGGACCGTGAAGCCTTCCGCGCGAATGCGGCGGATGAGGTCGAACACCTGCTGCACCACAAGCGGCGCGAGCCCGGCGGACGGCTCGTCCATCAGCAACAGCCGCGGCCGCGACATCAGCGCGCGGCCGATCGCGCACATCTGCTGCTCGCCGCCCGAGAGCGTGCCGGCCGGTTGGTCTTTTCGCTCCCGCAGGCGCGGGAAGAGATCGTAGACCCGCGCCAGCTGCTCGGAAAAATGGTCACGCGCCGAGGCGATGAAGGCGCCGATCCTCAGATTGTCCTCGACGGTGAGGCGCGGAAACAGCCGCCTGTTCTCCGGAACGTGGGCGATCCCGTGCTCGACGATGCGATGCGCCGGAAGGCCGCCGATCGGCCGCCCCTCGAGCGTAATGGCGCCCGCGAAGGGAGCGACCAGCCCCGAGATCACCCGCATCAGCGTGGTCTTGCCGGCGCCGTTCGGACCGATCACGCCCACGGTCTCGCCAGTCTCGACCTCGAGCGACACGCCGAACAGCGCGCGGAACGAGCTGTAGCCGGCGGAAACGTCGACGAGCGATAGCATGATCGGCTCACGCCCGCCGGCCGAGATAGACTTCCGTCACGCGCGTGTCGCGCGCGGCGTCGGCGGGCAGGCCATCGAAGATCTTCTCGCCGTGGTCCAGCACGATGACGCGCTCGACCACGCGCATGAGCACGCCCATGATGTGCTCGACCCAGACGATGGTGATGGCCATGCGGCTGCGGATGCGCGCGAGCAGCTCGGCGGCGCGCTCCATCTCTGCCGCATCGAGCCCGCCGAGGCTTTCGTCGGCGAGCAACAGCTTCGGCCGCGTGGCGAGAGCTCGTGCCAGTTCGAGCTTCTTGAGCGCGGCGGCACCAAGCCCGTTGGTGGTGGCAGGACCGCCGGCGAGGCCCACCAGATCGAGCGCTTCCTCGGCCCGCCGCCGCGCCTCCGCCCGGTCGATGCTGCCGGCTTCGCCGTAATAGGCCGCAAGCATCACGTTATCGATCAGCGGCAGCTTGCGAAACGGGCGCGGGATCTGAAACGTGCGCGCAATCCCGCGATGGCAGATCTTGTGCGCCGGCAGGCCGGTGATGTCCTCGCCGCGGAAGCGGATCGAGCCCCCCGTCGGCCGCAGCGTGCCGGCGATCAGATTGAAGGTCGTGCTCTTGCCCGATCCATTCGGCCCGATGAGACCGACGATCTCGCCTTCTCGGACTTCGAAGGACACCCGGTTGACCGCCAGGAATCCTCCGAAGCGCTTGGAAAGCTCGGTTGCGACCAGCATCGATCAGCGCATGGCGTAGATCGATGAGCTGGGCAGCGGCAGGACCGGCTCGCGGGTCTTGATGTTGGTGGGCCAGACGACCGAGATGTGCTCGCCGGCATTCTGCATCACGACCGGGGTCGAGCGCTCGTTCTGGCCGGAGAGCTGGTGGCCGGGCGGATAGAATTTCACTCCATAGCCCTGAACGGTGCCGCCGGGCGCGATGTCCACGTCGAGCGCCGCCTTGCGCACGGACTCGGCATCGAAGCCGCCATACTTCTCCTTCGCCAGTGGCAGCACGCTATTCAAGAGGATCCAGGACTGATTGAAGCCCATGGAGCAGTGCGGCGGAACGTCGGTCGCGTTAGTCTTGGCCTTGTAGCGCTCGACCATAACCTTGATCAGGTCGCCGAGCCCGGGCGCCAGAGTTTTTGGATCGAGCAGCTGTGCCGGCACCGGATCGATATTGCAGAAATTATCGACGTCCTTGCCGAAGGTCCCTCGCAGCTTGTCGAGCTGGCTGTAGCCGGCGCCGTTGCCGACCAGCATCTTGAAGCGCAGCCCGGCCTCGCGCGCCTGGCGCAGGAACAGGGTGATGTCGGGGTTGTATCCGCAATGGGAGATGACATCGGCGCCCGCGCGCTTGAGCTTGGTCACCAGCGAGGAAAGATCGGGGGCGCTTGCGGAGTAGCCTTCTCGCAGCACGATCTGCAGGCCGCGTTCCTTGGCGAACTGCTCGCTCGCCTGCGCCACGCCCACGCCGTAAGGGCCGTCCTCGTGGATGATCGCGACCTTGATGTCCTTCGGCTCAGCCCCGAGCTTGGCCTTGGCATTCTCCGCGACAAAGGCGGCAAACGCCTGGCCATACTGGTCGGAGTGGATCTGCGCGCGGAACACGTATTTGCGATTCTGATCCTTGAACACCGAGGTTGCGATCGCGGTGGTGATCCAAAGGATCTTCTTCTGCGCCTCGACCTTGGCGGCGAGCGGCACCGCATGCGCGCTGGCATAGACGCCGAGCACGATCTCGACCTTTTCCTGGTTGATCAGCCGCTCGACCTCGTTGATGGCGGCGTCCGCCTTGCTCTGGGAATCGGCGTTGATCGGCTGGACCTTGTATTTGCCGGCGACCCCGCCGCGCTCGTTAACGAGGTCGATCGCGATCTGGGCACCGATCGCGCAGGGGACCGAGCCGGCCGCGGCGAACGGTCCCGAAAGATCGTAAATGACGCCGATCCGGATCGGCTGCTCCTGGGCGGAAACGAGCTTGCTGCCGACGCTAAGCGCGGCGACCGTGGCCGCCGAATTCCTGACAAACGATCGGCGCGAGGTGATCGTCTTCATGGTTCCTCCCTTGTCGTGTGCTTTATGTTTGGCGCCGGAATGTCACGGCGCACGAATAGTATTTGGACAAGGTCGTTTGGAGTCAACGCGCCGGGACATCGCAGTTGGTCGAATATCCGCCAAAGCTTGCCTTGTCAGTCGCCGACCGGCAGTGCACTTTAGCCAAAACAAGCCGGCATCAAGAGCCGAGGGAGGAAGCCATGACACATGTGCAACGCGCGATTTCTCGGCGTCACCTGGTGCAGGCAGGTGCCAGCTCGTTGGCGCTGGCGGGATTGGGGTTCGGACAGGTAAGCAGGGCACAAAGCGCTATGCCGAATATCATCTTCATTATGGCCGATGATCTCGGCTACGCCGATGTGAGTTGCTACGGCCAGCTCGACTACACCACGCCGAACATCGATCGGTTGGCGCTCGAAGGCCTCAAGTTCACGCAGGCCTATGCCAACTCCCCGGTGTGCTCGGCCACGCGCACGGCGCTGATCACCGGCCGCTATCAATATCGTCTGGCGGTGGGGATCGAGGAGCCGATCAATGCCTCGACTCCCAAGGATATCGGATTGCCGCCGAGCCATCCGACGCTGCCGTCGCTG
>JBKPUA010000430.1:0-5920 GCA_046735815.1 Pseudomonadota bacterium
CGGACTTTGGAATCGAGAGACTTGCTTGTGCAGTGCAATAGCCGTTTGCGCAAACGCCAACTTCCGCGCGTCAGCAGCGGCGAGAGCTTGCGCACTAGTGCCCCGAACCCGAAGTTCGCAATCACCGTGCCGCAAGAGCGGTTGCGAACTTCGGGTTCGAAGGGGGCACTAGAATCATAGAGTTGCTAGTATCCCTTTGATTCCAAAGTTCGCATCAGAGGGCGGCGCAAAGATGTGCGAACTTCGGAATCGGGACACTAGCCGACAATGCGTCGCGAACCTATTTCATCTGCTCCGGTAGCGTGATGCGGTAAGCGAGCAGCATGGTATCTACTTCCGCGCCACTCGGATCCCGATAGGCAGCGCCCGCCTGGTAGCCATTCGCAGTGATGAAATCGTTGTCGTTGGTTATGAATAAAAAGTAGTCATTCGGGTTGGCGGGATCGAGCGCGGGCGCCACCGTCATGCCTTCCCATTTCTCCGACAGATTATCGCGGTCGTTGGGCTCGCCGTTGTGCAGTCCGAACTTGCGCAATTCCGCATTGTTGTTGATGTCGATGTAGCGGGTGAGCGTTGCCGCCACCACGCCGGCCGCCAGCTTGCCGTTGGGCGCGACCGGCACCGCGCCGTCGTATTTCGAGCCAGCGATGTTGGTCGCACGCGCGGTGTCGAGCAGCTCGATGCTGCGATAGCGCGAGGTCGCGCCGCCAGTGCCGTAGCCATTGCCGGCGTCGCGGCAGAGCAGGAGAAAGAAGGTCTCGTCGAGCGCGAGCAGCTCGCTCTGCGCAGCCACGCGCGATTTACCTTCGGCATTCTCGAACACGGGCAACGGTATGACGTGCTCGCGCGCGAGCTTGGGGCGATTGGGATCGACGATGTCGTAATAAAGGAGCCGCGCGTAGCGCCGCGTCTCCGGCGAGGTGCCGCCGTCCTGGCTGGTCGCGCTCTGTAGTGCCACCACCAGGTACCTGCCGCCTGGCGTCACCGTCAGTCCTTCGAAACCCTGATTGTTCTGCCGTCCGATTTCCGGATTGCGCGGTTCCGGCCGTTGCGCGCCCGCACTCGGATTGTCGGAGGAGAAATGATCCTTGCCGCCGCGTTTGGGGATGAAGGCCTCCGGCGGGCGGATCGCCGCGAGCAGACGACCCGTCGACGAGAAGCGGTAGACGTAGGGACCGTATTCGTCGCCGACGAAGAAGCTGCCGTCGGGCAGCAGCGCCAGCGATTCGGTATCGATGCTGATGCGGCCGTTGGGTGCCTGCGGAAGGTCGGGGAAGCCGTTGGCGGCGCGGCGAACGCCGTTGGGATCGAGGCCGGTCAGCGGCTCTCCCGCCGGGTCGGTCAGCAGGATGGTGTCGACCAGCGTTGCCACCACGCTCTTCTGCCGTTGCGCAAGCGGCACGGCATCGGGATGGTCGAGCGGCGTGAAGGTGACGGACAGCTTGTTGATGCGCGCGCGATAATCGGTCGTTTCGCTGACATTGTAGCCGCGGTCGGGCAGCATGTAGAACGTGCCCTGATATCCGGCCGGCGTTCGCGTCCACGACTTCGGATCGACCGCAATGCCGGAACCAGAGCCGAAGGTCTCGCCGAATTTGTCGCGCAGGTCGGGCGGCAATCGCCCGACGCCGACCAGCGCCTTGTTGATGAAGACGAGGTCGCCGATCGTCACCGTCTCGGCGGCGAGCGCGGCGGGCGCAAGCACGGCGATGAGCGCGAAGATTCGCAGCGAGCGGAAGCAAGAGCGGTAGCGGACGAGCATGTCGATTCCTTAGAAAGCTTCCAATAAGACCTTAAATTGTCACGGTATTTTCGCTGCGTGACAACCCGTGCAAAACGAATCGCTGGAACGCGCCGCTGCGCGTGGACAGCCCCCGATCCGCACGTTAGCTTGCGGCGGCTTCTGCAAGCGAAGCCGGTCGTCCCTCTCGGCTCACAGCGATACGCGCAATGACCTCACCCGCAGCGGCGCGCGCGAACATCTACGGATATCGAGCGCGCATCGGCTACACCTCGCCGCCGCTGACGACCGAAATCTTTCCCTACGAGTTCTACAAGATCGTTCCGGCCGGCGTGACGCTCGTCCTCACCACGCTAGCGATCGTGGTGCGCAGCAAGGACGAGGTCGACCGCTCCTACGACATCAGCATGAAGGCCGCGCGCGAAATGGCGGCGGCGGGCGTTGACATCGTCGTGCTCGGCGGCGTTCCCATCAATTTGTCGAAGGGCTATGCCAACGCGGAACAGATGATCGTCGAGCTCGAGGCCGAGCTGAAGGTCAAGGTCTCCACCAGCGCATCCGCGCAGGCCAAGGCGGCCAAGGCGCTCGGCTGCAAGAAGGTGGTGGTGGCGCAGCCCTACGAGCTGAGCGAGACCGACCGGATCGCCAGCTACGGCTCCCATTTCGGTTGCGAGGTGCTGGGCGCCACCGGCTGGGGCAGCGCGTTCAACCAGATCGGGCGGATTCCGCGTCATGCCGCGATCGAGATGGGGCGCAAGCTTATGCGCGAGCACCCCGACGCCGATTCGATCCTGCTGCCGTCGCCCCATTGGCCGACGGCGGAAGCCATCGACGTGCTCGAGCGCGAGTTCGGCGTCAACGTGATGGCAGCGCACCAGGCGATCGTCTGGGACGCGCTGCGCCGTTGCGGGATCGACGATCGCATCGCGGGATTCGGCCGCCTGTTGCGGGAGTTTTGATCTCTCCCGTGCATCCACAGCCGCCGTCGGCGTCGCGGCATGCCGCGGCGAGAGCAAGGGGCGGACGGTCCCTTGGCTGCGGTGGTAAGGTATCGGCCTGCGTCGCAGTCGGGCCGCAACGCCCGCCCTGCGGGTGCGAGAAAGTCAAAAGCGGAAGGACGACCGATCATGCCAACGATACGCCGTCACGGCGCCGCGCCCATTGCGGCTCTGACCGTCGCACTCGCGGGATCGCAGCCGCTGGCGCAGGAGGCGATCGAGTTCAAGGCCGGCATCTCGGATCCGGTCAACACGGTGCTTGCTTGGTACACCGCGCGCGACGCGGGCTTCTATGCCGCCCACGGCCTGAACGTGGACATCATCAATATGAACGGCGGCAGCCGCGGCGCGGCGGAGCTGCAAGCCGGCCGGCTCGACGTCATGCATGTGGGGCTGTCCTCGGTGATCCGCGTCAACCGGGGCGGTGGCGAGCTGCGCAGCATCGCCTCTTTGAGCAATGTCATCCGTTTCACTTTCTTTTCCGCGCCGGGGGTTAAGACGGCAGAGGACCTCAAGGGCGGCGTGATCGGCGTGAGCACGTTCGGATCCGAAAGCGATTCCACGGTCACGCTGGCGCTGGCGCGGCTGGGGCTCACGCGCAACGACGTGACGTTGAAGGAATATGGCGGCGGCATGCGGCGGCTCGACGCGGTGAGGTCGGGCGAGATCAAGGCGACGCCGATGAACGAGCCGATCGCGAGCCTCGCGCGCGCGCAAGGCGTCAACGTGCTCGTCGATCTCGTGCCGGAGCAGATTGCGTGGGTGTTCAGCTCGATCGTCGTGCGGCGCGCCGACATCGCGGGCGGACGTGACCGCCTCTTGCGCTTCCTCAAGGCAACGATCGAGGGCAATTACCTCGCGCTGACCGATGCAGCGCGCGCCAAGGAGGTGTTGGCGAAGGAACTCAGGATCACCGATCCGAAGATCCTCGACATCACCTACAATGATTTCAAGGCACAATCGCCCGCCGACCTCGAAATCTCGCGCCGGGGCGCCGAGAACATCCTGGTGCAGTTCCCCGGCGGCAGCCAGAAGGTCGAGGATTACATAGACACGAGCCTGCTCGACGCGCTGCGGTCGGAAGGCTATTTCGCCGCGATGCAGCAGAAATACAAACGCTAAACGTAAAGTGCTCGAGCAGGGCGATGCTCTCGATCCGTCATCCTGAGGCGCGCGACGAAGGAGCGCCTCGAAGGATGTCGGGCACCATCTGGGCCCTTCGAGGCTCGCTTCGCTCGCGCCTCAGGGTGACGGATCACACAATTGCGCTATTGGCGACGGCCGCATTGCTTGGCCCCACCAACGCGTCGGCGCAGACGGTCGAGGAATTCTATCGCGGCAAACCTATCACCATGCTGGTCGGCAGCGGCGCCGGCGGCGGCTACGATACTTATGCCCGCGTCTTCGCCCGGCATATGTCGCGACATATTCCCGGCAATCCCGTCATCATCGCGAAGAACATGCCGGCGGCGGCCGGCCTTGCCGCCGCAAGCACGCTCTACACCACCGCCGACAAGGACGGCTCGACCATCGCCGCCTTCACCAACGGCGCCGCCATGGAGCCGTTGTTCGGCAATGCCGGGGCGCGCTATGACGCGCGCGCCTTCAACTGGCTGGGCAGCATCGGCAAATTGCAGAACGTCTGCGCTACCTGGCATCAGTCGCCGGTCAAGACCATCGCCGCCGCGCGTGCGCGCGAGGTCATTGTCGCCGCGGCCGGCGCCACCTCCAACACCGCGATCGTACCCAAAGCCCTGAACGCGCTCATCGGCACGAAATTCAAGGTGATCGCCGGCTATGACACCGGCGCGGGCCTCACGCTGTCGATCGAGCGCGGCGAGGCTGAAGGCATCTGCGGCTTGTCGTGGTCGACCATCAAGGCGTCGCGCCCTCACTGGATCAAAGACAAGCTGCTCAATGTCATCGTCCAGATGGGCTTGCAGAAACTGGCCGACTTGCCGGACGTGCCGAGCGCACTCGAGCTCGTGACCGATGCCGAGAACAAAGAAGTGCTGGAGTTGATCCTGATCCGCCAGGAAGCCGGCCGCCCGTTCGCCGCCCCGCCTGGCGTTCCCGCCGATCGCCTTGCGGCGCTGCGATACGCCTTCGAGGCGACGCTGCGAGACGGCGAATTCCGCGCCGAGGCGGAGAGAGCGCAATTGGAGATCGACCCGCTGGCCGCAAGCGAGATCGAAACGCTCTTGGCACGCGCCTACGGTGCCCCGAAAGCGATCGTGCAGAAGGCCGCCGCCTTCGTCGAACCCGCAGGCCGCGCACCGTAGAGCGGGATGACTTCTCTTCGATTCGTCATCCCGCTCTACTTTCTTGCTGGAGCATGATGTTTCTCCGAAAACCGGTATCCACTTTTCGGGATCATGCTCTACGGCCGCCGCACTTCCGCGGAAAACGGAAACCACTGGGTTACAGCGCGACCTTCTCCTGTTGGCGATACGCCGCGATGATTTCAGAGCCGGTGGCGAACCAGACGCGTGAGTGCGACGAGATATATTTGAGCGCGCTGTCGAGATATCTGATCCGGTGCGGCACGCCGATGAGGAACGGGTGCAGTGCAATCCCCATGACGCGCGGGATGCGCTCGCCTTCTTCGTATAGCACGTCGAAGCTCTCGCAAATGCGGCGGTGAAAATCGTGGATGTCGATCGAGGGCACGTTGAACAGCGGCATGTCGTTCAACTCGACGGAATAAGGAATGGAGTAGAGCCCATTGCGCATGCGGTAGGGGAGGTCGTCATTGACCCAGTCGCAGACATATTCGACACCGTGCTCGCGCAGGAGGTCGAGGGTCTGGAACGTCTCGGTGAGCCCCGGCCCCAGCCAGCCCCGCATCTTTTGACCGAGCCCCTCGATGATCGCTTTGCTTTCCGCGATGATCGCCGTCTCCTTGTCTTTGGCGAGACCGCTGAGCATGACCGAGTTGGTCAGTCCGTGGCCCATCAGCTCCCAATCGAGCCGCGCGCATTCCTCCATGATGCGGGGATAATATTTTCCAACTTCCCCGTTGAGCGCGACGGTCCCGCGCACCCCGTTCTTCTCCATCACCTCGATGACCCGCCACACGCCCACCCGATTGCCGTAGTCGCGGCGCGAGTGATTGCGCACATCCGGCGCCGCGTTACCGATCTCCCAGTGAAAATGCTCGATGTTGGGAATGACCCACACC
>JBKPUA010000431.1:0-6987 GCA_046735815.1 Pseudomonadota bacterium
TCCCGCGCGGCCGATCACGCTGATCGTTCCGCAGGCGCCGGGCGGGGGCAACGATGCGATCGCCCGCATCCTCGCGGATACGATGACCCGCGGCTTGGGCCAGCAGATCATCGTGGAGAATCGTCCCGGAGCGGGCGGCACCCTCGGCACGCGTCAGCTCGCGAAAAGCGCACCGGACGGATACACGCTGGTGATGGGCAGCACCGGCACGATTGCCATGGCGCCGTCGGTGTACCCGAACGTGGGATACGATCCGCGCAAGGACTTTGCACCGATCGGGCTGATCGCAAAGAGCGCGATCGTCCTCGTGGTCGGTCCGTCGGTGCCGGCGCGATCCGTGCAGGAGCTGATCGCGCTCGGCAAGAAGGAACCGGGCAAGCTCACCTACGGCTCCGGCGGCGTCGGCAGCGGCAATCATCTTTTCGGAGCGCTGTTCGCCAGCATGGCGGACATCAAGATGACCCACGTGCCGTTTCGCGGCGCCAATCCCGCGATCAATGACGTCATGGGCGGCCACGTCGGGATGATCTTCAGCAGCCTCCCGCCCACGCTCGGCAATATCAAGAGCGGCGCGCTGCGCGCGCTGGCGATCGGGAGCCTGCAGCGCTCACCGATCCTGCCCGACCTGCCGACCATCGATGAATCCGGGCTGCGGGGCTTCGAGGCGCAGCAAGTCTACGGTCTGCTGGCTCCAGCCGGGACGCCGGCGCCGATCGTCAAGCGGCTCAACACGGCGCTGCAGGACGCCCTCACCTCCGACCTCGTGAAGACGCGAATCGCGGCCGATGGCGCCGAGCCTGCGCCCGGGTCTCCGGACGACTACGCGCAGGATATCGACAGGGAAGAGGCCAAGTGGTCGAGGGTCGTCGAAGACGCAGGCGCCAAGGCGCCCTGATGTCTCGGATCGTTTCGCTTCGACATCCGCCCGGTAAAGTGAATGGACCGCGATGCAGCGTGACCCGCAAGTCGATCTGATCTTCTCGCACTTCATTCCCCGCTATGAGGCCACCGGCGTCGACCCGAACGATCTGCGCGCGTTGATGCCGCGGATAACGCGCTGGGACGACTGGTGCCACTTGTGGTGCGAGGAAGGCGCACGCCATGAGGCGCTGGGCCATGAGGCCGCCGCCAGGGGATTTCAGCGCACCGCGGCGGAGGCGTTCGTGCGCGCGGCGATCTATTACCACTACGGCAAGCATTTGTTTGCCGACCGGCCGGAGGAATTCCGCACCGCCCACAATGCGATGCTGCGCTGCTATTCCGCCGGCGCACCGCATCTCGATCCGCCGATCGAGCGCGTCGAGTTTCCTTATCGTGGCGTAGCGATGCCGGGATGGCTGCGCAAGCCGCGCGGCGTGGAGCGACCGGCCGTCGCGATCATCCTGCCGGGGCTCGATGCCTGCAAGGAGGAGCTGCACGCATGGGCCGAGAGCTTCGTCGACCGCGGCCTCGCCGCCTTGACGCTCGATGGACCCGGTCAGGGCGAGACCTCGTTTCATCTGCCGGTGACGCACGAATGGGGCGAAGCGATCGCAGCGGTGATCGACGTCCTCGAGCAACGCGACGACGTCGACGGCTCGCGCGTCGGCATCGTCGGGCAGAGCCTGGGCGCGCTCTATGCGCCGCTCGCCGCGGCCGGCGAGCCGCGTCTCAAGGCCTGCATCGCCAATTGCGGCCCGTTCGACTGGGGCACTGTGCTGCCGAAGATGCCGAAGGTCTCGCAGGAGGTCTTCCGCGTTCGCTCCCACTCCAAGACGATCGAGGAATGCTACGTGCGCGGGAAGGCGTTGACGCTCGAAGGGCGGGCGCAGAACATCAAATGCCCGCTGCTGGTGATTTTCGGCGCCGGCGACCGCCTCATTCCTCCGGCGGACGGCGAACGGCTGGCGCGCCTGGCGTCCGGACGGTCCGAGCTGGTCGTCTATCCGGAGGGCAACCACGTCTGCTTCAACATCAGCTACAAGTTTCGCCCGCTCACGGGAGATTGGATGGCAGGGACGCTAAGCCGTGCATGAACCGTCGGCGCAGATCGGCGTCAAGCTTGCTTGCTGAACGGCCTCTGTCGATAGCCTTTGATTTGCTTTTGGCTAGCGTCTTGCTCTTGCGGACGTCCCCCCGGACACGACGATCGTCGTGGCGTCGGCACCCTGTTGTTTCACGAGCGCAAAGAGCGCAGCCGCGTTATGCGGATGAAGCCTGATGCAGCCGTGGGACGCGGGCCCGCCAAGACGGCTGATTTCATAGCTGCCATGGATGGCATAACCGCGATGGAAAAAGATCGAGTAAGGCATGGGAGAATTGTAGTACTCTTTCGAAAACCACGTCCGCTCCAGCCGCTGCGGACGATACGTGCCGCCGGGTGTCCCGTATCCGGCGCGACCGGTGGACACGGCGAATTGGTAGCGCGGCGCGCCATCGACATAGACGGTCATCTGCTGCGTGCTCTTGTCCACGGAGATGAGGACATTGGCGGATGCCGTCGATGCGCCCAAGCCGAGGATCGCGGCGGTAAGACAAGAGCATAGCTTCAAGGAAGCCCCGACTCGAGAGCCAAGCATGGTGCCAGCTTCTACGGAGGGGGTGATTTCCGCAAGGGCTCTGGCGTCGCAAGCCGCGCCTCCATGGCACGGATTTTGCGAACGCATCACTCCGGCTTGATATTGGCAGTGCGGATGACCTTGCTCCACTTTTCGGTCTCGTTAGCAATGAGTTTGCCGAAATCCGAAGGCGAGCCGGGCAATGGGGTTCCTCCCATGTCCGCGAAGCGCGCCTTCAATCTGGGATCCACAAGGCCTTCGTTCACGGCAGCATTGAGCCTGTCGATGACCTCCGCCGGCGCATGACTCGGCATGCCAAGCCCAAACCAGTTGCTTACATCGTAGCCGGGCACGAAATCGCTCATGACCGGCGTATCTGGAATCAGAGCCGATCGCGGCGCCGATGTCACGGCCAACGGACGCAGCCTGTCCGCTCTGATATGCTCTATCGTGGAGGTGATGGCGTCGAACATCACCTGCACCCGGCCGGCCAAAAGATCGGTCAGTGCAGGCCCCGAACTGCGGTAGGGAACGTGCGTCATCGCGGTTCCGGTCATGATCTTGAACAACTCCCCGGACATATGGTTCGACGCGCCGATCCCTGACGATGCGAAATTGAGCTTGTCCGGATTGGCTTTGGCATAGCCGATGAAATCGGGTACCGATCGAGCCGGAAAGGTCGGGTCGACCACCATCACATTCGGCACGCGCATGATCGCGGCGACCGGCGCGATGTCGCGCCTGAACTCGAAATGGAGTTTGTCGTAAAGCGTCGCATTGATTGCGTGCGGCGAGGATGCCAGCAAGACGGTGTACCCGTCGGCTGCCGCATTCACGACCGCCTCGGTGCCGAGATTGCTCGCCGCGCCGGGCCGGTTGTCGATGACAAATGGCTGGCCAAGCCGCTCCGCCAGCCATTGTCCCAGCACGCGGGCAATGATGTCGTTGGGGCCGGCGGGAGCAAACGGGACGATGATCCGCACCGGCCGAGACGGATAAGCTTGTCCGCGCGCGAGCCGCGCGAGCGGGGGTAGCGCGACCGCGCCCGCGGCCAGACGCAGGAATCCGCGGCGAGGAAGCGTCGTGCGTGCCACTATCTTGTCCTCCACGTCTTGACCGGCAGTATTTGCGGCCCACGGACGTAGCGGTGCCTGCGATGGCAAGCCTGACGCGGGGCTTGAGACTCTCTTGAATTTTGCTGGAGATCCCGTTGAGATCGTCCCCGGGTGGTATTGGGTGCCTGTTCGGCAATCGCGCATCGTGCGGCGAAGCAATCGCCCAGAGGAACGCAAATGACAGCCAAGAGCTTCAGCCGGCGTAGGCTTATGCAGGGAGCGGCGGCGTTGGGAACGGCGGCGCTCATTCCAAAGGGCCTGTCGGCGCAGCCGGTCGCGCGCACCGCCGGCGCGCCGGGCGCGCCGCTACCCGGACGCGGCGAGCTGCTCATCCGCGGCGTCACCGTGCTCACGATGGACCCCGCCGTGCCCGACCTCGGCACCGGCGACGTGCATGTCCGCGAAGGGGCGATCGTCGCAGTCGGTCCGAAGATCGAGGCGCCGGCCGCGCAGGTCATCGACGGCGCCGGCATGATCTGCATTCCCGGCTTCGTGGACACTCATTTCCATCTGTGGAACGCCCTGTTCCGCCTCTTCGTCCGCGCCGACGTTCCCGCGCTCGGCTATTTCCCGGTGACCGCGCGTCTCGGACCGCTGATGGAGCCCGAGCACAGCTATCGCTCCGTCCGTCTGGGCGCCGCCGAGGCGCTCGCGGCCGGCGTCACCACGGTGCATAACTGGTCCCACAACACGCGCAGTCCCGAGCACGCTGACGCTGAGCTGTCGGGCATGCGCGACACGGGCATCCGCGGACGTTTCGCCTACGGCACACCTGTGGGCATGCCCGACGACGCGCCGATGGATTTCGCCGGCCTGGCGCGCGTCAAGAAGGACTGGATGCCCGACAAAGACAATCTGCTCACGCTCGGCATCTGCTCGCGCAATCTCGGCGCGCTTACGATCGGCGGCTCGGCGGCGGCGGCGTCCCGCGGTGTCTTGACCATCGAGCATATCAAACGCGACTGGGATGGCGCCCGGGCGCTGGGCCTGCCGATCACGATGCACACGTCCGGCGCTAGCCCGATCACGGAGCTGGAGCGGGCCGCCCTGCTCGGCTCCGATGTGCAGCTCGTTCATCCGCTGCTGACCACGCCCGAGGAGCGGGCGATCCTGAAGGCCCGAGGCGTCAGCTACTCGACGTCGCCCCAGCTCGAGGCGCGCCGGGCGTCGCAGCTCGGCGTCATCCAGCTCGGCGAGCTCTTGGAGGCCGGCGTCAAGGTCAGCCTGTCGACCGACCACATCGCCTCCATCAGCTGCGATCCGTTCGGCTCGATGCGCATCCTGTTCGCGCTGCATTCGCACCGCATCGGCGCGAAAGTGCCGCTCACCTTGAAGCGGCTGCTGCAGCTCGCGACGCTCGACGGGGCCGTCGATCTCGGCATCGCCGACCGCACCGGTTCGATCACGCCCGGCAAACGCGCCGATCTTGTCCTAGTGCGCACCACGGATATCAACATGGCGCCCGCAGGCGACCCCTATGAGGCGATCGTTTCGCTCGGCATGCCGACGAACGTAGACACCGTCATCGTCGACGGTCGCGTCCTGCGCCGCGGCGGCAAATTCACCGCCTTCGACCATGGCAAGATAGTCGCAGAAGCGCGCGAGGCGGCCATCGCCCTGCGCGACAAGGCCAAGTGGCCGACATGATCGCGACATGGCTCGCTATGCTCTGCGAGGTATGAAGACCGTGTAGCGCCGTGCTACGGCAATCCAGCTAACTGCCTCACACCCCAGCCTGCACATATCGCACGCGTGACTACCGTCATTCTCATCGCCGCGGCATTCCTCGGCGGAGCCCTGAACTCGCTCGCCGGCGGCGGGACCTTGGTGACATTTCCAGCGCTCCTGTTGGCTGGTCTTGATCCCATCGATGCGAATGCGTCGAGCGTCGTCGCGCTGTTTTCCGGAACGTTTGCGGGCGCATGGGCGTATCGCCGCAACATCCTCGCAATCGGCGAAATCAGCATCGTGGGCTTGTTCGCTTTGAGTCTTCTCGGCGGGCTGATTGGCGCGCTTCTGCTCTTGTGGACCCCAACCGCGATCTTCGCGAGTCTCGTACCATGGCTGATTCTGTTCGCCACGGTCGTATTTGCCGTCGGCAATTTCGCTCCGATGAATGCGATCCGACGTATCCAGCTTGGCCCGCGCAGCGCGTTGGTCGTGGTTTTCATCATGGCGATCTATGGCGGATACTTCGGCGGGGGCATCGGTTTTCTGATGCTGGCTGCTTTTACGCTGTTCGGTATGCGGGACATCTACGCCATGAACGGCCTCAAGATGGCGCTGGTGGGCATAATGACGACGACCGCCGTCATCGCCTTTATTGTGGCAGACGTGGTGCGCTGGCCGCAGACACTACCGATGCTCGCAGGCTCGGCGTTCGGTGCCTATGCGGCGGCGCACTGGGCGCAGCGGCTCGATCAACGGCTGATCAAGGGCTTCGTTGTTGTGCTCGGCACCGCGCTGACCGTCTATTTTGCCTGGCGTGGTGTCTAGAGCATGATCCCGAAAAGTGGACACCGGTTTTCGGAAAAGATCATGCTCCACCCATATGCTAGAGCGGGATGACGATTCGAAGAAAAGTCATCCCGCTCTAGGCAAGAGCAGGGCCGTCCCGCATCGTATGAAGTCCGAGTCTCGGTTCTATCCAGCGGGATCATCGGACGCTATCATTTCCCCCGATAGCGGCATCAGGAGCGCCCCCCGACATGGCATCGATCGACAAGTTCAACGAGCACTGCTGGAAGGACGTGATCCCTGACGCCGATTTGGAGCTCTATGCCGGCTGGCGGCGCGAGACTTTCGTCGGCCCGCGGCCCGCGCTACTCGCCATCGATCTCTACGACCTGGTCTATCGCGGCGGGCCGCATTCACCCAATGACCTTAACGCGCGCTATCCCAATTCCTGCGGCATCTTTGCCCATCGCGCGATCGCTCCGACCAAGCGGCTCCTCGCCGCCGCGCGGCGGGCCGGCGTCCCGATCTTCTATTGCACCCAAGAAACCCGCCCGCAGAACCGGCCGAAGGGGGCGGTCTCCACCCGGCGGCAGATCGACGTTTCCCCCGACGGCTACGCCATCTATCACGAATTCACACCGCAACCGGAGGACGTCATCATCACCAAGCAGCGCGCCAGCATCTTCCAGGGCACGCCGCTGCCCTCGCATCTCTCGCTGCTCGGCATTCAAAGTTTGATCGTCTGCGGCGAGAGCACCTCCGGCTGCGTGCGCGCAAGCGCCGTGGATGGCTACTCTTCCGGGTACCATGTCTCGCTGGTCGAGGAATGCACCTTCGATCGCGCCGAGCTCACCCATAAGGTCAATCTTTTCGACCTC
>JBKPUA010000432.1:0-4524 GCA_046735815.1 Pseudomonadota bacterium
TTTTGAGACTTGCCTGCTCGATTTTGCACAGTGTTCACATTGGCATGGGTCCGGCCGATCTAGCGCCTGGTTGGTCCGCCGAGGCGGGCGGATCGGGGCGCCGAGAGGTCGTGGGGGCGGACTGGTGTTGCCGCCTGCGGCGCCGGCCGGGCCGGCAACGAGGGCCATGCTGATCCGATAGACGACCTTCCTAACGACCCAGTGTCTTTAGATACGCCATGAGGGCCTCAATTTGACTGGGTTCAAATCGAAACTTCGTATGTGGTCCTTGGGTCAAGGGTCGCTGCAAGTCTGAAACAGCGTACTTGAGATGCAAGTCGCGAAAAGGAGGTGCAGCCGCGAGCGGACTCTCGCCGGCGTTATCAATGGCGTGGCATTGTGCACAATGTTCGCGAGCGAGACTCAACCCACGCCGCGTATCGGGTTGTGCGAGAGCCGGCCCACCAAATAGAAGCATGACCGGCGCAATGATTCGCAAGATCTTAGACGTCATCATGCCGTTGTCACCAAGGCGTGGAGGATAGCAGACAGCAGGGTTCCCCGGAAGCCACGGGCGGACTGCGCCTCAATGCCAGAGACCGCGAGCGATTGAACTCCGGGGCGAAATCCGTTTGGTCAAGGAGATGTTCCGGCCGGCCGAGCTGGTCGAGCGCGGTTCAGGCGGTCGGCGTCAGGCTTGACCTGCGGGCTGACCACGACGAGCAGCGGGATCGTCGCGCGGCGATTCGTAGTGCTCAGTCCTTATCCGGCCGGATGAAACGCTGCTGCGCCTGGATGAGCTCGACATTGGCGGGCCGATCGAAGGGCGGGGGCAGTGGTTCGCCCGCGCGCCGCGGCCGCCCGATCGCGCGGAACCAATCCTCCAGACCGGCGGGCGTGATGAACCAGAGCAGGCGCATCTGACCAGTGCCGGTGTTCGTCACCTTGTGCTGCAATCCCCGCCCGATCAGGATCATGGTCTCGGGGATGACGTCGTAGAGCCTGCCGTCGACGTCGGCTTGGCCTGTGCCCTGATAGCAGAAGAGGAGCTCGTGCTGGCGCTCGTGGGCATGGCGGCGGATGTGCGCGCCGGGCTCGAGCACCTGCAGACCGGTCGAGAATCCGTCGTAGGGCGAGTTGTAGGGGCTGATCTTGTTGATCACGTAACCGGTCGAAGGCAACGGCTGCCAGAACGACTCGCCATCCTCCGGTCCGAGCGCGATCACAACACCTTTGGCGTAATCACTCACGAAAGCCTCCCGCGGCGTTCTCGCCGGTTCCATAGGTGCCCATGAAGCCTTCTATCGCCGCGTGCAGCTCATCCCACGGCGTGTTGATGAAATTGTAGTTGCGCACGGCAAAGGCGGGACCGACGAAGAATTTCTCATACGACGTGGCGCGGCTCGCATGATCCGAACCCACGAGATCCCAAGCGAGCTTGAACAGCTTCATGCGGTCGGCGGCAGCGAAATCGCCGGCGGTCCAGAAGGTCTCGAAGAGTTCGCGCAGCTCGGGATCTTCCAGCACGTCGATGCTGGCGGGAAACTGAAACTGACCGCCGCCCATCAGCTCGCGCATGGTGTCGATCAAATGGGAATGGTTCTCCATCGCCCAGTGGATGGCGGCATACATATAACGCCGGTTGAACACGACGAAGCCGTTGTCGAACGGTTGATAGGCCTCGATCTGTCCATCGATTATCGCGTTGAAGCCCGCCTCCATCGCAGCGAGCCGTCCCAGCGTGTCGCGCACCGCCGGGATGTCGCGGGCGCCGGTGAAGCGCGCGACCAGGCTTGCAACGCCGAGCATGAAGCGCAGCTTCGAGCCGAACCTCACGTTCGACTGATGGTTCGCCATGACGTGCGCCGCGGTCTTGATGTAGATGTCGCGCGAAAGGCCGGGATTGTCGTGCACGATGACCTTTTCCCACGGCACCTTGGCGTCCTTGAACACCAGCATGCAGTCGGATTCATCGAAGCGGGTGGTGAGCGGGCGGTCGAAGCGATGCAGACCCAAGCGGTTGAACGGCTCGCGCGACCACAGCGTGAGGCCGGGCAGGTTGAGCGGGATCACGCAGGTGATGGATTCCTTGAGCTGATCGGGCGCAAGCGGCATCACGTTTCCGATCAGCACCTCGTGCGCATAGGCGGCGCCGCTCGCCAGCATCTTCATGCCGTTGAGCGTAACCCCCTTGTCGTCTTCCGCGGTGACCCGCAGCGCGGGCTGCGGCAGTCCCTTGGCCAGATAGTAGTCCTTGTTGCGCGCGCCTTGTGGCGGGACGATCGCGTAGGTTGCGAACAGGTCGTTGCGCCGCACATGCTGGTAGATGGCCAGGAGATTGTTGCGGTTGCCACCGGGCTCGCTGTCGAACACCTCGGGCCTCATTGAGAGTCCGGTCAGATTGCCGGCGAAGGCATCGGGCGTGCGGCCCATCAGGCCGAAGCAGAAGTCGGCGATCTTGCGGTGGGCGCGGTTGCGACGACGCAAATCCTCCTGCGAGCGCGGCTGCAGGTAGTACATGCTGTAGCGCTCGCCGCCCTCCTCAAACGTCATGACGTCGCGCAGCGCAGGATCCGACTTCATGTCGAACAGCGCGGCGTAGGTGCGCGCGCCATCGGCGAAGGCGGGGTGCGTGGTCTGATCCTTCACCCGCTCCTTGCCGACATAGATGACGCGGCCGTCACGGATACTCTGCAGATATTCCTTTCCGGTCATGAGCATGAGCGCGAACCATCAAGCAGGAGTTTTCCGAGGCCTTCGGACTTCGCATGGATGATAGCGATTTTCTGGATTCTGGTAACTTCATGTCGTCCGCCACGGTGGTGGAGTCGTGATCATCTCAACCCACGATACGAACGAGCGGCCGCTCTCCCGTCGGGTCGACCTCCACCATGGCGCCGTCCGGGATGGCTTGCGTGATGTCGCGATCGAAGCCGGAGATCATCGTAAAGCCGGCAAGCGCGGCGCCTTGCACCATGATCGGATTGACGGCGTTGAGCACCAGCGCGGCCGGCACAACGCCGCGCGACTTCATCTCGTAGAGCATCCAGGCGGTGGCGACGCCGCCCTTGGCGGCGTCGAGCACGAGCACCCGACCGATATAGCTCTCGCCGGCGAGCTTGTGGGTTGGTCGCGAGAACACGCCGCGCAGGCGGTCGAGATCGTAGCGCGCGGAGAAGCCGTCCTTGGCCACGAGCGCGCGGCCCTGCACCTTCGCGCCCATGCCGGCGCCGGCATAATGTATGGTCGTGGTCATCGAGCGATCCTCCCGCCGGAGCAGGCGGCCTCGACGCAGGCCGCCATGGGGAGGAGCACGGGCTTATAGCCGTAGCCGCCGAGAATGTTGACGAGCTTGGCCGAGTTCGTGGCCAGCCGCTGCCAGCCGTTTGCCTCCGCCATCTCGCGCGCGTAGCTCTGATAGAAGCACATGCCTGAGAGCACCATGCCGCCCGCAGCCTCGATGCGCGCGGTGAGACCGAGACGATCGGCGTCGGGCTTGACCTGCGGGCTGGTCACGGCAAGCAGCGGGATGGTCGCGCGGCGACCGTCGAGCAGGCCGGCCACTTGCTGCAGCTCGATCAGGCTCAGCTGCGGCGCCGAGAATACGACGAGATCCACGGTGTCGATATCGCGCGCGTAGCCGGCCGCGAAGGCGCGGATGTCGGCTTCATCGACAGTATGCACTGGCAGCCTTGCACCCACTGCAAAGATATCATCGGCGTCTTGCGCTTCCGGCGTGATGCCGATCATGTGGAACAGCGCGACGGAGCCGTAGCTCGCAAGCGCCGCGCCGAAATGCTTCATCTCATCGGAGCTGGGCACGCGGTCGATGCCGATGAGCGCCGGGACCTGCCAATAGTCGCCGGCGAGGCGACCGACGATGCCGCCGAGCGCGCCCCAGTCGGCGAGCTCGCACGGGGTGGAGCGCACATCGACGAAGAGGGTGGCCTGCCGCCGTTCGTCGAGATGGTAGCCGTAGCGGGGTGTGCGCCCGGTGAGCGCGGCGCTCAGCGCCGACGGCCCACCCTCGAAATTCGAGCGCGCGCCGCACACGCTGTTGGAATAGATCACCACGCCGGTGTCGCCGTAGGCGACGTGCTCGCCGCGCACCGGCGGCATGATGGTCTGGTAGTTGATGCAGGTGTTGGTCATCAGCACGCCCAGCGACTCGAACGCGGCGATGGTGCGGCGTTCGAGCTCGAGCATCCAGGGCTGCTGCTTGAGGCGGTGCGCGGCCGCGAAATCGGTGCCGCGCGGGTCGGTGATAGTGGGAATGCGCAGCCGCCGCTGATCGGCCGGCAGACGCGCCATGCGCTCTAGCCACTCGACCCCGGCGATGCCGAGCGATTCCGTATCGGCCATGATGTGCGCCTGGCTCACGGCGACGAAGTCGTGGGCGCCGAGATAGTCGCCGACCGTGATCTGGTGCTCGATCGCCCACTGTGCCGCCGGGCCCCCTTCGCCCGCGCGCAGCGCCTGCTCCTCGTCAGTCAGCTTCATTCAATTGCCGGCGACGCCGGCGGCCTGGATCAGCGGCACCCATTT